>CAIOKP010000122.1 GCA_903858875.1 uncultured Sphingomonadales bacterium
CGAGTCAGATTCGATCAGGGCCTATCGCGACCAGCAATGGCTCGCGGACGAGTTGGCGGAGGAGCATGGCGACGAATTCCCGACCAGCGTCGCCCTCATCAAAGCGCTCAACGTCCGCCGCAACGACGCCATCCAGAACGTGCTAGGTGTGTCCGCGCAGGGCCTCAAGGCGTTGTTTCGCCAGGTGCGGGAGGCTCTTGCGGAGCGTGGGCAGCGGCTGGTCCTGCTGCTTGAGGACATCACCAGTTGGGAGGGTCTCGATGACAGTCTCATCGACGTCCTGGTCTTCAACGCTGCGGCACGCGGCGAGGCCGATGAGAAGCCGATCTGCCCCCTGATCTCCGTCGTGGGCGTAACCCCTGCCTATTACGACAAGCTGCAGGGGAATTACCGACAGCGTATCACCCATGAAGTTCGGCTCGGTCAGGCAACCGATGGTCTTCAGGACGTGGCTACGCTGCGTGCAAGCGAAACACGGCGCCAGTTCGCCGCTCGCTATCTCTCGGCGGTCCGAGCGGGGCCTGCTTCGCTCAATGACTGGCTCGGAGAGGTCCGATCGGATCGGGAGGTCGCACCTCCCAATCGGTGCGACGGCTGCCCTCGCCATGATGCTTGCTTTGCGACGTTCGGAGAGGAATCGGGCGTCGGACTCTTCCCCTTCACCGAGCATGCCTTCGATCGCTTCTTCGAGGCGCTCAAGGAGAACGACAATGGCCAGACGTGGAAAACCCCACGAGGGATCCTGCAGGCCATATTGAACCCCAACCTGTTGCAGCCAGAGAGCCTTGGCGCCGGAACCTACCCTGGCAGTTTCATTGAATCGGACGCGTTTCGGGCCGATCGCCGATCGGACTTGGCGCTCGTTCCGCGACTAGAGCAAATCGTCGATATCCGGATCGATGCCCCGGCAGAACGCGCGCGGATGCGGCGCATGCTCGCCTATTGGGCAAATCCCAGTCGGGCCGATACCGAGAATTTCGACGGAGAGCTTACTTTCGCAGGAGCATCTCGATCGCTTTTCGAAGCGTTCGGACTACCATGGATCGGCGGAGATGCTGCGAATATCTCGCCGCCGCCTTCCGCACCCGTAATTGTCCCACAACCCATTATTGCGCCGGCGCCCCAAGATGAAGCTGAGCAACCTGAGCCGGTCGCACCGCCGCGACTAGGTCTTCCGGCGCGCCCCGCACGCCCCGTAGGTATTGCGCCCAAACCCAAACGGCTGATGCCGAACAAGAATGAGCTTGAGCAACTTCGGGAGCAAATCCGCACTTGGTCGACGAGTGGCACCATCGAGAACGGCGCCAAATGGAACGACATCCTATACCTGATCGCGGAGCAGATTGACCCGCGGGCGATTCCCGTTACGCTGCCGCTCTTCAGCAAGCTCGTCACGCGCGAGATGGTGAAGTTGCAGGGCACGACCACGCGTAACCTAGACTATTTCATGCTTCCGGCCGAACCGTGGGTTCGGAACGGCCTTGAGGCCTTCGTGTCGTTGCGTCAGGACACGGAAATGACGCTTGCCGACGCCGAGTATAACCGGCGCAATCTGGCAACGATGATGCGCCGCTTGGAACGCTCGGTCGCAGCCTTCATCGACCGGAAAGTCCCGAAGCTCGCCGACGGCACCCGCTGGTCGCCGGTGAAGACCTTCGCACAGATCTTGCTCGCGCGGGCCTATCTTCGCGGCGCGACGCGGGCCGAGGCGTCGCTTGCCGATCAGATGCGAGCGGTATTGAGCGACGAGGGATTGTCGGAGACTGACTTCTCAGCGCGCAGCATGCCTTGGCAGGAGTGGTTGACCGCCACCAAGGGCTTTCACGAGCGCTTGCGGCAGGAATTACGCGCAATGGTCAGCCTTCATCTGACCGACGCCGGCGGAGGCTCCAGTGGAGGCGCTGCTCTCGTCGATGCAAGCGATCTTGCCGCCGCAATCGTGCGGTTCAACGAGAGCGGCAAGTTCGATCCGGTCCCCGAAGAAAATGGTGGACTGCCAGACCTCTACCGCAAGGCTCGTGAACTCGCC
>CAIOKP010000123.1 GCA_903858875.1 uncultured Sphingomonadales bacterium
CATCACTGGACGACCCGCGCAAAAATGCGCTGGTTGACTTGGTCCGGCGTTGGCTCACCGAACGCTCCTTCAAACAGTTTTTTAACGTGGTCCGAAAGACGACGAATAACATCCGCCAATGGGACGAACGTGAAGAATTTTGGATGGCCTACCTGAACGCAGGTCGGGTAAGCGAAGCCTGGTTTGCGTTGGGACGCGATGCGGAACGAATGATCGCCACCCGCTTCAAGATGGAGCGTCACGAATACGGGGTGATCGAGGGCAGCAGCGGCGTAGAAGCTGGTAGCTCTGGCATCATTATCCGTATCGGTTCTCTGGTGCTGGCTGAGTGGAGCGACAACGGGTCATGCCGATTTTGGCTGGAGAGCGATCGCCAAAAGCCTGCGCTTTACAAAAAGCAATATTTCAACGTTTGGCTACGCGCGATGAACGGCGGTTCGGGTTTTGAATACATCCCCCACCTTTCCTCATGGCAGTGGCGCTTTGCTCACAAGATCTACAAAGAAACCGGGATCGAACATCCGAGGTTCAAGACCGGATTGAAGTTCTGATGTCCTCGGCCAAGGTCTGGTTCCAATGCGAAGGCAGGCGCCTGATGCTTTGGCGTGAAACATCTGGCTTCCTCGGAATTGGAAAGCCGAAGCGCGAACCCTTGCCGGTTAGCAGATGGGCAACCGCATGCCCGGAGCAAGCGTCCGAGAGCTTGGCTCAGGTGTTTGATGCTTTGCAAAAGGCTGACATTGCGACTGATGGCGCTGCACTGGCGACAGCTGGTGATCATTGGGTGGAATTCCATCCCGAACTTCTCGAAACGCTGCCGCTAAGCGATGCGATCGCGCTCAATCTGCCCAGCGCCATACCTCTGACGCTAAACCTCACTGCCCGCAGATTGATCCATCAAGCTGGCTTTGCGATCGACATCCATTGGAGCCATGGTCATGGCGCAAAGGAGCGCGTCACAGAAGTCGATGGTCTGTTCCGCCATGATGGCCGCCTTTTTCACCTGCCAAAATTGTTCAGTCAAACTTTGCAGGCCGTAGACAGCGCCAATGCAGCCGAGACTATGTCGGCTAGAGTCGAGGCGTTAGCCCAAGTCCGCGCAATTGTTGAGCAAGCGACAGGTGGGCAAATTGCGGTTGATGCACATATCGGTGCGCTTCGAATGACCCATGCCGCCGGTTGCTCGCTCAAGCTGGCCGTGCATGATGGCGTGGTCGATTTTCATCCGGTGTTGTTCAGCCGATCCCAACTTGTTGAAGCCCTGCATGGCCCAGCACTGGACGAAACATGGGACAGTCTTTTTCAGCCTGACGCGGCGCGCGCCTTTGCCGAAGTGTTTCACAGGCGCGGAGCACAAGACGCCTATTTGCTAAGCGATGGCAACATTGTGGCGATCGATCCTGTCTTGGTGCGGGTCCTGGCAGCATTGCGTCAGGCGCAGCTTCTCAGCCCGGATGATCGCCGCGCATTTGCCTTGGCGCCACGCAGCACTCTGGCGCAGGCCTGCGGGTTATCTCCGCGTGAACTGGATGGCCTTTTCGTTGACACCACGCAGTATATCCAGGCCGTGGTCTCGCTGGATAGCTGGCGCTGTTCCGTCCAGCCGTGGATTATCCGAGGACCAGCTGGTCAGTGGCCAGTCCGCATTGGCCTGCGATTGGACGACGGTGAAAAAGCCAAACTTATCGAACTGTCTGGTGGTCGCGCACCTTTGGCATTTGCGGCAATCGACCTGGCTCTGGCGGGGCGACGAT
Organism: uncultured Sphingomonadales bacterium; assembly: GCA_903858875.1. Classification (GTDB taxonomy): domain Bacteria; phylum Pseudomonadota; class Alphaproteobacteria; order Sphingomonadales; family Sphingomonadaceae; genus Novosphingobium. The sequence continues at coordinate 1,755 of CAIOKP010000123.1, forward strand.
CCACGGCCGACGTTGCCGGCGTCACTGTCCCGGCAACCATAGCCGCCCGATCGGCTGCGGAATCCTTGACGATCCTGGCCAGTGCCGATCCCACATCGCAGTCCGAGCAATTGGGCACGCTCAGCTTCCTTGAGCTGACCAACGATGGCGCGATTGTCGGTTACGGGCCTCTTTCGCTGCCCGTTGCGGAAGTACCAACTACCCCGCCCATTTGGCCCATGGCCATGGTGACGTCGCCGGCCCCACATCAGCAGGCCGGAATGTTGTGGCTTGCAAACCATTGGCAGGCGCAGTCAGCAGGAGCGATCCTTGCAGATTCGAGGGGCCTTGGTACAATCTTCCAGACCCTCGGCTTTATGGTGTGGCTGCAACATCAGACCGATGCACCTTGCCTGATTGTTGCCCCTGCAGAAAGCTTGGTCCAGTGGCAAACTCAGGTTGATCTGCATTGCTCGCCCTCGGCCTTCAGCTCCATCGTGCGGGTTGATGTCGGTAGCAGCGATCCAATACCACCCGGGCCAGGCCTGGCCTTCACCACTCACGAAACTCTACGGGACTTCCCCGAGCGTTTTACGGCACAGGCCTTTTCCGTAGTCGCAGTCGATCAGGCGGGGGCGCTCCAAGGGCCTGCAACTCAACTGGTTCGTGCTGCGCGCATGATAGAGGCGCGGCTGAAGGTGGCCTTGATTTCCCCGCCGTTGGCGGGCGAGATAGGGACAATCGCTGCACTTCTTGCTCTGACAAAGCCGGGTTACGCCGTGCCCCCCGGCAGCTCTGTGGCAGAAATCCTACACGATTTGCTCATCCCTGATGGCGATGCCCTAGCGACAATTTTACGCCGCTCGCGCGCCGATTGCAGCCATTCGCTGACTGTGTGGCATGTCCATGCCACGCCCATGGCAATGCCACCCACACAACGCCAAGCGTACGAACGGCTGCTGCATCGGATATTGCCTGCCCGCGACAGCGACGATCTGGAACGAAAAGCCGATCTGCTTGAACAGCTCGACAGCCTGTCATTGGCGGCACTCGTGCCGGGTCAGTCTATAGATGATTTGACCACGGTATCCGGCCGGATTGCGGCCTTGCAGCAGCCGTTGCGTTCCATACGCCAGGCAGAGGAAAAGGCAGTAATCCTGTGCGATGACGCTGCGATCCGGCGTCGGCTGCATTCCCAGCTGGAACAATGGGCGCCAGGCCTGTTGGTCATCGATGCGTGCGGTAATAGCGCCAGCCTGGCCTCATGGCGTGCCGCGACGGGTTTCGCTGTATTGTTAATCGACAACACGGTGCTGGGTACGGGCCCCGATCTTGCCGCCGGCAACCACCTCCTGCTGCTGACCCGACCGGATGGCCCAGCCAGCCTGGCCAATGGCCTAGCCTTGATGCATCACCTTGGCCAAACGCGCCCGGTGCATGTCTATCAGCTGCAATCGGTCCATCCCGATCCAGCGCTGGCCCAGGCCAGTTTTGATGTTCAGCGTGATCGTCGTCTAATCGCCTTTGCCGACAACCTGGCTCTGGCAGAGACCTTCCCACCCTTGGATAGCCTGTTCGCAGCCGTGGTCGTGGAATTGCCCGAGGAGATAGAGGCAACAGCTAGCGCCCCCCACACCCCCCCAGTGGTTCGCAAAGGCGGCCGCCTTGGTCCGGTCACCCCGGTTCAGCCACGCCCGCAAGCGCCCGCATGGCCAACACGCGTCGAACTCGTCGCCGACAGAGCGCGTGATCTGCGCATTTTCACTGCCCCATTGGCGGGAGATCCGGTGCGCGCGCTGGATGTCATCGACCCATACGCAGCTGCGGGCGCGGCAGCACGTCGCAATACCGCCCAATTTCTAAGGACGCTGGTCGGCGACTCAAAGGAGCTCGTTGCCGTGCGTCTGACGACCTTCAACGGCGAAGGCTACAGCCGGGACGACCCCGAAGACGATCGCGCACAAATCGAAGACATGATCCGCCAATGGAAAATTGCCTTTCCAAACGGTCCAGATTTGACCTTCCGACCACAATCCCGCCGTGTTGTCGCAAAGACTTTGCA
>CAIOKP010000124.1 GCA_903858875.1 uncultured Sphingomonadales bacterium
AGGCCGCATTTTCGCACCTTACAGCGCGGCAAGCCGTGCAACAGGATCGGAATATACCCGGACGACCAAGGCGTACGAAGCATGCCCAAGCTGCCGCACGGGAACCTTCGGCGCAATCGGTCGGATATGAACGGTTGGCTGTGTAGGCAGTCGCCCGCGAACGCGTCTCCATTCCGACTTCCCGTTTACCGGCGGAATATTCCCGTTTTCGCGCTGATTAAACGGGAAATTCGCGCATCGAGGCTGGTTCTTGGTGTCGAGGTGCGTGACAAGCTACGGAGAAAGCTGGAGAATATAATCAAATTCCCGTTCAAATAGAAACGGGAAAAATCCCGGGCAAATCGGGAATGCGCGCGGCGTAATCGCGAACGCTTCATGGTCGGCGGGAAAGTGCCGACAGTGTCGAAGAGGCGCAGCGCCGTTCGGTCTCGAATCTAGACAACGATCCACTTGCACCGGCGCTGGTCAGGGGCGCATAATGGCACCGTCGAGAAGGGCTGTGGTACGGGTGAAGCCGTACCGGGCATGATCGATCGTGGTCGTGTTTGGCCGGCTTCACCTTCAATCGACCTGCGGGTCACAATGAAGGACGAAGTCGATGCCAAGGAATGCCACTCGCAAATCTGCCGCGGGCAGGAAGGTCCAGCTCCCTACACTGGGCCCCATCGAGCAGATCCCGCCCGAACTGCTCAAGCCGTATGCGCGCAACGCCAGGACCCATAGCGAGCGTCAGATCGCATTGATCACGCAATCGCTCGAAACCTTCGGATTTAACAACCCGATCATTGCTGAAGAGGACGGCACCATCATCGCCGGTCATGGTCGCTGGGAGGCTGCCAAGGTTCTCGGGCTGGAGACGGTGCCGGTGCTGCGCGTCCGACATCTCACGCCCGCGAAGGTCAAGGCCTATCGCCTCGCCGACAATCGTCTTGCCGAATTGTCGGGCTGGGATGCGGAGATGCTCACCCTGGAATTGGGCGAGCTCGACACCTTGGAACTCGACTTCAGCATCGAGACGATCGGCTGGGAACATGCCGAGATCGACCTGATGATCGAACAGCCTGCTGCGGCTGAGCAGGAATCTGGCGGCGATCCTCTCGATGCTGATATTCCCGAACCGCCCGCGATACCGGTCAGCAGGCCGGGCGACCTGTGGCTGCTCGACAAGCATCGGCTTTTTGTCGGCTCGTCGCTGCTGGCGATGAGCTTCGAGATCCTAATGGATGGGCAGAAGGCCACCATGGTTTTTCAGGATGCCCCCTATAATGTGCCGATCAATGGGCATGTCAGCGGCTTGGGCAAAGTCCAACACCGCGAATTCGCGATGGCATCGGGCGAGATGTCGCAACGCGAATTCCAACAGTTCAACGCGACGAACCTCAAGGCGATCATGCCCCATCTGATCAACGGCGCGGTGCTTGCCATGTGCATGGACTGGCGCGGCGCGCTGCCGCTGCAACTCGCCATGGCCGAGGCAGGTCTCGATCAGATCAACCTCGCTGTCTGGGTGAAAACCAATGGCGGCATGGGTAGCCTCTTGCGCTCCCAGCACGAACTGGTGTTCATCGCTAAACATGGCAAGGCGAGCCACATCAACAATGTCCAGCTCGGCAAATTCAAACGCTATCGCACGAACGTCTGGCGCTATGCCGGTGTGAACACCTTCGGGCGTGGGCGCATGGCGCAACTTGAGGCCCATCCCACGCCCAAGCCGGTTCCGCTGGTCGCCGACGCTATCCGCGACGTCAGCCACCGCGGACACATCGTGCTCGACAGCTTCATCGGCTCGGGCACCACCCTGCTGGCGGCCGAGCGGACCGGGCGGATCGCGTATGGCATGGATATCGACCCCGGCTACATCGACGTCTGCATCGCACGCTGGGAGCGCATGACTGGCCGGGAAGCGAGGCTGGCCGAGACCGGCCAAACCTTTGCCGAAACGCGCGAAAATCGCCTTGGCTCCAGTTCGCTTGACAATGAAAGTATGATATAAGTATAAGAATAATATAGAGATTATATCAATTCTCCTTGCCGTAGGCATGATCGCGCGGTAGATTGCACGCACCGCCCAGACCGGCGGTGCGTGCATCTCGCGCATCCTCACAGAAGCAAGCGATATCGCACGACACGACGCTGAAGCTCCTCACCAGGGCTTCGGCTTGGCTCAATCTGGGCCCGTGTCGGCAGTGGCGGAGGCTTCTGTCCACGGTCCCATCTGAATTTTGTGGGAACGACTATGCGTGATGATAATAAAGGACCCGGCGGTGCTGCTGACAGCGCGAGGCAACCGAAGCGGGCCTCGGTGATCTGCCCCCCGCCTCGTCGCCGGCCATCCCCATCGCCCGCTGCAGCCTCGCTCGTCGATGGGGTGTCCGGTGAACCTGTCGAGCAAATACGCGAGGATCGCCCGACGGCGCCGTTGCGAAGGCGGCGCTCCAAGCACGAAAAGCGCAAACCGACCGGCGACTACCCGGTCGGCTATGCTCGTCCGCCGGTTGAATATCAGTTCAAGGGAAAACCCGGTCCTGGTCGACCAAGTGGCTCGCTCAGCCACGATACCATCCTTCGCCGGAACCTGGCCCAGAGTCGCAAGGTCAAGATCGACGGCAAGGTCAAGGCAATGCCGATGCGAGAATACCTGATAATGACGCAGATCAAGTTGGCTGCAGAAGGGAAATTGCCTGCGCTAAAAGGTCTGCTGGCAGAAAGCGCTCGGCTATACCCGGAATCGACCGATGCTCAACCCGCCGCGCCGACGGCCTATCCTCTCGGCGATGGGACATCGGACGGGCGCATATTGCGCGAACTGATCGGTATGCTGTCGATCGGCGAACCAAATCCCGAAAGTTCCGACCCATGGTCAGACATGGCCGTTATGGGGGGCGATGAGGACGGCGACACGTCACCGGTTGGAGCGTGGGCCGAAGGGGACTGGGCCGCCGAAGATCGCGATCAGCCCGAGGCCGAGGAGGATCCCGATGCGCATGAGTGAATTCGGGCCTTCGCCTGCCTCACCAGAATCGCGACTGTTGCAAGAGGCGGCGCTCATGCGCGGCTTCCTGGTCATGTTCCTGCCGTGGGTGTTTCGAATCCTGCACCCCGGGACCAAGCCGCTCATTCTCCGATGGTATCTGCTGGCGATGTGTCAGGCGCTGCAGAAAACCGCCATCGGGCAGACCCGGCGGCTGGTGATCAACGTGCCGCCACGGCACCTGAAATCTGTCACCGCAGTTGCCTACACGGCCTGGATGTTGGGCAGAAGCCCGCGACTCAAGATCATGTTCGTCACCTACGGGATCAAGCTCAGTCGGGAGCACCTCGCCAATCTTCAGCGGGTCATGGAGCACCCGTTCTATCGGCTGCTGTTTCCCAATTCCGAATTGGATCCGGGCGGCATTTCGCAGCAGGTGCTGAGCACGACGGTCGGCGGCGGCTGTCGCGGCGTGACCGTCAATGGCGCCACCACGGGATTTGGCGCCGATGTCATCCTCATCGACGATGCGATGAAGGCCGACGACTACGCCAGCGAAGCGCGTCGCGAAGAGTTGGAACGGTTCTTCGCAACAACCCTGCTTTCCCGGCTCAACGACAAACGCCGGGGCGTCATCGTATCGCTCCAGCAGCGGCTTGGCGCGTATGACCTGCCAGCACGGATGATCGAGGCCGGTGCGGATCACCTGAGTTTGCCGTCATATGACGACAACGAAGCCGTTTACGACGTCGGCTTTGGCAGGATCTATCGGCGACCAGTCGGCGAGGTTCTGCGGCCTGACGATGAACCGCGTGCGGTACTGGATCGCATCCGCCGCGAAATGGGGCCGCGCCCATTTGCGGTTCAATACCTTCAGGAGCCTGAGGCCGCGGACGGTTCCATCATTCCGACGGACAAATTTGCTCGGTTCGATTCGGGCCAGCATCCGCGCCGTGCTTATCACAAGGTCGTGCAGAGTTGGGATACGGCCACGAGCGAAGAACTGACGGCTGACTACTCGGTCTGCCTCACTTTCGGAAATCTCAACGGTCAGTGGTATATGCTGGATTGCTTCCGCGATCGGCTGAGCTACACGAAACTGCGCGATCGGGTCATCGCCCAGAAGGAGCTCTGGGGTGCGGACAAGGTTCTGATAGAAAAGGCGAATGCCGGAGATCACCTGTGGGATGATTTCCTTCGCAGCGGGGCCCTGCGGCCGATCCTGATCCCGCCTAGGGCCGACAAGGTCACCCGCATGGTTGGCCAGACCGCGCTCATCGAGGATGGGGATGTGTTGCTGCCACACGAAGCCCCGTGGTTGCCGGCGTTTCTGTCCGAACTTCGATCATTTCCAAATGGAAGGCATGACGATCAAGTCGATGCGCTGTCCCAGTTTCTGGAATGGAGCAAGTCACACGATAGGTGGGCTCGGACGGAACGTGATCCGAAAACGGGAAGAAAGTTCCATGTTCAACGGAGACCCAATAGTAGCTTCTGAATGCTTGTCAGCAACGCTGCGTAGGGTGTGCTGTCAATCAGGAACTGGCAGAGTGCTGATTTGACGACCGGCTCTATCGCAAGAAATGGTGATTTTCTGGTTATTTATGGAGCAATCGCGCCTCACGAGCGGCAATCGAGCGATATAGGAAAAGCACCGCTTGTTCTACCATCGTTCCGCTTCGGGGAGCAAATAGCCATCAAGAGGTGCGATGCTACTATTGCCTACACGGCCACCCTGTTCAGCCTCAGCGCATTCATCACGACACTGAACGACGACAGGGCCATCGCGGCTGCCGCGATGATCGGCGAGAGCAACATGGCGGTGAACGGATAGAGCGCGCCGGCGGCGATGGGAATGCCGGCTGCGTTGTAGACGAAGCGAAGAACAGGTTTTGGCGGATGTTGCGCATCGTTGCCCGGCTGAGCCGGCGTGCGCGGACGATGCCGGTGAGATCCCCCTTGAGCAGGGTGATGCCGGCGCTCTCGATGGCGACATCGGTGCCGGTGCCCATGGCGATGCCGATGTCCGCCGCCGCCAGCGCCGGTGCATCGTTCACTCCGTCGCCGGCCATGGCGACGATCCGCCCTTCGTGCCGCAGCCGCGCGATCACTGCACTCTTGCCATCCGGGAGGACGTCAGCCTCGACTTCAGTGATGCCGATACGGCGGGCCACGGCCTCGGCGGTGGTGCGGTTGTCGCCGGTGAGCATAACGACCCGGATGCCTTCGGAGCGCAGGGCAGAGAGCGCCTCGGGAGTGGAAGGCTTGACCGGATCGGCGATGGCGATGACGCCGGCCACGCCGGACCGGGTGCCATGCCCACGGCCCACACGCACATGAAGGGCTGCAAGCATCACCCGATGCACGGCAAGCGCCATGCGATGCCCTGCGGGCACGGTGCCAGCGAAATGCAGGGCATGTCCGCTGGCCATGACATGATGGGCAAGGGCGGCATGGAGAATGAACACATGCAGCAGATGCATGACCACATGGGCAGTGGCGCCATGATGGGTGGCGGTCAGATGGGCAATATGGCGCCATCTGCTTCACCTACGGTGGCGCCGACGCCGACTGCCCCGAAGTAATTTGAGGATACCTGGCCGTTACCCTGCGGGGTGACGGTCAGGACCCTCACCGTAAGCAGCGCCATGAGCGGCTGTTGCGGACTGCATAACCAGCCAAGTGATCTCGGAGGGCACCATGAACAGCAAGACTATCAGCTTTTCCACCATGCTCATCTGCGCGTTGGTGTCTGCCGCCCTGTTCTATGTTCTCGAATACCACTGGCAGCATGCGCTCGGGTTTCTGCCCCATCTTCCGTATCTGCTCTTTCTGAGTTGTCCATTGATGCACCTGTTCATGCATCATGGCGGGCACAGTGGCCATGATGATGTCCAAGCCGGCGGAGGCCGCAAAGAACGATGAGCAGATGTCAGGTTCTGGGCCGTGGGGGATGGCCGTAACACTCTGGACTGCGCACGGGACGTCGCGCTCATGACCGTTGGTAGCAGATCACAGGCAGTTCCTGTTTTCGTCGCCCATAACAATGCGCGCACCGAACTCGAACGTAACGGAGGCAAACAGCGTCGGCGCTATCTGGTTGGCGGCATTCAGCCGGCGCGAGCGATCTTGCTAACGCGACTGACGATTGGGCCGCCTCCGGTGCGAAAAATTCGCCATCGTCTTTGATTGCTTGACCCTTGTAAACATAACCGCCAGTTTCTTCAGCGGGGGTATTCTTGGCAGGCTCCGCGACCAATCCGATTCCGGACGCTCACCGTCCGCAACTCTTCGCTCAACTTCCTCCGGACATCTTTACGGTGTTCTCCGGTGGGAACCGCGCGCTCTACGAACGCGCGATCCTCGCAGTCTACGACGGACTTTATAGATCCGAGCTTCTATACCCGACCGAAGCGGAGGTCGTAGGCGTGATCTACGACTGTATCGCGCGGGAGCCCAGTCTGTGGACCGAGGACGAGGCCGCGGTAGATCTCGATCGTCTAATCACTCGCTCCGGCCGTCGCGTCCGGCGGCGCCGCAGCGTCGGTGTTGACGACCAGGCCACCGGATCGGCGATCAGCCGCTCGCGGCACATCTACAACCGGATGTTGCAGACTGGCTGGCTCGAAGAGACGAGCTACGGGCTCAAGATCACTGTCGAGATGGCCGCAGGGCCAATGCGCCTCGCCGAGTTCCTGTGCACGCTGAAGGAAGGCGGCGCGGAGCAGTTGGGCGGCCTCGTCGTCGAGGTCAGGAACGCCATCAGGGCGGTGCGCGAGAAGCCGGCCGAGAACGCCCTCGGGCTCAACAAGGCGGCGCAGGACTCGGCGCGTTTCGGCCGCTATCTCAGGAGCGTGCTGTCTGCGCTTCGCGAGATCGACCGGCAGGTACTGTCGTCGGAAACACTGGCCGACCGTCTCCGGCATTACTTCGAAGACTTCGTCGAGAAGGTGCTACTGCGCGATTACACGTCTATCGCCACGACCTCGCACCCGTATCGGCACCGCCGGGCCATCCTCGCGTCGCTCGACGAGTTGGAGGATTCAGAGATCGATCTTGCCGCCGTGGCGGACGCCTATTTCGAAGCGCGGCTCGTCCCGAATGGCAAGGCCGCCCGGGACCTTGTTCACGAGGACCTCTTCCGGATCCGACGCGTCTTTGAGAGGATCGAGGAGTCCTTCGAGGCGATCCAGCAGCACCGCGCGAGGCTCGAGACGCGCCTGCGCAACATTGTCCGTTATGCCGGGCGCCGGACCAGCTTCCTCCAGCGCAGCGAGCAGGTGATCCACGCGCTCGACGAGGCGCTGTCCGCCGATGCCGCGCTCGTGATCGACGGCATGATCGAAGCGAAGGCATCCGTTCTCGCGCCCGATCTCATGGCGAAGCCTCGCGGGTCGAGGCCCGCGATCGCGGATGCCGATCTGGACCTGCCGCCGAACGATCCGATACGCGAGTTCAGGCGCCAGCTCGAGCGGGACTACCTCGACCGTCTCACGATCTCCCCAACCAAGGTCAGCCGCTTCCTCGAGCGCAAGGTTCCGCCGTTCGGCGAGACGTCTGCGGCCAACATGCAGATCGACACCGTCGACGACTTCCTAGCCTTCGAGGCGGTCCGCGTGCTCCTTGCAGGGGGGCTCGGCAACGACGGGAAATCACGTCTTGCGAAGGCTCTGGAGGGCCGCTTCGTGCTCGAGGTCTCCGAGGAGCAAGTCTCCAACGACTGGCTCGACTGTACCGGCTTCCGGGTGAAGCGTCTCGACGACACCATTACGCTGGAGGCTGGTCATGCTCGTTGAGTTCGGAAACCTCGAGGCCAACAACCCGCGCGGCTTCCAGCGGGTCACCCAGCTCATCGTCCATCTTATGCGCCACCAGTTCGTCCACGCGGAGGACAGGGGCGCAGCCGTGCTCCTGGAGACGTTGAACCGGCCGGAGCTCGCGCGTCTGGTCGAAGGCTTCTTCGACGTCGCAGGATACCGGCTCGTCCACCGCGAAACCGAGGGTTGGGCGGGCATACTCCCGGACCCGGAGCGGACCTCGCTTCCCCGCATGCGCATCAATGAGACGATTGCGCTGCTCGTCATGCGTCGCCTCTGGGAGGAGGCCCTACAACTCGGAGAAATCTATGCGAACGGGACAGTGCGGACCACCCTCAACGAGGCCTATGCGGCCTACCAGGGGATCGTAGCCCGCAGCCGCCGCGCGGCGCTCTCCCCGAACGACTTCCGCGACGTGCTCCGACAGATCGAGCGGCGGTCGGTCGTGCGGCTTGGCGATCTCGATCCGGATGTGCAGGACATGGATCTTGACATCCGCGCCCTCGTCACCAGCGTGGCTGGCGACGACTTCGTTGCCTCACTTGAGCAGATACTGACGCGACCGGTCGCCAGCGCAACGGAGACTGAAGACGCGCCCGAAGTGGAGAGCGACGCATGATGGAGCTCCGCCGCATCGTCCTCGTCAACTGGCACATGATGCCGCGCGCGGATCTTGACCTTGCCGGCGACGCGGCCATCCTCGGGCAGAACCGGTCCGGGAAGTCCACCATCATCGATCTGATTCAGGCCGTGATGGCCGGGGGATCATCTCGGCTCTACCGCTTCAACCGTTCGGCTGGCGAGGGTGGCGGCCGATCCGACCGCACGCTTGGAGGCTACTGCCTCGGGCAGCTCAACGAGGACACCTTCCTCAGAAGCCAGGCGCGCACCCACGTCGCGCTAGTCTTCGAGGATGCTGAGGGTGTCAGGAAGCCCGTCAGCGTGGGCCTCTCCATCGAAGTCGCTAGGGGGCAGCAGACCGAGGTCGTGGGGCACTTCGTTGCCGAGGGCGTTGCCGTGGACACCTCCATGATGCTTGATGCAGGAGAGGGCACGCTGAGGCCGACCGCCTGGCCTGCAGTCCGACGCCGGCTTGAGCAGGCATGCAGCGGAGCCGGCGGCCAGCTTCTCACTCCGGACGACGCCAGGACCTTCATTCGGGAATACATGCGAGCCCTGTTCACCGGCCGGCGGGCTTCGGATCCCGACCGGTTCGTCCGGACGTTCGTGGCGGCGCTGTCCTTCACGGACATTCCCTCCGTCGAGCAGTTCGTTCATCGCCATCTGCTCGAGCCCAAGCCGATCGACATCGCGGAACTCCGGGACTCGATCCGTCGCTACCGCGAGATCCAGAAGACCATCTCCGACCTCAACCGGAGGCTCGAGGCCTTGCGGGCTATCCAGCTCCAGATCGACGAGTTCGACCGCCTTCTCGCTGAGGAGCTGGCATGCAGGGCGATCGAGAGGACCGCCCTGCTGGTCGAGGGTGTGGGAGGCCTCCTCGCGAATCTTACCGAGCAGCGGACGAAGGC
>CAIOKP010000125.1 GCA_903858875.1 uncultured Sphingomonadales bacterium
GCCGGCAACACCAACACCGCCCCCACCCGCGAAAACTTGTCCCGTCGCCAGCGCAGCAATGGCCCAACCATCAGCACCAGCAACATTGGTATCGCAAACATGGCGCTGACCGGCGTGAAATAGGGCGGGCCAACCGACACTTTCGTGCCCATCGATTCAGTCAACAGCGGGTACAGCGTCCCCAGCAAAGTGATCGCCAAAATCGAGGTCAGCGCGACATTGTTGACCACCAGCGCGCCTTCACGACTGGTCACGGCAAATTGCTCGCCCTCGGTCACGGTTGTCGCACGCAAGGCAAACAGCAACAGCGCGCCGCCGATATAAATTGCCAGTAGCGCAAGGATGAAACTGCCCCGCTTGGGATCGACGGCAAAGGCATGGACGCTGGTCAGGATGCCCGAACGCACCAAAAACGTACCGATCATCGACATCGAAAATGCGACCACGCCCAACATCACCGTCCAAGCCCGCAACGCATTGCGCGCCGCCAGCACGCTGCACGAATGCAGCAACGCCGTCGCAGCCAGCCAAGGCATCAGCGAGGCGTTTTCGACCGGGTCCCAAAACCACCAGCCGCCCCAACCGAGCACATAATAGGCCCAATACGACCCGGCCGTAATCCCCAGCGTCAGGAAAATCCACGCGCCCAGCACCCACGGACGCATCGCGCGGGCGAAATCCGGCCCAACCTGCCGTGTGACCAGCGCGCCAATGGCAAAGGAAAACGCAATCGACAGGCCAACATAGCCAACATACAACGTCGGCGGATGGAACGCCAAACCGGGGTCCTGCAACAGCGGATTGAGGCCATTGCCATCCTCGGGTACCGGGCTCAACCGCGCAAACGGGTTCGAGGCGAATAGCAGGAAGACATAGAACCCAAGGCTGACAAAGGCCTGCCCTGCCAGCGTCGCCAACATGGTCGGCTCCGGCAATCGCCGTTCGATCAGCGCGACAAGGCCGCCGCCCAGCCCCATCACCGTCACCCACAACAGCATCGAGCCTTCATGGTTGCCCCATGTTCCTGCGATCTTGTAGATCAGCGGCTTTGCCGAATGCGAATTTTCCGCAACCAGCTTGACCGACAGATCGGTGTCGACAAACAGCCAGATCAAAATCACCAGCGAACAGGCCGCCAGCACACCTTGCACCACCGCAACCGGCCGCACGATACCAGCCAATCCCCGGCCATTCGGCGTCAGCGCCAAGGCGCCGGCCAACAATTGCAATCCCGCTAGCGCTGCCGCCAGCCACAAGGCCCCAAGCCCGATTTCAGCCAGCACGCGTCACGCTCCCGGTCAAATAGCTCATTTGGTATGCGCGATGGTCTGACGCGCCTGATCGGCGGTCATGTTCTGCATCTCACGCGGCACGTATTTTTCGTCATGCTTTGCCAACAGATTGTCGGCTACAAAGGTCCCATCGCGGCCCATATGCCCTTCGGCGACGACGCCCGATCCTTCGACAAACAGCGCCGGGCGGATACCGGCAAATTGCACCGGCACGCGCGCCTTGCCGTCGGTGACGACGAAATGCACCGTCACGCCATCGGCGGCGTTCTTCATCGTGCCCCGTTCGACCATGCCGCCCAAGCGCACCGCGCGGTCGGCCTCTGGCGGCCTGGCGACGATATCGCTCGGCACATAAAAATACGACGCCTGATTGCGCAACGCCCATGTCGCCAGCACCCCCGCGCCAATCAGCGCGGTCAACGCCACGGCCAGCAGCACCAAGCGTTGATGCTTGGCCTTCAACCCTTGTGGTTTCCCAGCATTCATTGTTCGCGCGCCCGATCCCGTGTGATATCGCGGCGCCGTTCGGCACGCCGCA
>CAIOKP010000126.1 GCA_903858875.1 uncultured Sphingomonadales bacterium
CAAGGCTGCTGACGACGCTGGTCCGGTGATCATCGTGACGGGTACGCTGATCAAGAACCCCAATCTGGTTCAGGCCAACCCGGTCAACACGATCAGCGCCGCTGATCTTGAGATGAAGCAGTCGAACACGGCTGAAGAAGTGCTGCGCGAAATTCCGGGCATCGTGCCTGACGTGGGTTCGGCTGTGAACAACGGCAACGGTGGCGGCTCGTTCGTCAACCTGCGCGGTCTGGGCGCCAACCGCAACCTCGTGCTGCTCGACGGCCAGCGCATTGCACCGGCCAACGTGTCGGGCGTGGTTGACCTTAACAACATCCCGCTGGCTCTGATCAGCCGCGTTGATGCGCTGACCGGCGCTGCTGTGACCACCTATGGTGCGGACGCTATTGCCGGCGTGGTGAACTTTGTCACCAAGAAGGACTTTAACGGCATCGACCTGTCGGTTGGTGATCAGCTGACGCAGCAGGGCGACGGCAACTATCTGCGTACCGACCTGACCGTCGGCCACAACTTCGCAGACGACCGTGGCAACATCACCGTCAGCGGCGGTTATCAGAACTCGCAGGCCGTGTATCAGGGCTCGCGCGACTTCTCGCTGTACAACATCGACAGCTATGGCGGTGGCATCAGCGGTTCGAGCACGACCACGCCGTCGTACTTCAGCGGTGGCCTGTTGGGTCATAACTCGATCAACCCGACCACGGGCGCGCTGGTTCCAGGCTACACCGCCTATAACTACAACCCGTTCAACATCTTCCAGACGCCGTTCAAGCGGTATAACGGCTATGCCCAGGGCAATTACAAGGTCACCGACGCGGTGGAACTGTATGGCCGTGGCCTGTATTCGCACAACGAGGTCGACACCATCGTCGCGCCGTCGGGCGTGTTCGGTACGACGGTGCACATCCCGTTGAGCAACCCGTACATCCCTGCTGCGACCCTGACCCAGATCTGTAATGCGATGGGTATGACCGCCGCACAGTGCGTCACCGCATCGCACGCCACCACGACCACCAGCCCTGGCTACACCCTGTGGAGCCCGGTGCTGAAGCGCCGTATGCCAGAAGCCGGCACGCGCGATTCGGCTTTCACCACCGAAATGTACGACTTCCTGGGTGGTTTCCGTGGCAAGCTGACGGACAGCATCAACTTTGACGTTCATGCCTCGTATGGCCACAGCCTCAACACGCAGTCCGAGACGGGCTATGTGCTGACCTCGCACGTCACGGACGCGCTGTTGGCGACCAACACGACCTCGTGCCTTTCGGGCAATGCTGGTTGCGTCCCGCTGAACATCTTCGGCCCGACCGGTTCGATCACGCCGGCCATGGTTGCCGGGCTGACCGCCCCTTCGACCACGAAGATCGGCACCTCGCTGGCACAGTTCCACGCACAGGTGAGCGGTGAAACCGGCGTCAAGAGCCCGATCGCTGAAAACGGCATCAGCTTCGCCGCTGGTACCGAATATCGCAAGTACACTGCTTGGCAGTGGGCTGACGCGCTGGCCAACAGCGGCGACTTGGGCGGCGCAGGTAGCGCGGCACAGATCTATGCTGGTAGCTATTCGGTGTGGGAAGGCTTCGGCGAGTTGATTGCTCCGCTGATCGAAGAAAAGCCCTTCATCCACAACCTGACCGCCGAAGCGGGCGTCCGGTATTCGAAGTACAACGTCCCCGGCGCGATGTCGCATGACGCGACGACGTACAAGGCGGGCCTGACCTGGGAACCTGATAGCCAGATCAAGTTCCGTACGAACTACGCTCACGCTGTGCGCGCACCGAACATCGGCGAATTGTATGCCCCGACCAACACCGGGCTGACCAACCTGTCGATCGATCCTTGCGCTGGTTCGGCTCCGGTTGCCAATGCTAACCTGCGGGCTGTTTGCCTTGCGCAGGGTGCGTCGGCCGGTTCGATCGGCAGCATTGCCAATCCAGCCGCCAGCCAAGCCAACGTTACCGTTGGTGGCAACAAAAACCTGATGCCCGAAACGGCTGATACCTGGACCATGGGTGTGGTGTTGCAGCCGCAGGCTCTGCGTCACTTCAACGTTTCGGTCGATTACTACCATATCGTCGTGAACAACGCGATCACGACCCCGACCCCGGGCGACATGATCAACGCCTGCTTTGGCAGCCTGAGCGCATCGAGCGCGACGAATTCGGCTTGTACGGTTATCCGTCGCGATCCGGTCACGGGTGACCTTTCGTCCAACAACACGCCGGGTCTGTTCGGCGTGCTCAGCAATCTGGGTCGTCTCTACACCGATGGCGTCGACGTCGTGCTGAACTACGACCACACGTTTGGTGAAGTGAAGTGGACCTTGAACGCGATGGGCAACTACACCGCCCACTCGCAGTTCCAGGCAACCCCGACTTCGATGAACCGCGATTGCGTTGGCTACTATTCGGCCAACTGCGCTTCGATCCAGCCGCAGGTACAGTGGCAGGTTCGCAACACCCTCACCTATGGTAAGGTTGATGCGTCGGTTCTGTGGCGTCACATTTCGCCGAACCGTCAAGAGCCGGACGATGTTGCAAACAGCGGCCCTGCTTACACCAGCGGTTCGACCAACTATGGCTACATTCCTGCATACGACTACTTCGACCTGGCCCTGCGCTTCAACGTGAGCAAGAACTTCACGTTCTCGGCCACCGTGCAGAACCTGTTCGATCGTGATCCGCCAGCAGTGGGTAGCTCGATCGGCAACACGGCTTACGACAGCGGCAACACCTATCCGTCGACCTACGACGCTCTGGGCCGTCGCTTCGCCGTTTCGGCGCACGTGAAGTATTGATCTAACGCCGCAAGGCAAAAATGAAGGGGGCCGGCAGCGATGCCGGCCCCCTTTTTTGTGCGGTAAGCAGCGTGGCGAGCGCCGCGAGGCCTGGCCATAAATACGTGATTACAGAAGGGGGTGATGGCCGGTCATTGCCAGGCCGACCCCTGCGGCCACCTGTTCCGCCCAGCCACAAACCTTGTCGATCTCATCGGCGTGGGCCCGATGCGCCGCGGCATAATCAGCGCGGCGGGTGTCAGCCGAATACACTGCGCCAGATTTGGAATGTTTGCCAAACGCCGGCCCGCCAAGGATTGCGGCGACAATCGCGGCATCAGCGCGCATGCCGTAGTGGCGCAGCACTGCGGCGATGGATGCCGCGGGATCGTCGGTCAATCGCTCTGAATCCAGCGAGGCGATCCGCTGTGGCCCTGCCGTTTTCGCCAGCGCGGTAAACAGCCGGTGCTGAACCAGCCACCCCACCGCCGCGACCTGAAGGTCGGTCAGCCGGAAATATTCTTCCGCCGAAAACCCCAGGTCCACCACGCCATCCCGGATATAGCCCGCCAGCAATTCGCGCGCCCACAATCGACACTCCAACCCTTTACGCACCACCGACGTCAGAAAGATCGGCAGCGGGGCGTAAAGAAACACCGCCCTGGCCCCCGGACGCAGCGCCAACAATAGGTGGGCCAGCGGATTGATTACATTCGACGGTTTGACGATCACCGCCTCGCCACGACCAAAGGGCCGCGCCAGCAACCGCAGCGACAGGTCGGCCAGCCGCGCCACCGCCGCAGGTGGCGCGCCGCGCCGCCGAAAGCCAACCACATCATTGATCAAAACGGGCTCCGACAGCCCCATGCTCAACCCGGCGTGGTCCAACGCGCGCGTCAATAAGGTCGATCCGCAAAACGCCGAATGAAAGAGGAAATGCAAGGCCGGCGCATCCGGTTGCGACCCGGCGGGCAGCGCCATAGCGGCCTGCGCCGGAATATCCTGCGTCGCCCGACCCCCGAGATATTCATCGGTCAGAAACGGGACGCCGGAATGCAGCGCGCGCGGCACGTGGATCATACGAAAGCTATCCTGCCCCTCGACATGGCGATGCGCCAGCCATTCGGCATCGGAGAGGGCAAAATTGGAAACGGTGGTGGTCATGCACCCCGTGTAGAAAACCACAAACCCGCTGGCAACTTGCGCTTGTCGGGCGCGGCGTTGCGCCATAGTCTCCATCCCATGACAGTATCGAGCACGACCAAAGCCGCCCCATCGGCCACGCCGCCCGCCGCCGCCATCAAGGCGAACGGCGATGGTGTTGCCGCCCTGCAAAAGGGCGATTACGCCGCCGCTGTTGTGGCGTTTTCCACTGCCACACAGGCCGATCCAGAGGCGCTGCCTTTGTGGATCAACTTGGCCCATGCCTGCCGTTTGGCGGGTGATGTGGCGGGCGAAAAGATGGCGCTCGATCACGCCATCCGGTTGGATCAGCTCGATTTCGGCGCGCAATTGCGCCTCGCGCAGTGGTTTCAGAAACAGGGGGAGGAAGCCTCCGCGCTGATCGCGTGGCACCATGTGGAACAATTGGCCGCCCAACAACCGCAACTGGCGCCGGGTATTGCCGAGGAATTGGCCGAGGGTTTGCGGTATAGTGCGACGCTGCACGTTCGGGTTGCGGCCGCCGCCGATGCGGTCGTGGGGGCGTCGACGGTCGATTGCGACGAAACCGAAAATCGCCGTATCCGCGCCTTTGTCGATCGCGCCTTGGGCCGCCGCGCGATCTATACCAATCGGTGCGAGGGGCTGCATTACCCGTTCCTGCCCGCCGACGAGTATTTCGACGCCAAACATTTCACTTGGCTGGCCGAATTGGAGGCCGCCACCCCTGCCATCCAGCGCGAATTGGCTGACGTCCTGGCCAATGTCGGCGATGAATTGCGCCCCTATGTCGAAATGCCCGAGGGGTCGCCGCCCAATCTGTGGACCCCGCTGGACCGATCACTCGATTGGAGCGCGATGTTCCTGTGGAAATTCGGCAAGCCGAACCATCCGGTGCTCGATCGTTGCCCGGAAACGGCGGCGGTGCTGGCGCGGTTGCCGGTGGCCTATATTCCCGGCCGCGCGCCCAATGCATTCTTTTCGCTCCTGCGCCCGGGCAGCCATATTCCGCCGCATATCGGGGTGACAAATACGCGCGCGACGATCCATCTGGCGTTGGATATTCCCCCCGATTGCGGTTTTCGCGTCGGCGGCGAAACCCGGGAATGGGTTGAGGGCAAGGCTTTCGCGTTCGATGACACGATCGAACACGAGGCGTGGAACCGCAGCGATCGCCGTCGCGCCATCCTGATCATCGACGCCTGGAATCCGCATTTGACGCGGGCAGAGCGAGAGGCAATCCTCAACTATTATCGGGCCGCCGACACGGCGCTGGCCGGACCAGTGCTATGATCGCGCAGCACCATTTTGAAAGGTCCCTATGATGTTTGCTCTGTTGCTGTTTTTGGCCGCCGACCCGTCGGCGGTTGCCGCCGCGCCGCCCGCTCGCCCGCTGCCAACGGTCGAGCCGGACGCGATGCATATGAAGCCAAAGGAAATTCGGGAATTTAACGAGGGCCTGCCGAAAAATCACCCGTTCTATATCCGTTGCAAGAGCCATGTGGTGATCGGCTCGCTGGTCGCCGAGGCGCGGAGCTGCCGGACCAACCACCAATGGGACGTGGCCGATGCGGTTGGCAATCGGGATGCCCGCGACACGTTTGAGGCGATGCAAGGCAAGGCAATGCCGGGCAACTAACGCTGTTTTCACCCCGCGAAATGGTAGGTCGGCCCTTCGCAATTGAGGGCATTGCCGGGCATATTTTATTACTATAGCATGACACAAATGGGCACTTGGGGGCGTATTTTATACCACCCTGCGTGCCCATTTCCCTTCCCTGTGCGACCGGTCACATACTTCGGTCACGCCGACACTTTGTGGAGCATCATGACCAACCGTTTGCTCAAAACCCTTGCCGTATCGTTGTTTGCCTTGGTGCCCGCGCTGGCATCGGCCCAACCGGCGCCGACCGGGCCGTTTGCCGCACAGTCGACCCTGCCGTTTCACGCGCCGGATTTCACGCGGATCAAGGATGGCGATTTCAAGCCGGCGATTGAACAGGGCATTGCCATCCGCCGGGCTGAGATTGAGGCCATCGCGGCCAATTCCGCGGCGCCGACTTTCGCCAACACGATCGAGGCGATGGAGCGGTCGGGTCAGATGTTGGGCCGTGCATTGCATGTGTTTGAAGGGCTGACTTCCGCCAACACCAATGACGCGCTGGATGCGACAGAGCGCGCGGTGGGGCCGCAATTGGCCGCGCTGGGCGATGCGATCACGATGAATGCGCGCCTGTTCGCGCGGATCAAGACGCTGCATGATACCGCCGATACTCTGGGCTTGTCGGCGCAGCAGCGGCGCTTGCTCGACCGGACCTATCTGGAATTCACGCATGATGGCGCCTTGCTCGGCGCCGATGGCCAAACGCGGTTGAAGGCGATCAACCAGCGGCTGTCCTCGCTTTCGACCGACTTTTCGCAAAAACTGACAGCTGGGACCAAGGATGGCGCGCTGGTCGTGACTGACAAGGCGAAGCTGGCTGGCCTGTCGGATGGCGAATTGGCGTCCGCGGCCAAGGCGGCCGAGGGGCGCAAATTGCCCGCTGGCACCTATGTCCTGCCGTTGCAGAACACCACGCAACAGCCATCGCTGGCCACGCTGTCCGATGCCGCGACGCGCCAGGCGCTGTTCGCGGCGAGCTGGACCCGGTCGGAGCGCGGCGACGCCAATGACACCCGCGCGATCGTGGCCGAAATGGCGCAATTGCGGGCAGAGAAGGCGAAGCTGCTCGGTTACAAGAATTACGCCGATTACGTCCTGTACGATCAAATGGCCAAGGATGGCGCCACCGCGCTCGGCTTTATGACCCGCCTTGCCCCCGCGCTGGCCGCCGCGCAGGCGCGCGAGACGCGGGAGATCGCCGCGTTGATCGCCAAGGATGGCGGCGATACCGCCGTGCGCCCGTGGGACCACGACCGCTATGCCGGGCAAGTGCAGATGGCCAAGCTGGCCTTCGATCCCGCCGCCGCCAAGCCGTATTTCGAAATCACCAAAGTCATGGAAGACGGCGTGTTTTTCGCCGCCAACCAGCTGTATGGCCTGACGTTCGAACGCCGCACTGACCTGCCCACCTATCAGGAGGATGTGCGCGTTTATACGGTCCGCGATGCCGATGGGCACGACCTCGCGCTGTTCTATTGGGACCCGTGGAAGCGCGACAACAAGCAGGGCGGCGCGTGGATGTCCGAATTCGTCGGCCAATCCGGCATGACGGGCACCAAGCCGGTCGTCTTTAACGTCGAAAACTTTACCAAGCCGGCACCGGGCCAGCCGGCGCTGGTGACGTTTGACGATGTCATCACGATGTTCCACGAATTCGGCCACGCGCTGCACGGCATGTTGTCGAACGAATATTACCCGTCGCTGTCGGGCACCTCGACCGCGCGCGATTTCGTCGAATTCCCCAGCCAGTTCAACGAGAACTGGGCAACCGATCCCAAGGTTCTGGCGCATTATGCCCGCCATTATCAGACCGGCGCGCCGCTGCCTGCGGCGATGGCGGACAAGCTGAAGGACCTGCGCGCCATCGATCAGGGCTATGCTCTGGGCGAGGTGGTGGCCGCCGCGATGATGGACATGTCGTGGCATTCGCTGAGCGCCGATGCGCCAAAACAGGACGTCGACGCGTTCGAAGCCAAGGCGCTGGCGCAGACCGGGCTGGATGTCGCCCACGTGCCGCCGCGCTATCGGTCCAGCACGTTCCGCCACATCTGGGCCAATGGCTATGCCTCGGCCTATTACGCCTATTTGTGGACCGAAATGCTCGACCATGACGCCTATGCGTGGTTCGTTGCGCATGGCGGCCTGACCCGCGCCAATGGCCAGCGGTTCCGCGATATGGTCCTGTCAAAGGGGTCGTCGCTGGATTACGCGGCGATGTATCGCGCGTTTACCGGCCATGATCCCGATGTCGCGCCGATGTTGCAGGCACGCGGGCTGGCCAAGTGACGGCAGAATCGCCCGCCGCGATACATTTTGAAATTCTCTCAGGAAAAGGTCGTACCATGCGATTGAACCGCACATGTGCCATTCTGTTATTGTCGAGCATCGCCGCCCCCGCGTTCGCCGCTCCCGCCTATCCGCAAATCAAGGTGCCGGCAATCGACGTGCCCTTGATGAAGGACACCGTAAAGGTCCTGGCCGCCGACGATATGGAAGGGCGCGGGCCGTCGACCACTGTCGAGCCAAAGGTGCTCGACGCGATTATCGCGCGGTTCAAAAAGGCGGGGCTGAAGCCCGGCGGCGCACATGGCAGCTGGCTGCAGGACGTGCCCACCGTTGAAATGGTCGCGACCAACGCAAGCCCGCTGACCATCGGCGGCATGGCATTCAACCGGGGCAGCGATTTTGTCGCTGCCAGTTTCCGCCATGTCGATCGCGTCGACATCAAGGACGCCGAGATGGTGTTCGTCGGCTATGGCATCAATGCGCCCGAACTCGGCTGGAACGACTATGCCGGGGTCGACATGCACGGCAAGGTGGCGGTGATCCTGATCAACGACCCCGACTATGCCGACGCCGATGAAAAAGGCCTCTTCAAGGGGCGGCGGATGACCTATTACGGCCGCTGGACCTACAAGTACGAGGAAGCTGCAAGGCAGGGCGCCCGTGCCGCGCTGATCATCCACGACACATTCCCCGCCGCCTATGGCTGGAATGTCGTGCAATCGAGCTGGTCCGGCCCGCAATACCACGTCGCCAGCGCCAATAATGCCATGGACCAGACCGAGGCAAACGGCTGGATTCAGATGGATGTGGCGAAAAAGGTGTTTGCCGCTGCTGGCAAGGACCTGTCGGCGTTGACCGAGGCGGCCAAGCACAAGGGCTTTGTCTCGGTGCCGCTGGGCGTGAAGGCCAGCGTGTCGTTTGACAATACCATCCGCCGGTCGATGTCGCACAATGTGATTGGTATCGAACCGGGCAAGACGCGGCCCAACGAATATGTCCTCTATTCGGCGCATTGGGACCACCTCGGCCATTGCGAAAAGGATGCCAAGGGCGACGGCATCTGCAACGGTGCGGTCGACAATGCCACCGGCGTTGGCGCTCTGGTCGCCTTGGCCGCCGCCAATGTGAAGGCCGGACCAGCCCCGCGTAGCCAAGTGTTCGTCGCGCTGACGCTCGAGGAATCGGGTCTGCTAGGCAGCGAATATTACGCCCAGAACCCGATCTATCCGCTGGCCCGCACGGCCGGCGGCGTCAACATGGACGCTTTGGCCCCTAGCGGCCGGGCGCGCAATTATGCGATGACCGGCGGCGACAAATCCGACCTCACCGGCTATTTCCGCGCTGTGTTGAAGGCGGACGGCCTGTATGAAAGCCCCGAAGACCATTCGGAGCGCGGCCATTATTACCGCTCCGACCACTTCAGCCTCGCCAAGCGCGGCGTGCCGATGTTCGACCTGTCGCGTGGCGAAGATTTGGTAAAGGGCGGCATCGCTGCCGGTCAGGCGATGAGCGAGGACTATGTCCAGCATCGCTATCACCAGCCCAGCGACGAATATCGCGCCGATTGGGATTGGTCGGGCATCACGCAGGATGTCGGCGTCTATTATCGCCTTGGCCGCATGTTGGCGACGACGACCGACTGGCCCAACTGGCACCAGAACGACGAATTCCGCAAGGTTCGCGATGAAAGCCTGACGCAGGGTAAATGATGGCGCGGCAGGGGGCGTAGCGTCCCCCTGCATCGCGGCTAAACCGGGACGGCCCGTCAGGCCGGCATTCGGACACACGAAAAGGCCCGGTGGATCGCTCCACCGGGCCTTTTCGTGTACCCAGCCCGATATACATCAGGCCGAAAGACTTAAGCCGCCACAGCGACCTTCTTGGCCAGCTCGCGCTTTACCTTGACGGCGTGCGGGCTGAGCTTGGTGTCCGAGGTTTTCAGCAGCCAGTTGTCGAGACCACCCACATGCTCAACCGAGCGCAGACCATGGGTCGACACGCGGAACTTGATGCCGCGGTCCAGCGTTTCCGACAGAAGCGTAACGTTCTGAAGGTTGGGCAGGAACACGCGCTTGGTCTTGTTGTTGGCGTGGCTGACGTTGTGGCCTACCTGGCGGCTCTTGCCAGTCAGTTCGCAGATGCGGGACATGGTTCTACTCGCTCAATGAAACTTGGTACCCGAAAACGGGAGAAAGGGGCGCATAGCGAGTCGTCCTGCAAAGGTCAAGTTGCGCTTGGGGTGCGCCCGCGCTAGCGAAGGGGGCATGACCCGCTGGCCGCTGCCCATCCCTATGCAAATGGCGCTATCACAGGCGCAAAAGGCCGCAGATGCGGGCGAAGTGCCGATTGGCGCGGTCATCGTCCGGGGGGGCGAAATCATCGCCAGCGCCCACAATTTACCCCGCACGACCTGCGACCCCACCGCCCACGCCGAGGTTTTGGCGATTCGCGCCGCCACCGCCGCGCTTGGCAATGAACGACTCGACGATTGCGACCTGTGGGTCAGCCTGGAGCCTTGCGCGATGTGTGCGGGCGCTATCGTCCATGCCCGTATCGCCCGCGTCTATTATGCCGCGCCTGATCCCAAGGGCGGCGCCGTGGCGCAGGGCGCCCGCGTGTTCGACCAACCCACCTGCCTGCATCGCCCAGAGGTCTATGCCGGCATGGGCGAGGCCGAGGCGGCGGCGATGCTGCGGGATTTTTTCCAAGCGCGGCGTTAGGCGGCGGCGATCACACCGCGACAAAATCCAGCCCGATATCCGCCGCCGGCGCGCTCTGCGTCAACCGCCCGACCGAGACGTAGTCCACGCCCGACGCCGCAATCGCCGCGATCGTGTCCAGCCGCACGCCGCCGCTCGCCTCACACGGGACCCGGCCCGCGACGAGGCCCACGGCCTGCGCCAACATATCGGGCCCCATATTGTCGAGCAACAAATGCGTCGCCCCCGCGTCCAGCGCCGGCGCGATCTGGTCCAGCCGATCCACCTCGCAGATGATGCGAACAACGCCTGCCGCCTTTGCCCGCGCGACGGCCGGGCCCACGCCGCCGGCAATCGCGACATGGTTGTCCTTGATCATCGCCGCATCCCACAGGCCCATCCGGTGATTGGTCGCCCCGCCCATCCGCGTTGCGTATTTTTCCAGCACCCGCAGCCCCGGTATCGTCTTGCGCGTGTCGAGCAGCACGGCCTTGGTATCGCCCATCGCATCGACATATTGCCGCGCCATCGTGGCAATGCCTGATAAATGCTGCACTGTGTTCAGAGCCGACCGCTCCGCCGTCAACAGCGCGCGCCCATTGCCGGTAATCCGCATCAACGGAGTGCCCGGCGGCACCTGATCGCCATCACGTACCAGCGATTCCACCACCGCCGCCGGGTCCAGCGCGCGGAAAAACGCCGCGGCCAGCGGGAGCCCGGCGACCGTAATCGCATCGCGACTGTCCATCACGCCGACAAACCGCGCGTCGGCGGGGATCACGCTCTCGCTCGTCACATCATGCCCGTCGCCGGGCCAGCCTAGCCCAAGGTCTTCGGCCAGAATGGCGGTGACGAAGGTTGCGAGGTCGAAGCCGGGGAGGGTGAAGCTGGTCATAGCGGCAGGCTATAGGGGCTTTTGGGGGAAGAATGAAGATACCCCGCGCCGCTTACCCCTTCACGCAATCAATGCACAAACCGCGCCACCACATCACGATACGACCGCGACACTTTCACATCCGCGCCCGATTCCAGCACAAGGAAGCATTCGCCGTTGGTATGCGGCTTGACCTGGCGCACGAGGTTGAGGTTGACGATCCACGACCGGTGGACGCGCTGGAACACGCGGGGGTCGAGGCGGCGTTCGAGGTCCTTCATCGTTTCGCGCAGGATCATGGAATTGTCGGCGGTATAGATCACCATGTAATCGCCGGCGGCCTCGATCCGTTCGATCGTATCGACATCGACGCGAAAGATCTGGCCGCGATCCTTGATGTTGAGCAGTTTTTCAAACCGTCCGGCGCCGGCATTCGGGTCGCTGACTTCTTCATCCAGCGTGTCCATCGCGTCGGGCGCGACTTCGGCCAGCACGATTTTCAACTTTTCGGCCTCTTCGGAGGATCGCTTGTCGGCCAATCGCTGGCGCACGCGGTCGAGTGTGTCGGCCAGTTTGTCCTCGTCCACCGGCTTCATCAGATAGTTTACGGCATTGGCCTCGAACGCGCGCACGGCATGTTCCTGATAGGCGGTGACGAAGACAAACAGCGGTGGCTCCAGCTCCATCACGCCCTTGACCACCGCAAAGCCGTCAAAGCCCGGCATCTGGATGTCGAGAAAGACGAGGTCGGGCTTTTCGGTCTTGATCTTGCGGATCGCCTCGCGCCCGTTGGCGCAGGTGTCGATGATCTCGACATCGGGAAATTTGGCAAGCCGCAACTGCAGGCCCTGAATAGCCAGCTTTTCATCATCGACGAGAATGGTGCGGATAGTCATGCAAGCAGTGTCCTGTGTGGTGCCGCTCTTTGCGGGTCCGGTACGCTTTCACACTGTCACGGCTTAACGGGGCGTGACTGCCGAGTGGGTGGCCGAGTGGGCGTGAGCGGTGGTGGGGGCAGGTTCGCGGCGTTCGAATGGAATTTCGATGGTCACGGCAAAGCCCCCTTCGGGTGGTTCATAGGTTTCGAAACGATGCCCCGCGCCATAGGCCTGTGCCAGCCGGTCGCGGATATTGGCCAGGCCGACGCCAGTCGACACCTGTTCGCCGCCATCGAACGTGACGCCCGACAGACGATTGTCGGCATCCGCCCCCTGTACCCCCGGCCCGGTGTCGGACACGGTGATTCGCAGGTTTGGGCCGACGATCCCGGCGGCAATGGTGATTTCGGCGCCGGTTTCCTGCGGGCTGACCGCGTATTTGATCGCGTTTTCAACCAGCGGTTGCAGCAATAGCGAGGGTAGCAAACCCGGCTCGCACGCCTCTTCGATGCGGAAGGTGGTGCGCAGCCTTTCCTCGAACCGCATCCGTTCGATGTCGAGATAGAGCTTCAGCGTCTCGACCTCTTGCGCCACGGTCACCCGCCCGGTCGGCTGATTGACCAGCGTATAGCGCAGGAACGACGACAGCCGGGTCAGCATCGCATTGGCCGGATCAGTTTGCTTCAACAGCACCAGTGTCGAGATCGAATTCAGCGTGTTGAACAGGAAATGCGGGTTCAACTGATACCGCAACATGGCGAGTTGCGCGCTGGTCGCCTGATTCTCGAGGCGCAACAACTGGTCGTTCTGTTCCTCGATCCGCAGGAAAAAGTTGATCGCGTAATACAGCGCCGACCATGCGCCCAGCAGCGTCGCATCAAGATAAAACACCCCGATGAATAATTGCGCAAAACTCGCCATCGTGTCGGGCCGGTACAGCGCGATCACCCAGCCATCCATAAAGGCATAGAGCGACACCGCGACCGGCAGCATCAGCGACGTCACGCCCCAAGTCACCAAGGGTCGCATCCCGATCAATTGATGATAGATCACCGCAAGGATCAGTGAGATCGAAAACCCGCTGATCGTGGCGATCAATACCAGCACGAGAAACGACGGTGGTTGCCCATTGGCGAGGCTCGACATCGAGCGCATCAGCATGGCGCCGGACCAACCGAGCACTTGCAGCCGCCAGAACGCCTTGTTCTTGTTGGCGAAAAAGGGTGAGGGACGAAACGGAAGCACAGCCATAGTCGCCGCCTTATCGTAGAAGCGGGCGCAAGGGAATATTGCAGGCCCCAGCCCGCACGACGCGGCGCTTAATGGCGCGCTGCAGCCACGGCCTTGGCCAGCGCGTCATAGCCCAGCGCGCCGCCCAACATCTGATCGCCCGCCAGCCAGCTGGGTGTGCCATTCAACCCGAGCGCGCGGGCCAGCGTCAAATTGCTCTCGATTTCGGCCTGCGTGGCGGGGTCGGCGATGATCTTTGCCGCGGCCACTGGATCGAGCCCGGCGGTGCGCGCGGCGGCGGCGATCGTATCAGCGTTGGGGCGCCCGGCGGCAAACATTGCCTTGTGAAAGGCGCCATATTTGCCTTGCGCGGCGGCGGCCAGCGCCATTTTCGCCGCATCCGCGCTTTCGGGCGACAGGATCGGCAATTCGCGCAGCACCACCTTCAGATCGGGATTGGCGCCGATCAAACGGTCGACATCGCCCAAGCTCTGCCGGCAATAGCCGCAGGCGAAATCCATGAATTCGACCAGCACGACCTTGCCATTGGGATTGCCCATCACGGCGCCCGGCCATGCCTTCTCGATCTGGGGCCGCAATTGGGCGACCTGTTTGGTGCCATCCTGCGCCTTCAATTTCTCGACCGCTTCGGGCAGGATTTCGGGGTGCGACAGGATGTAATCATGCACCGCGCGATCCGTACCGGGGTGCGGGATCGGCAAATAGGCCGCCACCATCGCGCCCAACGGCCCGCAAATCGCGGCAACGGCGGCGGCGATGACGATGACACGGCGGGGCGACAGGGGCTTTGATGTTTCGGACATGCGCGGGGCCTTACTTGTGTTTCTTGGCGCGGGCGAGGGCGCTTTTGGCCTCCATCGCAATATCTTCGGCGCGGATGGCGTCGGGCGATCCGATGGGCAGGCCGGATTTGGCCATCGACGCGCTGCGCAAGGCCTCGGCCATGTGGCCCGAAAGCGATTGCTGTTCTGCGCTGGCCAGTTGCGCGCGCGGCATATCACCGTTCTTGGCATAGATGATGCCCAGCACGTACCAAGCAAACGGATTTTCCCGGTCGCGCGCCACGGCGGCTTTCAGCACCTTTTGTGCCTCGGCCATATGCGCGGTGCTGTTCACCCGTTCATCCGCAGCGACCAGCGCATGGCCAAAGGTCGTGGCGATCAACGGCTGGTTGCCGGTCAATTCCGTCGCGCGGCGCAATGGTCCCAGCGCCTCGTCCGGCCGCCCGCTTTCCAGCAGGATCTGGCCCTTCAGCTCCAGAAAATACGGATCAGTCGGCGCATCGCGCAGCAAAGCGTCCGTTTCCGCCGTCGCCTTGTCGAGAAAGCCATCCTTGTGAAAGGCATAGGCGCGGGCATAATGCGCCGGCACATCCGTCATATATTCGGGATAGGTCTGATACGTGCTGCCCGGTTCCGCCAGATAGCCGAACAGCTTGGCCTTCACGCGTTGAAACCGCGCTTCCAGCACCGGGTCATTGGGCTTTTTCCACGCCGGGTCTTTTTCATAGACGTCCTGCAAATAGGCAATGCGGTCGTCGGTCATCGGGTGGGTGGAATAGAACGAGGCTTCCGCGCTGCGGGTCATGCCATAACGGCTTTCGAGGTTGAGCAGCTTGTGAAAGAAATCAATCGAGCCGCGCCCGGAAATCCCCGCGCCCGACAGAAATTTGACCCCCGCCGCGTCCGCCGCCTCTTCCTCGCCGCGCGAATAGGCGAGGTATTTGCCCATCGCCGCCTGTTGCCCGGCCATAAATACGCCCATCGCCGCCTCGCCCGCGCCGGCCGCCACCGCCGCGCCGGCCAGCAATAGCGACAGGATCGAGATATTGCTGGCTGTCTTGGCGCCGCGATCATCGATGGCGTGGCCGCCGACGACATGGCCCAATTCATGCGCGATGACGCCTTGCACCTCGTTGGCGGTGCTGGCCTCGTTGATCAGGCCGGAATTGAGGTAGACTGCTTGGCCGCCGGCGACAAAGGCGTTCACTTCGGAATCATTGACCAGCACGATGTCGACATTCTTGGGGTCAAGCCCGGCGGCTTTGACCAGCGGGCTGGCCATATCGTGGAACAGCGCTTCGGTCTCGGCATCGCGCAGAATCGATTGCGCCGCAGCCGGCTGAATGGCCAGCAATGTCCCCGCGATCAGGGACAGGGTCTTCGCCAGAGGGCGAGCGAGGGGGGGCAGTGCGGCGCGTATCGTCATGAGCGCCCATAGCCTAGCACGCTGACGGCTGAACTGCGCCTGAAGAAATCAGTCGGTCAGGCGCCGGGCCGCACGGGCCAGCAATGCCGCATCATCCGCCACTTCGCCAAGCAACGCGACGGTGCCATCGGGCAATCGGCGCGCAACCAACAGCGTGAATTCCGCGCCCTTGCTGGGCACGCTCGACAATGCGCGGGGCGGCAGTGCACCAAGTCGGCGGATGGCTGTGGGGCGCGTGTCGCGCGGGACGCTGGCGGACTCGGCATGACGCCAGCGGCGTTCTTCGGCGACCACGCCTTTCAACCCACCCGGCGCGGTGGCCAGATGCGCCGTCAATTCGCCCCGGCGCAGGCCCAGCCGTTGGGCATGGGTCAGCACGGCGGCATATTCGGTCAGGCGGGTCTTGTCGTAATCCGGCCCAAACACCAGTTTGACCAGCGGGATCAGCGGCGCGCGCGGTTGCGCCGTCAGCCCGCTATCAACCATCAGCGCGGCCAGAACGCCCGGTTCCTTGTCGGCGGCCAGCGCGAAATCATAGGCCCGCCCGATCGCGGCATACAGCGCCTGACGCGTGCGTTCGCCCGAAAACAGCGCCGCCTGTGCCAATTCGCGCGCCGAGGCCAGCCAGTCAGCCAAGGTCATATGGCGCGCCACGTCGCCCGGCACGGCGGCAAATTCCAGCGTTGCCAGCGCGGTGACTGCGGCGGCATGAGGATCGACGCCAAAGCCTGGTACGGGCAGGGCCTTGCCGGCATTGGGCGCCGGTTTGGAGAGTGCCCATTGCGGCACACGTGCGATGGGTGGCTGGCTATCGGGTGCTTCAAAGGCGGCACCGATCTGGCGGGCCAAATCAGCGCTCAAACTGGCGTCCGCCAATTCCTTCCAGTTGATGACTCCCAACACATGGCCGATTGCCGCCCCGTTCGCAGCCTCGTTGGCGTCAGCGTCCGAAAATGGCAGTAGGATGCCGCGATAGAGGATGGTCGCGCCGCGTTGGTTGATGCATTCGGCTTCGAATCCAATCGGCGCTTTTTGGCTGTGGATCTGCGCATACTGCTCGGTAATATGCGACAATAGCGATCCGTCCGGGGCCTCTGTCAACCGCTCGATCACACGGGTCGTGCCACATTCCGCGGCCAGTTTTTCGCCAATAAAGGCGATCTTTGGGGCATCCAATCCATCGGAAAAATCGAGCACCACCGCATAGGGCGCAACATCGGGCATCTGGTCCAACCGCAGATCGTCAATCGCTGGCAAGGCGCGGTCGCCCAGCAATGCCGCCCAATAATTATAGGCGAGCACCGGCATCCGGCGTTCGTCCTGGGCGATGATGACCGGCAATTCGCCGGGGATTTCGTCCTCGTCGTCCCAATCGTCGCTGGCCTGCGCCGCGGTGATGCGATCGAAGAAATTGCCGGGAAATCCGTCCATAATCCGTCCTGAAATGGCCTGTCGCGATCCTTGTGGCGCAACAGGGTAAACGGATCGTTAAGTTGCGCGGATCAAACGACGTGCCGGGGCCCCGGCGGTGCGGGCAGCGGCGCCATGATACGCAGCACAACCAAGCTGGAGATCAGCCACAGCGCTGCGCCATGCAGCGCCGCCGCCAGCCCCAGCCAATCGGCCACCGTGCCCCAGATCCACGCGCCCAGCGCCATCGCGCCAAACGTCACCGCCTGATAGATCGACATGCATCGGCCCAAAATCCCCTCGGGCGAGCGCATTTGCATCGAGACATTCAGGGTGGTTGCCGCGCTGACCCAGCCCGCCCCCGCGATCAGCGCGGCCGGCCCGGCGATGATCAGCGTGCTGGCGCTGGCCAGCACCATCTGCGCCACGACGAAGGCGAGAGTTGCCGCGGTAATTGCCCCTTCGACGCCCATCCGGCGGCGGATTTCGCCCACCGCAACCGCGGCCAGCACCGATCCGACGCCGAACAGGCCCAGCAAAATGCCAAGGCTGACCTCGGAGCCATGCAAAGGCCCGCGCACCACCATCGGCACGAGGGCATGAAACCCCGCCGTGCCCAATCCCAACCCCGCACCGCGCAACAGCACCCGGCGGATGGCGTTATCGGTTGCGCAAAACCGCAGGCCAGCGGCCATCGCGGGCACAATCGGTTGCGGCTTGCGGCTCTGCACATCCGGGCGCCAGCGGAGCAGCACCACGATGAGTCCGACATAACTAACCGCGTTGACTGCAAAGGCCCAACCGACATTCGCCACCGAAATCAGCAAGCCCCCCAGCGCCGGCCCGGCACAGCGCGCCAGATTGAATGCCATCGCGTTAAGCGTGATCGCCTGCGGCAAAATTTCGCGATCCACCTGCGACCGCACCGACGCCTGCCACGCCGGCTGGTTGAGCGCCAACCCCGCGCCCACCGCCAGCGTAAACGCCAGCAAGAGCGCGGGCGTCATTGTCCCCTGCCACGCCATCACCGCCAATGCCGTCGAGACAACCAGCATCCAGCCTTGCGCCCACAACATTACCTGTCGCCGGTCATAATTGTCGGCAATCGCCCCGGCCAGCACGCCAAACAGCGGGATCGGCAAGGTGGTGGAGGATTGCACCATCGCCACCAGGCGGTGCGAATGGGTCAGGTCGGTCATCAACCACGCCGCAGCCACCGACTGGATCATCGAGCCGAGGTTCGACGCCAGATTGGCGATCCATATCGCGCGATAGGTTGGATAGCCAAAGGGCGCGAAAGTGCCGGTTTGCAACGTCGCGGGGGCGGATATATCAGGGCTTGGCACTGGCTGGCTCTAGGTGGACAGGCGGATGGCGGCAAGGGGGTGGAGGACTAGAACTTGCCCAGCCCCTTGTCGGTGCCACACAGCCGGTCCCAGATGCGGAAATACAGGCCATAGTTGCAACGATAGAGGTCATGGTGCCGCTGATGATGGCTGGCGGTGATCAGCCAACCGCCGGCCCGCGATTTGACCAGCCAGTCGGGAAACATCTCCCAGCCCATGTGATTGGTCACGCCCATAACGGTCATCACCGTCAACACCACGCCCAGGGCCGCCACGTGGATCGGCACGACAAATACCAGCGCCGGGATGACAATCGCCTGTGTCAACGCCTCGACCGGGTGGAAGCTCATTGCGGCCCAGGCGGTTGGCGGGCGGCTGGCGTGATGCACCGCATGCGCGATGCGGAAAACGCGCGGGCGATGCATCCAGCGGTGCGTCCAATAAAACCACGTGTCATGCGCCAACAGATAGAGCAGAACCGACACCGGCAGCCACCACAGCGGCATTGCCTCGGCATCACGATAGATCCGCGTCCAGCCATGCGCTTGCCAGCCCCACGCGACGATGCCGGCGGGAATGCCAAAGATCGCGCAGGACGCCAGCGACCACAGGATCTCAAAACGGATCTGGCGCGACAGCGGCGCATAGAGCCCCGGCTTGCGCCGCGCGGTGGCGAGGGCAAAGCCGCCACTGGCCAGCACATAGCGCAGCGTCACAATGGCCGTCATGGCCAGTGCGGACAGCAGGACGGCGAGCAGGGTGGGTTCAGCCATAGAGTCGCTTATGCCGCCGCGCGGGCCATCGCGCAAATGGGCAAAAGGACATGGCAATGCGGGCAGACTTGCGTCTGCGCCGCGCCAGTGCTTGGGGGCGATTGATGACCGCGCCGCCCTCGCCCTGCAATGGCATTTGCCAGATCGCGCCCAAGAGTGGGTGGTGCCTCGGCTGTGCGCGGACGATCGACGAGATCGCGGCTTGGCCAATGATGACGGCGGTTGAAAAACAGGCGGTGCTGGATCGGCTGCGCCTGCGGCGGTGATTTAGGCGCCGCCCCATGTGGTGATGCGCGGGTCCAGCGCGACGGCTTGCCGGCGCAGCGCCGCGCGCGCCAACCGTTCGACCTCCACCTTGCGCCGGGCCGCCGCCAGCGGCATCAGCGGCGCGGGCCGCAGGATTTCGGCGTCATAGCCATCGGCCACAATCACCCCGCATTGATCGGGCCGGAACGCGTCTGTATCCATACAGGCACGATCGAGATGCGTCGCCAGCCCCCAAAAGAATCGGTCGCAATAATCAAGGTAATCGGGCCATTTGCCATCCCCCATCAGATCAGCCTTGGCGACCTTGATCTCGACGATGATCACCTGCCCCTTGGCATCGATGCCCATCAGATCGGCCCGCCGCCCATTGCGCAACGGCATTTCGGGCAGGCACCAAATATCGTTACGGGCAAACAGCCGCGATATGCCCCGCGCCACGGCGGCGGCATCAGGCAGAGCGGGCGAATCGGTCGAGACAGACATCATCGCCCGACTTTAGGAACATATTGGGAACTTTCAAGCGCCTTGCGGGCAATCGCCGCGGCCTAATGCTGCGATTCGTCCGCCGGGTCCGCTGGGGCCAGAGCCAACAGGCCGCTCCGCGCCGCAACAAATTCTTGCCACAACGCGCGCGCCGCCGGGGCGGCATTTCCGCCGCGTTCATGCACCGCCAACAGCGCGGTCACGCCCGGCTCCATCATCGCCACCAAATCGCCGATCATCTGTTCGATCAACACTTGCCGTCGGGCATGGGCGTGCCGCAAACCCCGCGGAAAAGCCAAATGTTCGGCCGATCCCGCCCTAATTTCCTCACCGGCCAGCGCTGCAATCGCCGCCCCCGCCTCGCGCAGGGCCACCCATTGCAACGCCAACGGATCGACATGATCCACCCCCAGCGCCGGCGCGGTGGCCAGTGCGGTGAAGTGCGGTTCGGAGTCGGAGGGTATCGCGGTCATGGCCATAGTATCTAACAGCCGCGTCTTGCCAAATTGTTAACCATCAATTGACCGCCGGGTCGGTTTCAACCGGGAATACGCGGGTGTGGATGACTCTGACGCGGTTTGTGCAAAACCTCTGGCGCTTCGAGGCAACCGCTGCTAACCGCGCAACTCTGGCGCGCACCCGTAGCTCAGCTGGATAGAGTACTGCCCTCCGAAGGCAGGGGTCACTGGTTCGAATCCAGTCGGGTGCACCATTATTTGGCCAGGTGTCGCAAGGGGTCGCGACGGGAATGCCGTTGGCTCGCTTGTGGACCATGCTGGTTTGCGCTGATGCTGGCCCTTTTCAAACTTTCATCCGCCGGGCACTATGTGGGTATGACCAATCCACAACAGGCCATTGATGAGGCCCTTTCCGCGCTCGCTCATCGCAATCCTGCCCGCGCGGCCCAGTTGCTGCACGCGGTGGCGGGCCAGGTGCCGGAAGCCGAGATGCCTTGGCTGGCGCTGGCCAATGCCGAAATGGCACTGGGCCGGCTCGACGCGGCGGAGGCGGCAATGGATCGCCAACTGGCGCTCGATCACCGCGATATTGGCAGCTTGCTGATGAAGGGGATGCTGCGTGAACGGCGGGGAGATTCGCGCGCCGCGTCCAGTTTTTACATGGCGGCGGTGAACCAGCAGGCAGCCTATGGCGGCGCCCCGGCCGAACTGGCGCCATTGTTGGAACATGCCGGGCGCTATGTCGCCACGGCGCAGTCGGCCTATATCGCGCATTTGGAAGCGTCGGTGGGCGAGGGGCTTTCGCCGGCGATGCGCGAGGCGATCGATATGTTGGCGGGGCGACGTGGGATCGACCTGCAACAGCCTTCGCTTTTCTATTACCCCGGCCTGCCGCAGAAGCGGTTCTACGATCCTGCGGAATTTCCGTGGTTGCAGGCGATGCTGGATCTGTTGCCGGATATGCAGGCGGAATTGCGCGCGGTGGCGGGCGCTTCGGGTGCGGATGGGGCCGGTTTTGCGCCCTACGTTCGCACCGCCCCAGACCGGCCGGCGGCGAACAACCCGCTGCGCGATGATCCGGCGTGGAGTGCTTTTCATTTCTGGCGCGATGGCGCCATTGTGGAGGAACATGCCGCCTTGTGCCCGGCGACCATGGCCGCGCTGGCCCACGCGCCGATGCCGATGATTCCGGGGCGGGCGCCGACCGCCATCTGGTCACGGTTGGCGCCGGGCACGCATATCGCCCCGCATAACGGGATGCTCAATTCGCGGCTGATCTGTCACATTCCTATCCGCACTGCCCCCGGATGCAGTTTTCGCGTCGGCAGCGAAACGCGGAATTGGGAGGAGGGCGTGCCCTTCGTTTTCGACGATTCGATGAATCACGAGGCGCGCAACGATGGGCCCGAGGCGCGGGTTGTCCTGCTGTTCGAAATCTGGCGCCCGGAAATCGGCGCGGCGGATCGGGCGGCCATTGGCCGGGTGTTTCAGGCCATTGAGGGATTTGGCGAAGGATAGGGTGCGGTTTTACCCTGCGTTGTGGCACATGTGGCAAAGCGCAGAGGCGTGTTTGTGCGGCGGTTCTCGCCTTTTGCTGTCTTGACGGGGACAACCATCCGATGAGCCGATCGACACCTGCCACCCATGCCCTGCTCGACCGTTTGCGTCAGGTGGTGGGCGCACGCCATGTGCTGACCGGGGCAAAGGCGACGCATCGGTTTTCCCATGGCTATCGCTGTGGGTCGGGCGCGGTGTTGGCGGTGGTGCAGCCGGGCTCGCTGGTTGAACAGTGGCGGGTGTTACAGGCGTGTGTTGCGGCCGATGTGATCCTGATCTGTCAGGCGTCGAACACCGGCCTGACCGGCGGGTCCACGCCCGATGGCGTATACGATCGCCCGGTGGTGGTGCTCAGCACGCGGCGGTTGACGGGCGTCCAACTGATCCGCGATGGGCAACAGGTCGTGTGCCTGCCGGGCGCCACGCTGTATGAACTCGAGGCGCAATTGCGACCGTTGGGGCGTGAACCGCATTCGGTGATTGGGTCGTCCTGTATCGGCGCCAGCGTGATAGGCGGCGTGTGCAATAATTCGGGCGGCGCGTTGGTACGGCGCGGCCCTGCCTATACCGAACTTGCGCTCTATGCGCGGGTGGACGAGACGGGGTGTCTGCAACTGGTCAACCATCTCGGCATTGCGTTGGGCGACGAACCAGAGGCGATGCTGGCACGGCTGGAGGCGGGCGAGTATGCGCCCGGCGACATTGATCCGGCGGACCAGCGCGCCGCGAGCGATCATCGCTATGCCGACCATGTGCGCGCGATTGACGCCGCGACCCCGGCGCGGTTCAACGCCGATGCGACCCGCCTGTTCGAGGCGTCGGGCAGCGCGGGCAAGGTGGCGCTGTTTGCGGTGCGGCTGGATACGTTCGTCAAGGATGCTGCGACCCATGTCTTTTACATCGGCACCAATTCCGCTGGTGAATTGACCGCCCTGCGCCGCGCGATACTTGCGAATTTCAAGGCGTTGCCGGTCGCGGGCGAATATCTCCACCGCGACTGTTTCGACATCGCCGCGCGCTATGGCAAGGACATGTACATCGCCATCCGCAAGCTGGGCACAGACCGTTTGCCGGCGTTGTTTGCCGCCAAGGCACGGTTCGATGCGCTGGCCGCCGGCCTGCCTTTTGTGCCGGCCAGCCTGTCGGACCGGGTGTTGCAATGGGTGGCCGACCGATTGCCCGACCATCTGCCGGCGCGCCTATGGACGTGGCGCGACCGCTATGAACATCACCTGATGTTGCGCGTGACGGGCGAGGGGCTGGCGGAAACACGCGCATATCTGGCGGCGCATTTCCCGTCCGCCGATGGCGATGTGTTCGAATGTACGCCAGAGGAAGCGACGGCAGCGTTCCTCCACCGCTTTGCCGCAGCGGGGGCGGCGATTCGCTATCGTCAGGTGCATCCGGCCGAAGTCGAGGATATCGTCGCGCTCGATATCGCCCTGCCACGCAATGGCGAGGATTGGGTCGAACGCTTGCCCGAGGCGATTGAACGGCCGATCCTGCACAAGCTTTATTATGGGCATTTCCTGTGTCAGGTGTTCCATCAGGATTACATCGTCGCCAAGGGCACCGATTGCGTCGCGCTCGAACATGCGATGTTGCCGCTGCTCAACCTGCGGGGCGCCGAATATCCCGCCGAACACAATGTCGGGCATTTGTACGAGGCTAAGCCCGCGTTAAGGGCGCATTACGCGGCGCTGGACCCGTGCAATGTGTTCAACCCGGGCATCGGCCATACGTCGCGCATCAAGCGGCAACCGAATGTGACGGGCCATTGCGATGCCGGTCATTGATCGCGATCGGTCGCCCGGGACAGTTTTGCCCCAACCGATTCGTTTGTTTGCCAATTGCGCTGAAAACCGCCGGGATTTGGCGATGAAACAGGCGATGCAACCCCTTGTGGCACGGCGATTTTGCGTTTCCCCTTCTTTTCCGGCGAAAGTGATGCTAAGAGGCGCCCGCTAACGTCGCTTTAGACGGATAATCTGGTCGCTCTGTCGACCTCCTTTGTCCCCCAGTAGCTTCACGCAGCAGACACTCGCGACCTTTTCGCGGGGGTCTTAATTTAATTGGCCAAAGGATGCCTACATGATCACCGGAACTGTCAAATTCTTCAACGCCGACAAGGGCTATGGCTTTATCGCTCCCGAGACCGGCGGTGGCGATGCCTTCGTTCACATCTCGGCTGTGGAACGTGCCGGCCTGTCGACCCTTCAGAAGGACCAGCGCGTTTCGTACGAACTGGAAACCGACCGTCGTGGTAAGACCTCGGCTGTGAACCTTCAGGTCGCTTGACCGGAAGGCGGGTCTGATGCGCGGTAGTAAGGTGCAAGGTTACCGGGAGCCAGGCTTTCAGGAACGGGTGGCTTCGGCCACTCGCGCCCGGAACAGCGCTCTCGACAAGTTGCGGGCGCGCCAAAAGGCCGATCCCGTGGAACCGGCGCCGGACGCCGCGCAAAAGGGCCCCAACGACTAAGTTGGTGTCGGGGAAAGTAGCATGATCCCGCGCGAATTATTGGGAACGGCGCAAGTGCCGGGCGGCGAAGACCTTCGCCTGTACCGACACGGCGCCGATTTCATGATCGTGCTGGATCGCAACGAGTTGATGAGCACGCGGATGCGCGGCTCGGAGGAGGCGCTGGCAACGATGAGTTGCGAGCGAATCGCCGGCCGGGCAAAACCGCACCTGTTGATCGGTGGCTATGGCATGGGTTTTACCCTGCGGGCTGCCCTCGCTGTGCTACCCCCCGACGCCACAGTCACTGTGGCCGAACTGGTCCCCGAAATTCTCGATTGGGCCCGTGGCCCGATGCAGGAATTGGCGGCCAATTGCCTCGATGACCCCCGCGTGCGGGTGGTAGAGGCCGACGTCGTGGACGTCATTCGATCTTCCGCTGGCGACTTTGACGCGATATTGCTCGACGTCGACAATGGCCCCGATGGGCTGGTCCGCCATGCCAACAATCAGCTTTATTCCGAGCGCGGCCTGCGCGCTGCCATGGCGGCGCTGCGCGCCCGCGGGGTGTTGGCGATTTGGTCCGCGGCAAAGGACGATGTGTTTGCCCGCCGGTTGAAATCGGCTGGCTTTGCGGTCGATGAAGTCGCCGTGCGCGCCCGCAGCAATGGCAAGGGCGCCAAGCACATCATCTGGTTCGCCGCACTGCCCTAACGCCGACGGGGCGGCGGAACAGGCCACGGCCCAGTCCCACCAGCCATTCCGCGCGCCTTACAGCGCGTTGTAATCCTTGTACCACCGCACGAAATTCGGCACCCCGACGTCGATGCTGGTGGTCGGCCGATAGCCCAGATCGCGCGAGATCGCGTCGATGTCGGCAAAGCTCTGGCGGACGTCGCCGGGCTGCATCGGCTGGAAATCGATAATTGCCTTCTTGCCGCATTCGGCTTCGAGGATCTCGACCACCTTCATCAGATGTTCCGACTTGTGGTTGCCGATGTTGTACAACCGGTGCGGCTTGGTGCTGCCCCCGGCCTTGACCGCGCCATCGTCGGGCGGCGGATTGTCCAGCGAGGCGACCACGCCGCTGATGATGTCGTCGATATAGGTGAAGTCGCGGTACATATCGCCGTTGTTGAACACAGCGATCGGCTTTTCGGCCAGAATGGCGCTGGCGAACAGCCACATCATCATGTCGGGCCGGCCCCAGGGGCCATAGACGGTGAAAAACCGCAAGCCGGTCAGCGGCAGGCGATAGAGATGGGCGTAGGTCTCGCTCATCAACTCGTCCGCCTTTTTGGTCGCGGCATAGAGGCTGATCGGCTGATCCACCCGGTCCTCAACGGCGAACGGCATCTTGGTATTGCCGCCATAGACCGACGACGATGACGCATAGACCATATGCTCGACCCCGCGATGGCGCGCGATTTCCAGCATGTTGAGATGGCCCGCCAGATTGGCGTGCAGATAGGCATGTGGATGGGTGATCGAATAGCGCACCCCGGCCTGCGCCCCCAGATGCACGATCCGGTCAAAGCTGTGGCCATCCAGCGCGGCGACCAGCGGTTCGTAGAGCGCGAAATCCTGGCGGATGAAAATGAACTGGTCGCCGCCCAATTCGCGCAACCGGGCCAGCCGCGCCTCTTTCAGCGCGACATCGTAATAGTCGTTGACGCAATCCAGCCCGATCACTGTGTTGCCGCGCGCCAACAGCCTAACGCTCACGCTAAAGCCGATAAAGCCGGCCGCGCCCGTCACCAGAACCTTCATGCCATATTCCTTTTTCGTCCCGGCGGGACATCCATCGTCGCCAGACCTAGCGCGAAAGGGCCTAACAAACGGTTTTGCCGGTGCAAGGCCTGATGCGCCCGGCGCGGGGCAAAAGCCAGGAAAGCGGCGGTTTGGCGATAGGTTAACCAATTGTTTAGTCCGGCATTAGATATTGCGCGTAACCAAGGAGGATTCGGGCCATGCCGAGCCTGCGAATCGCTCGACTATTCGGGCCACGACAACAGATTGGATTGCGGGCGTTGCTGCGTTGTCAGCGCGGCGGCCCGGCCATGGAGCTGTCGCTTGTCGCGCCGATGGTGCTCGCGCTGTTGCTGGCAATTTTGCATACCGCGCTGATATTTACCGCCAACCAAGCGTTGGAAACCGCCGCCGAGGCGGCCGGGCGTCTGGTCATGACCGGTCAGGCGCAACAATCCGGCTGGACTCAGGCGCAATTCCAGGCGCAGGCCTGTGCGGCGCTGCCCAAATTCATGCCTTGCGCGGGGCGGTTGTACGTCGATGTCGCGCCGGTCAGCAGCGGCAATTTCAGCGACGCTCAAACCGGCGCGGTGGCTTTGACCTATGGCGCCAGCGGCGCCGTCAATACCACCTTCAGCTATTCCGTCGGGTCGCGCGGCGACATCGTCGTGGTGCGATTGATGTACCTGTGGCCAACGGTCAACGGCCCGTTTGGCCTGTCATTCGTCAATCAGCAGGGCGGCAACCGCATGTTGACCGCTGCGTCCGTGCTCAAGACGGAGTATTTTTGATGCGCGTTCCGTCGATGCCTTTGCTCGCTAGGTTGCGGGCGAATATTTCCGGCACCACTGTGGTGGAGTTTGCCTTTGCCTTGCCGGTGCTGCTGGCGATGTATCTGGGCGGCTATGTGTTGGCCGACGAAAGCTCGGCCAGCCGCAAGGTGACGATCACGGCGCGGGCAATCACGGATCTGACCACCCGCTATGGCGCGCTGACCACGACACAGCTCAACACGATCATGGCCGCCAGCGCGCAGATCCTGGTGCCGTATAATGGGGCCAATGCCAAACAACGGGTAAGCGAAGTGCTGGTTACCGGTGCCACCACCGCGACGGTGGTGTGGAGCCAGGTCCCCACCGGTCAGACCGGGATGACGGCCTTGCCGGCCTGTACCGTCGTCACGCTCAACGCCAATATGGCGGCGACCGGGTCATACGTCATACTGGGCGAGGTCGGCTATGCCTACACGCCGTTGGTTGGGCTGGGATCGGGCCACAACACCAACTTTTACGACAGGTATTTCATGATTCCCCGTCTCGTCAGCGCGATCGCGCCGCCTGACGGTTCGACGCCCACGACCTGTCCCGCTACCTCCAGTTAACCATAGGTTCGCCATGCACCAGTCACTTCTTTCGCGCCTCGTAGGCCAGCTTCGCTCGCTGGGCCGCCGCCTTTGCGTCGAGCGCGGCGGCAACGTGATCATTATCGTGGCCGGCGCAATGATCCCGATGACCTTTGCGGTGGGGTTTGGCATCGATTACGCCCGCGCGATGAAGCTGCAATCGCAGATGGGCGCGGCTGCCGATGCGGCCGCGGTGGCCGCGGTGACCGCGATGAGCATGCAGGACAATTCCACCGCCGGACAGACCAAGGCGCAAACCGCCGCCATCAATATGTTCACCGGACAAGTCGCGAATTTGAAAGGGGTGATGTTCAACAAAACCAATGATCTGATCGTCACGATTTCGACCACCGGCGCGCTCAACAACGGGCGCCGGGTGATGGTGCAATGGCGGGCGCAATCGACCAATATCTTTGCCGGTCTGCTGGGGGCGCCGTCGCTACCGATTTCGGGCACGGTGTCGTCGCAGGCGATCAAGGCGCCTTATATCAATTTCTATCTGGTGATGGATACCAGCCCGTCGATGCTGTTGCCGACCACGAGCACCGGCCTGTCGTCGATCCGTACCGCGACCTCGACCACGTCGCTCACTTCGGGCTGCGACTTTGCCTGTCATGAACAGAACCCGCATTCGGACGCGGTTTACATCCGCGATTCAAGCCAGCGCGACATCTATCTGTCGGCAAATTATTACACATCGGGCCAACCCGGTTTTCAGACCTATTATCTGGTCAATGCATCGACCAACAAAGTGTATAATAGCGCAGGAACGCTGCTCAGCGGGTACACGTATAGCAATGGTACCGTCTCCTACACCTCGGCACGGACGACGACTTCGGTACCTGGCTATTTTGCCGATGGGTATTGGTTGACCCATAATTATGGATCGGTTGTCTCGGGTTCGTCCAGCATCGAGGTGCGGATCGACGCCGAACGTGTCGCCGCCCAACAATTGATCCCCTATGCGGCCAATCAGGCCAGCGCCAATGGCGTGACATATAATTTGCAAATGTACGCCTTCAACTGGAGCCATCCCGGCTCCACCAACAACCCTGTGACCGCCCTGACCAGCACGATGGCCGATGTCGGAACGCTATCGGCCTCGTCGGTGCCGGACCTTTACGCGTCGCAGGATTATTGGGCCAATAACGGTTGCCCGACGTCATCCAATTGCATCAACGACGCCGCGACCGAATTCAACAATATGTTCACGACCATGAACAACATCATGCCAACGCCAGGCGATGGCACAACATCGTCCAGCCCGCAGGAGGTGATGTTCCTGATCACTGACGGGATGAGCGATGAGGTGGTCAATGGCAGCCGTTGGAACCGTGAGCTGAATTTGACGGACCTGGCCAAATGCACAACGATCAAGAGCCGCGGCATTCGGATCGCGGTGTTATATACCCAATATCTGCCCGATGCCTTGACCGGGGATAGCTGGTCGCAGTCGAATGTTGCGCCGTATCTTGGTAATGTCGCGCCCGCGCTTCAGGCCTGCGCCTCGTCCGGATCGGACGGCACGGCACTGTTTTATCAGGTAACGACCGACCAGAATATTTCAGATGCCCTCGTCACGCTCTTTGCGCTGACGGTGCAACAGGCGCACCTGATTCAGTAATCGGATGACCGAAGGGTCGGCCTTGACGCCGGCCCTTCGCACACGCACAAAACCCAGATGCAATTTTTGTCCGATAATGCCGCCGCGGTCCACCCCGCCGTCTGGTCCGCGATGCAGGCCGCCGATGGCGCACAGGCGCCCTATGACAACGACAGTTTGAGCCAATCGCTCGACGCCCGGTTTTCCGAAGTGTTCGGGCGGGACTGCACCACGATCTGGGTTGCCAGCGGGACGGCGGCCAATTGTCTGGCGCTGGCCAGCATGGTGCCGCCGCATGGCGCGGTCATCTGTCACCGCGACGCGCATATCGAACAGGATGAATGCGGCGCGCCGGGCTTTTTCACCCATGGCGCCAAACTGATGCTGGCCGAGGGCGTGGATGCCAAGCTGACGCCGGCGGCGATGGAGGCGTGTATCGCGCCGATCCGCCGCGATGTGCACCGCGTGTGGCCGCACGCTGTATCGATCACGCAGGCGAGCGAGGCGGGCTGTGTCTATCGCCCGGCGGAGGTGGCCGCGATTGGCGCCTGTGCTCAAGGTCACGGGTTGAAATTGCACATGGATGGCGCGCGGTTTGCCAATGCGGTGGCGCATTTGGGTTGTACGCCGGCGGCGGCCAGTTGCGATGGCGGCGTTGATGTCCTGTCTTTCGGCTGCGTCAAAAATGGCGGGATGAGCGCCGAGGCGCTGGTGTTCTTCGACCCTGCCTTGGCCGAGGATGTGAAATATCGCCGCAAGCGGGCCGGGCATCTGCAATCCAAGGGCCGGTTTTTGGCGGCGCAGATCCACGCTCTGTTGGCGGGCGACCTTTGGCTGGCCAATGCGCGGGCGGCCAATGCGGCGGCGGCGGAGATCGCCGCTGCGGTGCCGCACCGCCTGTTGCATCCCGTTGAGGCGAACGAGGTATTCGTCACCCTGTCGCCCGCCGAAAAGGCGGGTTTGCGGGCGCAAGGTTTCGGCTTTTACGATTGGGGTGAGACAGGCGCTCGGTTCGTCGCTGCATGGAACTGCGCGCCTGCCGATGTCGCCGCCCTCGCGCGCGCCTTGGCGGCGGTATGACCGCGCCAAGTTCCACCGCGCGCAATATTGCCGCGTTTATCACGGTCAGCCTGATCTGGGGCTCGACATGGCTGGTGATCAAGGATCAGATTTCCGCCATCCCGCCGGGATGGAC
This sequence comes from uncultured Sphingomonadales bacterium, assembly GCA_903858875.1. Classification (GTDB taxonomy): domain Bacteria; phylum Pseudomonadota; class Alphaproteobacteria; order Sphingomonadales; family Sphingomonadaceae; genus Novosphingobium. Next base: position 30,498 of record CAIOKP010000126.1, read on the forward strand.
CGTCACATGGCGGTTTACCGGGGCGGCGGTGGGCATGTGCCTGCTGACGCTGGTGCGCGGTGAATCCTTGCGGATGCCGCGCGAGGGGTTGCGGTTGGCCGCGGTCATCGGCTTGCTGCAATTCTGCGGCAATTTCCAACTGGTCTATCGCGCCGAACATTATGTCGCCTCGGGCCTGGTGGCGGTGCTTTACGCACTATTGATGGTGCCCAATGCGCTGTTGGCGCGGGTGATGCTGGGGACGCGGCTACAGGCGCGGTTTCTGATCGGGTCGGGCGTGGCGATGGGCGGCATCGCGCTGTTGATGATGCATGAATATCGCGGTGGGCAGGGGGATGTGGTCACGGGCGTGCTGTTCACGCTGGGCGGCATTTTGTGCGCGTCGGCGTCCAATGTGTTGCAGGCGACCGAGACCGGGCGACGTCAGGCGGTCGTGCCGCTGATCACCTGGGCGATGATTTTTGGCGCGGTGATCGATGCGGGTCTTGCCTATGGCATGTATGGCGCGCCGGTCCTCGATCCGTATCCGCGTTATTGGGCGGGGGTGGCCTATCTGGCAATTGCCGGGTCGGTGATCACCTTCCCGGTCTATTTTGCGCTGATCCGGGCGATCGGACCGGGGCGGGCGGCCTATTCCAACGTGGTGGTGCCGGTGGTGGCGATGGCCCTGTCGACGCTGTTCGAGGGCTATCGCTGGACCGGCTTGGCGGTGGCGGGATCGGTCGTGGTGATGGCCGGGCTGCTCATCGCGCTATCGGGTCGGGCCAGCGTCGCCAAACCCGCGCGGAACGACGGATAGGCGGGGCGCCAGCCCAGCACCCGCTTGGCCTTGCCATTGGCGATGCGGCGGTTTTCGGCATAAAAAGCGCGGGCCGCGGGCGATAATCCTGCCGCCTCCAGCGTCAGCAAGGGCGGCGGCGCCACGCCCAACAGGCGGCAAGCGGCCTCGATCACGGCATTTTGCGAACAGGGTTCGTCATCGGCCAGATTATACGCCCCGGGCGGCGCGCGCGTTAGCAAGGCGGCGATCACGCCGCTGGCGATATCGTCGACATGGACCCGGCTGAACACCTGATCGGGTAGGGCGATGCGATGCGCCGCGCCGACGCGCACCCGGTCGAGCGCGCTGCGCCCGGGGCCATAGATGCCCGGCAGGCGGAACACGACTGCCCCGCGCGCGACCCATGCGGTATCGGCCTCGGCACGGGCGGTGCGGCGGCCTCGGCCGATAGGCGCGGTTTCATCCACCCATGCGCCAGCCGTGTCGCCATAGACGCCCGTGGACGACAAATATCCCAGCCATCGCCCGCCCAATGCATCGCCATAGCGCGCCAGCACCGGATCGACGCCGTCTGCCGGCGGCACGCTGGACAGCACGGCATCGGCGCTGGCCAGGGCCGCGCGCACCGCCGCGTCATCGTCGAACGCCAGCGTGCCAGCGCGCCCCGTCGCCATCACATCCCAGCCGCGCGCCCGCAATCCGGCCGCGATCACTTGGGCGCAATAGCCAAGGCCAAAGATCAGGATCCTGCTCATAGCACCATTCCTTAGCCGCGAAGGGTGGCTTTCGAAACCACTTCGCTTAAAAGGCGGGATCATGGACGCCATCACGACAAACGCCGCCCCGCCCGTCATCCGCCGCGAGGACTATCGCCCGCCCGATTGGCTGGTGCCCGAGGTCGATCTCGCCTTTCAATTGGGGCTGGAGCAGACGCGGGTGCGGGCCACCCTGTCGGTGCGCCGCAATCCAGCGGGCAGAGGCACTCAGACCATCCGGCTCAAGGGCGATGGCCTGACCCCGCGTGTGGTCGAGGTGGACGAGGTCGTGCGCAATGATTGGCAGATCGACGGCGATGATCTGGTCATCGATCTGGCCGACGATACGCATGAGATCCTGATCGAGACGGTGCTCAACCCCATCGCCAACAGCCAGTTGATGGGCCTGTATGCCAGCAACGGCATGTTGTGCACCCAATGCGAGGCCGAAGGGTTCCGCCGCATCACCTTCTTTCCCGACCGGCCCGATGTGCTGTCGGTCTATCGCGTGCGGATGGAGGGCGACCAGGTGGCGTTCCCCGTCTTGCTGTCCAACGGTAATTGTGTCGCGCGGGGTGATGGCGCCGAGGGTACGCATTGGGCCGAATGGCATGATCCCTGGCCAAAGCCGTCGTATTTGTTCGCGCTGGTCGCGGGCGATCTGGTGGCCAATACCGACCATTTCACCACCAGCGAGGGGCGCATTGTCACGCTCAATATCTGGACCCGGGCCGGGGATGAGGACCGCACCGATCACGCGATGCGCAGCCTGATCCATTCGATGCAGTGGGATGAACAAGCGTTTGGCCGAGCCTATGACCTCGATCTGTTCAACATCGTCGCCGTGTCCGATTTCAACATGGGCGCGATGGAGAACAAGGGGCTCAACGTCTTTAACACACGCTATGTGCTGGCCGACCCGGAAACGGCGACGGATGGCGACTATGACGCGGTCGAGGGCGTGATTGGCCACGAATATTTCCACAATTGGTCGGGTAACCGCGTGACCTGTCGCGACTGGTTTCAACTGTCGTTGAAGGAGGGCTTCACCGTCCTGCGCGATCAATTGTTCAGCGCGGATATGGGCAGCGCGCCGGTCAAGCGGATCGAGGATGTGCGGATCTTGCGATCGGCCCAGTTTCCCGAGGATTCCGGGCCATTGGCGCATCCGATCCGGCCCGACAGTTTTCAGGAAATCAGCAATTTCTATACAGCGACCATCTATAACAAGGGCGCCGAAGTCATCCGCATGATGCGCACGATCGCTGGCCCGGAACGGTTCCGTCAAGGCACCGACCTCTATTTCGCCCGCCACGATGGCGAGGCGGCGACGTGTGAGGATTTCATCACGGCGATCGAGGAGGGCGCCGGGCTGGACCTGACGCAATTCCGCCTGTGGTATGCCCAAGCCGGCACGCCGCAAGTGACTGCCCGGTTCAGCCACGCGGGCGACACAGCGACGCTGCACCTGACGCAGGTGGTGCCCGCGACGCCGGGGCAGCCGGACAAGGCGCCGATGCCGATCCCGCTGCGCGTGGCGCTGTTTGATCGCGCCAGCGGCCAGCACACCGGCGAACACTTGGTTGTGCTGACCAAGGCGGCGGACAGTTTCAGCTTCCCGGGCTTTAGCAGCCGCCCGGTGCTGTCGCTCAACCGAGGTTTTTCCGCGCCGGTGGCGATTGAGGCGGATACGGGGCTGGACGATCTGGTGTTCCTCGCCGCGCATGACGATGATCCTTTCGCGCGGTACGAGGCGATGCAGAGCCTGATGGTGCAGCATTTGGTCGCCGCCATGTCGGGGGCCTTGTCGGATGCCGATCGCGCCGCTGGGCGGGCGGCGATTGGTGGGGCGATGCGGGCGATCGTGCTCGATCCGGCGCTCGACGATCTGATGCGCGGCGAATTGCTGATCCTGCCGAGTCACGCTTATCTGTCGGAGCGGCTGACTGTGGTTGATCCCGGCGCGCTGCATGCCGAGCGCGAGGCGTTGAAGGCGTGGATTGGCGCGACCTTGGCGAGCGAATTGGCCGCCTTGCATGACCGGGCGAGCGCGGTGCCGTTCGGCTTTGACGCCGCGGCCAAGGGCGCGCGCAAGGTCAAGACGCAGGCGCTGGTCTATCTGGCGGCAGGGCGCCCGACCGAGGCAGCCCACTGCGCCGCCGCGCAATATGACGCCGCCACCAACATGACCGACCGGCAGGGCGCATTGATGGTGCTGTGCGGGCTGGATACGCCGTTGCGGGCCGAGAAACTGGCCGATTTCCATGCGCGGTATCAGGGTAATGCGCTGGTGATCGACAAGTGGTTTTCGTTGCAGGCCGGGTCGTTGCACCCCGATGTGCTGGCGCATATCAAGGCGCTGGCCAGCCATCCCGACTTTACCGTGAACAATCCCAACCGGGTGCGTTCGTTGTATATGGCCTTGGCGGTCAATCCCGGTGGGTTCCATGCGGCGAGCGGTGAAGGCTATCGCATGATTGCCGATCTGATCCTCGCGCTCGACCCGATCAATGCGCAGACGGCGGCGCGGTTTGTCCCGCCGCTGGGCCGTTGGCGGCGGATTGAGCCGGGGCGGTCGGCAATGATGCAGGCCGAGCTGGCGCGCATCGCGGCCTGTGCCACCCTGTCGCGCGATACGTTTGAACAGGTGAGCAAGAGCCTTGGTTGAGGTTATCCGCGCCGCTGTGCTGGCAGGCGTCGCGCATGGCTTTTTGGGCCGGCGCGGCGGGGTATCACGCGGTATCGTCGCGGGGCTGAACGTCGGGATCGGCGCGATTGGCGACGATGGCGACAGCGCCGAGGCCGTGGCCGAAAATCGCCGGCGGGCGGGCGATGCCGTGGCGCCGGGCGCGCGGTTGGTCACCTGCTATCAGGTGCATTCGGCGCAATGCGTGGTGGCCGATGCGTGGGAGGATGAGGCGCGGCCCCATGCCGATGCGCTGGTGACCGATCGGCCGGGATTGCTGCTGGGCGTGTTGACCGCCGATTGCGCGCCGGTGCTGTTTGCCGACCGCGTGGCGGGGGTGGTGGGCGCGGCCCATGCCGGGTGGAAGGGTGCTTTTGGCGGCGTAACCGATGCCACGATCGCCGCGATGGAGACATTGGGCGCCCGGCGCGAAAGAATTGTTGCCGCCGTCGGCCCGTGTATTGCCCAGCCCAGCTATGAGGTGGACGAGGGATTTCGCAGCCGCTTCGTCGATGCGGCCGACGGCAATGCTGCATGGTTCTTGGCCGCCCGGCCGGGGCATTGGCAATTCGATCTTGAGGGCTATGTTGCTGATAAATTGACAAAATCATCGATTGGTGGGGTCGAGCGACTCGGGCTGGACACTTACGCCGATCCACAGCGGTTCTTTTCATTCCGGCGCGCCACTCATGCGCAAGAGCCGGCCTATGGCCGCCAGATCGCATTAATTGCGGTCGGATAAACGACGGGGTTGGCGACCATGCGGGACCACCCCAAGAAAAAGGCTGTTGGCAGTGGCTGTTTTGATGTTTATCAAACTCAAAACAGCGCGCGGTCGTATGGGGCATTCTGACGAGACGCGGGCAACGGGGATTTCCTGATCAAGCCACGTGCGCGAAGCTATTGTGTATTTGGCGTCCATTTTTGGTCCTGCGACCCGCAAGGACCTCTTAGGTGCAAGGCAAGGGTCAAACATGACAGAGACTGCTGTTGCTGACACTCCCGAACAAGCTGGAGAAGGGGTGCGTCGGCGCGACTTTATTTATATTGCCGCAACAGGGGCCGCAGGCGTCGGTGCGGCCGCGGCCTTGGTGCCGCTGATCAGCCAGATGTCGCCTTCGGCCGATGTTCTGGCCGAGGCTTCGACCGAGATCGACATTAGCGCGATCCAGCCGGGGCAGGCGATCAAGGCGGTGTTCCGCAAACAACCGTTGTTCGTTCGCAATCTGACGCCCAAGGAAATCGCCGAGGCGGACGCCGTGCCGGTGGCCTCGCTGCGCGATCCGCAGACGTTGGAACAGCGGACCAAGCCGGGCAAGACCAACTGGCTGATCACCATGGGTGTTTGCACCCATCTGGGCTGTGTGCCGCTGGGCACCGCCGAGGGTGAGAACAAGGGTGAATTCGGTGGCTACTTCTGCCCGTGCCACGGGTCGCAGTATGATACCGCCGCCCGTATCCGCAAGGGCCCCGCTCCCAGAAACCTGGAAGTTCCGCCCTACGAATTCACTTCCGACACTGTCGTGAAGATCGGTTGAGGTAACACCCATGAGCTTTCCCTGGGCCAATGAATATAAGCCGAGCCACCCAACCATGGTGTGGCTGGACGAGCGTCTGCCATTGCCGCGCTTTGTCTATAACGCCATCGGTGCCGGATATCCGGTGCCGCGCAACCTGAATTACATGTGGAACTTTGGCGTTCTCGCCGGGTTCTGTCTGGTGATCCAAATCGTGACAGGCATCGTGTTGGCCATGCATTATGCCGCCAACACCGACGTTGCCTTTGCCTCGACCGAACACATCATGCGCGATGTGAACTGGGGCTGGCTGTTGCGGTATGCCCACTCGAATGGCGCTTCGGCGTTCTTTGTGGTGGTCTATGCGCATATCTTCCGCGGCTTCTATTTCGGGTCGTACAAGGCCCCGCGTGAGATGCTGTGGTTGCTGGGCGTGGTGATCTTTCTGCTGATGATGGCGACCGCTTTCATGGGCTATGTGTTGCCGTGGGGCCAGATGAGCTACTGGGGCGCGCAGGTGATTACCGGCCTGTTCAGCGCAATTCCGCTGGTTGGCAATTCGCTGCACACGTGGCTGCTGGGTGGTTTTGCGCCTGACCAGGCCGCGCTCAACCGCTTCTTCTCGCTGCACTTCTTGTTGCCCTTCGTTATTTTGGGCGTGGTGATCCTGCATATCTGGGCGCTGCATATTCCCGGCTCGACCAACCCCACCGGTGTCGAGGTCAAGACCGAGAGCGATACCGTGCCGTTCCACCCGTATTATACGGCCAAGGACGGTTTCGGGCTGGCGGTGTTTCTGTTCCTCTATTGCGCGATGGTGTTCTTCTTCCCTAACGCGCTTGGCCATCCGGATAATTATATCCCGGCCAACCCGATGCAGACCCCGGCACACATCGTTCCGGAATGGTATTTCTGGCCGTATTACGCGATCCTTCGCGCCTTTACGCAGGATTTCCTGTTTATCCCGGCCAAGCTGATGGGCGTGCTCGCCATGTTCAGCTCGATCCTGGTGTGGTTCCTGCTGCCTTGGCTGGACCGGTCGCCGGTGCGTTCGGGCCATTACCGCCCGGTGTTCAAGAAGTTCTACTGGCTGTTGGTGGCCGATGTCGTGGTGCTGGGCTATTGCGGCGGTTCGCCAGCTGCTGAACCCTATGTGATGATCAGCCAGCTCGCCGCGCTGTATTACTTCCTGCACTTCTTCGTAATCCTGCCCGTCGTCTCGTCGCTGGAAAAGCCGCTGCCGCTGCCTTTCTCGATTACCGAGGCGGTATTGGGTTCGGATGATGCCGCCAGCCTCACGGCTGCGGAATAGCGCGCGCCAGGAAAGAGAGAAAACATGATCCGCATATTCTCCATCTTCGCTGGCGCGTTCTTCGCCCTTGCGCTGCTGTGGTCCTTTGGCAAGGGCGCCTATAGCGCCATTACCGATCCGTCCCCGGTCGCCGCGGAAAGCGTCTATCACGAACACCCCAAGGCGCTCAGCCTGTCGAGCGACGGCGCCTTTGGCACCTTCGATCGCCAGCAATTGCAGCGCGGTTTCCAAGTCTACACCGAGGTCTGCTCGACCTGCCACGCGCTGAAATATGTCGCTTTCCGCGACCTGAAGGCGCTGGGCTATAATGACGACGAAGTGAAGGCGATCGCGGCCAAGTACAAGGTGCCGGTCTACAACCCCGCCACGGGCGAGGTGAAATCGCATGACGCGTTGGCCGCCGATCACTTCCCACCGGTGGTGTATGGCGGTCAGGGCAACCCGCCAGACCTGTCGTTGATCACCAAGGCGCGTCACGGTGGCGCAGCCTATGTCTACTCGATCCTGACCGGGTATCAGGATCAGCCTGCCGAACTGCTCAAGCGGTTCCCCGAGGCCAAGACCCCGAACGGTTTGTTCTACAACCCGTATTTTGCCAACCTCAACATCGCCATGCCGCAACCGTTGGCTGCCGATGGACAGGTGACGTACAAGGACGGGACCAAGG
>CAIOKP010000127.1 GCA_903858875.1 uncultured Sphingomonadales bacterium
AAGTTCTCGATGGCTTCTTCCAGCGCGCGCAGCGTTTCGACGTCCAAATCGTTGGTCGGTTCGTCGAGCAGCAGCACGTTGCCGCCCTGCTTCAACATCTTGGCCATGTGGACGCGGTTGCGTTCACCGCCCGACAGCTTGCCGACGTTCTTCTGTTGGTCCTGCCCCTTGAAGTTGAACGCGCCGACATAGGCACGCGTGCTCATGTCCTGCTTGTTGACCTTCATGTAATCGAGGCCGTCCGAGATTTCTTCCCAGACGTTCTTTGCCGGATCGAGGTGGTCGCGGCTTTGATCGACAAAGCCGAGGCGCACGGTCGAGCCCATCTCGATCGTGCCACTATCGGGCTGTTCCTTGCCGGTGATCAGCTTGAACAGCGTAGATTTACCCGCGCCGTTCGGCCCGATCACGCCGACAATGCCGCCCGGTGGCAGGATGAAAGACAGGTCCTCGAACAACAGCTTGTCGCCATAGGCCTTGGACACGCCCTTCAATTCGATCACCTTGCCGCCCAGGCGCTCTGGCACCTGAATGACGATCTGGGCCTTGTTGATGATGCGGGTTTCCTGCGAATCGACCAGCTGATCGAATGCCTTGATACGCGCCTTGGACTTGGTCTGTCGGCCCTTGGTGCCGGCGCGGATCCATTCCAGCTCGTCCTTGATCGCCTTTTGGCGACCTTCGTCCTCGCGGTTTTCCTGCTCGAGCCGCTTGGCCTTCTTTTCCAGATAGGTCGAGTAATTGCCCTCATAAGGAAAATACTTGCCGCGATCGAGTTCGAGAATCCAGCCCACCACATTGTCGAGGAAGTACCGGTCGTGGGTGATCATCAGCACCGCGCCGTGGTATTCCTTCAAGTGGTTTTCCAGCCAGTTGACGCTTTCGGCATCGAGGTGGTTGGTCGGCTCGTCCAGCAGCAGGATATCCGGCTTTTGGATCAGCAGACGGGTCAGCGCGACACGGCGCTTTTCACCGCCCGACAGGCTTTCCACCGGCCAGTCGGAGGGCGGGCAACGCAGCGCTTCCATCGCGATTTCGAGTTGGTTGTCGAGCGTCCAGCCATCAACCGCGTCGATCTTGCCCTGCAATTCGCCCATTTCGTCCATCAGAGCGTCGAAATCGACGTCTTCTGGCGGATCGGCCATGATGTTGCTGATCTCATTAAAACGGTCGACCAGATCGGCGGTTTCGCGCGCGCCATCCTTGACGTTTTCCAGCACCGACTTGGTCGGATCGAGCTGCGGCTCCTGCTCCAGATAGCCGACAGTGATATGTTCCCCCGGCCAAGCCTCGCCGGTGAAATCCTTGTCGATACCGGCCATGATTTTGATAAGCGTCGATTTACCCGCACCGTTGGGGCCAACGATACCGATTTTCGAGTCTTGATAGAACTGCAGGCTGATGTTGCTCAGCACCGGCTTTGCGGCGCCGGGGAAGGTTTTGGTCATGTCCTTCATCACGAAGGCGTATTGGGCGGCCACTGCGGGTCTCCAGCAAAAAGGGCGTGGGAATAGGGAGTTTGCTTGGCCTCTACAGGTTGGGCGGCGGCTTGCCAAGCGTTGCGCTGCTCCGGCGTGTGCGCCACCCGGTGGGGCGCAGGCTTGGCAAGTTGCGGCGGGGTCTATAGCATTGGCGTATGAGAAAAATTGCCTCGCTGATCGCGCTCGCCACCACGCTGGTTTCTGCCCCGACATTTGCCGCACCCGCGCCCGCTGTGGGGGGGGATGCGCTGAGCATCGTTACCGACCTTACGACCGAGGTGGGCCAACGGCTGGCCGGATCCCCGCGAGAGGCGGTGGCGCGCGATTGGGCCGTGGCGCGGTTGACGGCGCTCGGCTTTGCAAAAGTGCATATCGAGCCTTTTACCATCCCCGGCTGGGAACGGGGGGCAGAGACCGCCAGCATTACCGCCCCGGTGCCGCAAAAGCTGGCGGTGACCGCGCTCGGCTATTCGGGCGCGACGGCGGCGGAAGGGGTGACGGCCGATCTGGTCTATTTCCCGACGATCGAGGCGCTCAAGGCCGCGCCGGATGGCTCGCTGGCCGGCAAGATCGCTTTTATCGACCATGCGATGAAAGCAGCGCAGGATGGCGGCGGCTATGGTCCGTTTGGCGCCGCCCGGCGTCAGGGCCCCACGATCGCGGCACGTAAGGGCGCAGTCGCCGTGCTGATCCGCTCAATTGGCACCGATCACAGCCGGATCCCGCACACCGGCGTCACCAGTTGGGCCAAGGATGTAAAGCCGATCGCGGCGGGTGCGGTGTCCAGCCCTGATGCTGATCTGATCGCGCGACTGGCGGGGCGGGGGGCAGCGTTGCGCGTCGCATTGACCATGACGCCGCGTTTTACTGGCGAGGCGCCGTCGGGCAATGTTGTGGCGGATTTGCCGGGGCGTGATCCCAAATTACCGCCGATTTTGGTCGGCTGCCACCTCGACAGCTGGGATCTGGCGACGGGCGCGATTGATGACGGGGCCGGGTGCGCCATCATCACCGCCGCCGCGTTGCAGGCGGCCAAGGACGGGCAATTGGCGCGCACCATCCGCGTGCTCTGGGCTGGCACCGAGGAAACTGGCGGCTTTGGCGGGCAGGCCTATGCCGCGGCCCATGCCAACGAACCCCATGCGCTGGTGCTGGAATCGGACACCGGCGCCGATCGGGTGTTTCGCGTGACATTCCAGATGGCCGCCGCCGACAAGCCCTTGGCCGAGCGCATCACCGCCGATCTGGCGCGGTTTGGCGTCTATGCCGGTGATGGCAAGCCCGAGGGTGGCGAGGACGTCGGCTTCATCGCCGCAAAGCAGAAGACAGCAGTCATCGATCTCAATCAGGACATGACTCGCTATTTCGACTGGCACCACACGCCCGACGATACGCTGGACAAGATCGACCCGGCGCAATTGCAGCAGAATGTCGATGTGTGGGCAGCGGTCTTGCGGATCGTGGCGAATGTGTCGCGGCCGATCGCGCCCGCTTCCTGAACGCCGGTCAGGCGGGGATGAGCGCGCGGCGCTCTCCCCGGATCGCGCCGTATAATTGCACAAAGGCGCGCGGCAACAGGGCAAAGCCCGCCAGATACCAAGGCATCACAATCGCACCCCAGTAAAACGTATCGGCCCGCGAAAACAACGCGATCATCAGCGCATAGCCCGCGACCAGCACCACCGAGAACACCCCCTCGCGCCCGCCCATCGCCAGCCAGCCAACCAGCGGCAGCATCGCAAAAAACAGCGCAAAGCGGAGCGGCAGCGGTTGCAGCGGGCTGGTATAGATCACCGCCTTGAGAAAGCCCGAAAAGCCCTGCGCCGCATGCCAGCCCTGACTGGTGATGTCGCCCGGCTTCCACTGAGCGGCGACTTCCTGTGCATGGATGGCCATGAACACGCCGAACGCCGCGATCAACAGCCCCCACGCCGCCATTTCGACCCACCGCCGGTTCCATCCGGCATAGATCAGCGCCAGCAAGGCAAATGGCAGGCACAATTCACGAATAAACAGCCCGATGCCCAGCGGGATCACGGTATACCACCATTTTCGCGGCCAACCGATGATGCCGGCAAACGCCACCGCGATGCACAGGCCCGCCGGATATTCCTGCAACGCCATCAACCAATCGGACGACACCACGCTGCCGCCCGCCGCAATCGCGACGCCAAGGCCGATCCGTTCCAGCCACAGCAGCCGCCCTTCAAACGCGATTACCCAGCCGAAAATCCCGGCGATCAACATGACCACGCACAGCTTTTGAAAGCCCTTCCACCCGATGTTGGCCGCCAGCACGATTTCGGTCGGCGGACGCATCGTGACAAAGGGCTTCAACGGATAATGGTGCGCGCGGTGCAGTTCGGCGGCGGCCTGATGATAGGGCGCGCCCTTGGCCACAGCGGCGGCAATGTCGTGATAGAGGCGCGCATCGGTATAGCCGCCCTTGCCCGCGGTTTTGATCGGAGGCGGCGTGGTCGTCAGGCACCACACTGACAGCGCGACCAACAGGATAGCGAACAGGATCGCGGCAGGGCGGGGGAGACGGGCTAGCACACGATAATCCTTTGGCGAAACGGCGCGCCGATGCAAGCGGATAGACGTTTTGGACGGCACATTTACGGGCTTTGCCGTATCCAATCGTAAGGCTGGTTTACCGCCGGCCCGAGTATACCATTACCCCAGATCTTGCCCGGCATACTGTGGCGCTTTGCAACGGTGGCTAAGTGTCGCGGTGGGGCAACAAGGGGAATATGTGTGGTTTCGGGCACAGCCAGCACCATCAAACAACGGCTCATCCTGTGCCTTGCGGCGCTGGCCGCGGTCAGCATTGTGCAAGTGTCGGCTTCGTCCTTTCTGCAATACAGCCTGCGGTCGACCACCACCCGGCAGCGCGCGATGATCGATGTTCAGCGCAATCAATTGGCGGCAGGCATGCGGTATCGGGCGATCGAGGGCGACCTGTTCCGCCGGAACGACGCTGCCCAGCGCAACGATATCGCCGCGCGGGACAAGGCGTCAGCCAGCCTCGATGCGGATGTGCAGGCGTTTGATACAGGCTACGCCAGCGTCTTTGCCGGCCACTATGCGCCCGCATTGGCCGAGGCCGTGGCGGCCGCCATAGCGCCCCAGCGCGCCGCCGCCGAACAGGCCAGAGCCGCCCTGCAAGGGCAGGCCCATCCCGAAACATTGGCGGCCCACACCCAGCCCATCGCCGGTTTCGACGCGGTGCAAACGCAATTGGCGCAGGCGATCAAGGCCGAGATCGAGCGCGAAAGCGCAGACGCCGATTTTCTGATGATCGTGGCGTTGGTTGTGACTTTGCTGACGATTGTCGCGGGCGCAGGTACGCTGGCATGGGCGGGGCTGTTTGTCTGGCGCTCGGTCGTGGCGCCGCTGGGGCATTTGACCGCGACGTTGCGGTCGATGGCCGATGGCAATTATGCGTTGGATATCAACGGCGATATTGCCGGCGATGAAGTCGCGCAAATGTACGCCGCCGCCGCCGTGTTCCGCGATACCGCTCTTGCCAAACAGGCCGCCGATGCAGCGCAACACGCGGTGGTCAGCGCCCTGTCGCAAGGGTTGGATAAATTGGCGGCGCAGGACCTTGAATACCGCATCGCAACCGCATTCCCCGCCGATTACGAGATGCTGCGCGTCAATTTCAACCAGGCGCTGATCTCGCTGGCCAAGGCGATTGGCACGGTGCGCGTCGGCGCGGCCAGCGTCATGGATTCGATCGACGAAATCCGCACCGCGTCGGACGATCTGTCGCAACGCAACACGCAACAGGCCGCCAGCCTCGAAGAAACGGCCGCTGCGATGAGCCAGGTGACCGACGGCGTGAAGGACACCGCCACCCGCGCCGCCGAGGTGCAACGCTCGATCACCGACACCCATGCAGAGGCGACCGAGGGCGGCGCAGTTGTTACCCGCGCCATCGCGGCGATGGCGGCCATCGAAGCGTCGGCTGGTCAGATCGGGGCTATCGTTGGCTTGATCGAAGGTATCGCGTTTCAGACCAATTTGCTTGCGCTCAATGCCGGGGTCGAGGCCGCGAGGGCCGGCGATTCGGGCCGCGGCTTTGCGGTGGTCGCCGCCGAAGTGCGCGCCTTGGCCCAGCGGTCGAGCGAGGCGGCCAAGGATATCAACCTGTTGATCACCGGCTCTGCGGCGCAAGTCGCCGATGGCGTGGCGCTGGTGCAGGAAACCGGCGGCGTGCTGGGCCGGATCATGGGCCGGGTGGGCGACATCAACGAGGTGATCGGCGAAATCGCGGCCAGCGCCGAATTGCAGGCGCAGAACATTCAACAGGTCAACAGCGCGGTGAGCGAAATGGACCGCGTGACCCAGCAGAACGCCGCGATGGTCGAACAAACCACCGCCGCGACGCGCGATCTGGCCAATGAGGCGGGGCAATTGTCGGCGCTGGTCAAGACATTCCGCACTCGCCCTGATCCCGACGGGCGCGGGCAAAGTGCCACTGGCGCGAACCGGGCAACGATGGGCCGGATGTATCGCGCCGGGTGAGGGCGTCTAGAGCGCTTTGCCCATCCGCAGTAACGGCACCCGCACCCCGTCGATCGGGTCGGACAAGACCTCCTCGATCGGCTCATAGCCACAGGCGCGATACAGCGGCACGCCGGCCATCGTCGCCATCATCTCGGCGCGGGCAAAGCCAGCGTCGCGCGCGGCGCCTTCGCATAATTCCATGACTCGGCGCCCGATCCCCTGGCGCGTGAAATCGGGGTGCGTGTACATCGCCCGGATACGCGCCGCATCGTGCGCGGGGTCGAGCGCGGCCGGTTCGCGCGTGACCACGCTGCTGTCGCCGCCGTACAATGTCGCGCGAAAGCTCCAGCCGCCACAGCCCGCCAAACGGCCCTCGCTCTCGATCAGGAAATAGGTGCCGTCGCGGATCAATTGCGTGTCCAGTCCCATCACGCGGTGGCTGGCGCGGATTTGTTCTGCGCTGAGGAAGCCGGTTTGCAATCGGTCGATCGCCTGCGCCATCAAGGCGCGGATGGCGGCAAGGTCATCGCTGGTAGCGATCCTGTGCGTCAAGATGGGCATGGTCCGATCAGCCGATACGTGAAAAATGGGCCCGCCGCGCGATTTCGGCAGCGATGGTCCGGGGCGTGGCATCCAGCGCCAGCAAGCAGGACAGCAGTATTCGCGCTTGTGTCGGCCCAAGATCGCCGGCGAACAGCGCCCCTGCGCCGGCCAATCGCTGCCCGGTGGCATAATCGCCTGCCGTGCCGCCGGTGGGGCACCGCGACGCGATCACCACCGGCACGCCCGCCGCCACAGCCCGCGCCGTCGCCGCACAGGCGCGCTCCGATGCATTGCCGCGCCCCAGCGCCATCAGCACCAGCGCCCGCGCGCCATGCGCCACAGCGGCGTCGATCATCCAGCCATCATCACCGCCCGAAATCGCGATCACGGGACAGGTATTGGCGGGCAATGCCGCTGGCAAAGGCGCGGCGCGGGCGATCCGCGGCGGCGCGATGATTCGCGCTGGATCAAGCCAGCCAGCATCGCCACTGCGCCAACCAAAACCGTCGATGGCGGTGGACGAATGTTTGTACACTTGGCCCGCCGGGATCAAATGCCCGCCAAAACAGACCAGCACGCCACATTCGGCCAGCGCCGAATCGCTCGCCGCGCGCATCGCATCGGCAAGGTTTCGTGCTCCGTCGCTATCGGCCTGTGTCAGGGGCAGCATGGCGCCGGTAAAAATCACCGGCTTGGTCGCGGGCAGGCTGAGGTCGGTGAGGAATGCGGTTTCCTCCATCGCATCGGTGCCATGGGCAACGATCACGCCGCCGACATCGGGATCGGCAACCGCGGCCAATACCGCATCGCGCACCGCCGCCATATCGGCCAACGACATTTCCTCCGACAGGCCGGCATAGACCTGTTGCCGCTTGAACGGGGCAATGCCCGTCGCCCCGGTGCCGAGGCCGCCGTCTGCGCCGACCAAACGGCCATCGGCATCGGGAATGGAGGAAATCGTGCCCCCAGCATCGATCAACATTATGTGCATAGCGCCCTATCGCCGGGACATCGCCCAGATGCAAGCCATCGCGCCGGGGCAGATTTGCGTATTCCGGTCCGTATGACGCGGTGCATGACGATGTTGGGGTGAGGGCGGCCCCGTCCAGGGGGCCCAATTGGTCGGGGAGACAAGATTCGAACTTGCGACCCTCTGCTCCCAAAGCAGATGCGCTACCAGGCTGCGCTACTCCCCGACCGGAGGTGGGCGAGGCACAAGGCCCAACCCGTTAACTGGTACGCAGCCCAAGGGCTACGCAGTGATGGTGGGCCCGGCAGGATTTGAACCCGCGACCTAGCCGTTATGAGCGGCCAGCTCTAACCGCTGAGCTACAGGCCCATTCTCGTGCTGTCGGCCAGCGCGTTTCCGCTCCGGCCCCCGCCATCGATTGGGCGCTTAGCCGCCCTTTGCGCACTAAGCAAGCTCTGCTGTCGCCATAATCTCTTTTACCGAGCCGGGCTTTACTCCACGCGCGATCATCAGTTCGAAAACCTGCCGCCACCAATCGTACAATTCGTCGAGATCCGCCTCGGTTCGGACATAAGGGGTGTGGCCGGGGCACAGCGACGGGCTGTGGAACGACAACACCAGCACCGGCAGCCCGGCATCAATCGCGATATTGGTCGCCCGCAACGCCTCGGTCACCGTCACGCCCTCGGGCGTCAGCGGGATGCGTTCGAGCAAGCCCAGCCGCGCCATCGCCCCGCGCAGCCGGTCAGTCTTGGACAACATCGGGTACAGCCAGGACCCATACTTGCGCAAAAGCCCAGAAAACACGGTGGTCAGCGGCACTTCCATCAACGATCCGGGCTTGCCGATCCACCAGGGGAACAGCGGCAGATCGCGAAAATTCGGGCCACCCCAACCGCTGTAATCAAACCGGGAGCGGATCGATGTGTCGATGGCGATCCCCGCCTCGCGCAGGATGTCGCCGGTGTTTGGCCCGATGCCGTAGCGCCCGGCACGATAGATCAGCGGGGCGGCGCCAAAGTTTTCGGCAATGGTCGTGTAGAGCTTCATGAATTTAGCACGTTCAAGTGCATAGGGAAGATTGCCAGAGAAGCTATTGTATTGGTTGACATCTTCGTCATATGGCGGGTTCACCCAGGGGTGCAGTTGCACACCGACTTCGGCCCGCCCCTCCGCCACCGCACCGCGCAACAATTCACCCGCCAGCGGCGATGTCGCCACCGGAAAATCGATCAGATAGATCGGGACAACGCCAAACCCTTCGCAAAACTGCTGAAACTTGCGCAACCGCGACACCGTGTCGATCCGGTGAGTCGTGCGCGCCAGCGGCTTGGTCCAGTCGAACTCTTCCTCGGTATCGACGGTGACGAGAAAACGTTGCCCCGCCGCATCGCAAAAGCGCACCATCGCTTCGGGCGAAGGCATGTCGGTCATTCGATTACTGGCCAAGTCACACCCTTGCCGGAAAGAGAGGTCACGCCGCCGGTTGCTGTGCCGATAGGTTTGCCGCGTGTTCGTTGCTATTATCAGAGACCTGGGCCGGTAAGGGCAGTTGCAAAACCAGCGATTCGCCGTCGCGGGTCAAGCGCCCGCCGGCGGCTTGCGCCTCCACACTGGCCAGCCGCAAAGCAAAGCCGGTACCGAACATCCCGGCGCTGGGCGCGTGTTCGGACGGCTGTGCGGCGGCGTGATACAGTTCGCCCTCATCCAATCCGGCCAGAGATTCGGGAAGCGCTAGCCGCACAACGGCCTGTTGCCCCGCCGCCTGCTTTTCGGTCACCGTCAGCGAAACCGGCAAAACTTCATCCGCCGCCGCATTTCCGGCCAGCGTCGCCAGCAAGCGCCAGCACAACCGCTCTGCCTCAATCGCGGCGAGCTCCACCGGAAGCGGATGCGACGGCCCGGCATAGCGGAAATGCGCGCCAGCCGACCCATCGATGGGCAACAGGCGGGCAACCGTCGC
>CAIOKP010000128.1 GCA_903858875.1 uncultured Sphingomonadales bacterium
GACCCAGCGCGGTGCCGCCCGACCTCTTGTCGGATCACCACCGTGTGGCGGGTGCCAAGTTGACCCCCTTGTGAGCGGACAACGTATCCGCCCCGCCGTGCCGCCCTTCCCCCGATTCGCCATGCCTGGTTGTAAAGCCATGCCCGACTCGGTTTCGATTGCCCGGCGTGATGCGCAAGGAAACATAATCCCTCCCGCTTGCGAAGCCCCCTGCCGGCCATTTTCGACCAACCGCACATCCTTGCGACGAATTGCTATGGGATATGCCGTAAAACGGGCTGCCCCACCGCTTGCGCACCCTCGGCCCTTGCCCGCCGCCGCGCCCGACGATAGAGCACCCCTTGCGGGATCGTCCCCCACCGGAGAGCATGACGTGACCGAAGACGAAATGCGCAAAAAGCTGGAAGTGCTGCGGGTCGAACACCGCGACCTTGACGCAGCGATCGACGCATTGAGCGGCGCGGGCGTTGCCGACCAATTGCAATTGGCGCGACTCAAGAAACGCAAGTTGAAAATCCGCGATCAGATCTCGCAGATCGAGGATTATCTCATCCCCGACATTATCGCCTGACCGGCATCCGAGGACAAGTCAGAGCGCCGTTTTCCCAGCGATTACGGGCTTTGCGCGACCAACCTGCGCCCCACCGGGAAAGATAAGTATTGCCCCATAGAGAGACTCGTCTCAAAACGGGATGCCGGACCGGCGTGATGACGATTGCGTCGACCACCGTCCAATGGTTAACAAATTTCTGTCATGAACCAAACCAACAACATAAACCCCCGGATCGTCGACGGGCTGTATTGCGAGGCTCTTGTCCTGTCGGATGAGGTCCGCGCCGCCTTCGATCTATCTGGCCGCATCGAGGAGACTGGCTGCGATGAAGACGCCGCCCGGATCGCCCTGTCCTGCGAAGCCTTGCGCACCACCACCCGCATGATGCACGCGGTGGCCTGGCTGCTCAATCACCGCGCCTATTTCATGGGGGAACTGTCGGAGTTCCAGTTGCGCCGCTATGGCCGACTGGCCCCTGATTTTCCCGCCGCTGATCCGGATCGGATGACGTTGCTCGGCCCCGACATCCGCGCGCTCATTGCCGCGACCGAGGGGTTTTACAGCCGCCTGCTGCGCATCGACCGAAGCTGGCGCGAAACCGCTGCTGGCACGCCGCGCGCGATTGACCAATTGCGCGCCCGGCTGGGTCAATGGACAACGGCGGCCTGAAACCGCCAAAACATTGACCGCTGGCCCGCCTCGACAGAGCGGCCCGTCGTCCCCATATGCGATGGGATGAACGCACCGCCCAAACCATGGCCTGTCGGAGCTGTAGAACGGCTGGAGCCGCTGGTCGCCCGCGTATTGGCGACCAACCCCAGCCCCTATACCTATACCGGCACCCAGACCTATCTGGTCGGCGACGCGCGCGGCATCGCGGTAATCGACCCAGGCCCGGATGATCCGGCGCATCTGGCCGCGCTGATCGCCGCGATTGGCGAGGCGCCGGTTGTCGCCATCGCCTGTACCCATACCCACCGTGATCATTCGCCCGCCGCCGCGCCGCTGGCACAGGCAACCGGCGCGCCGATCATCGGTTGCGCGCGCCTGACGATGGCCGATGCTGGCCCCAATTCGGACATAGGGCGCGCCGATGCCCCCTTTGACATCCACTACGCCCCCGACCGCACCTTGGCCGACGGCGACACAATCACCGGGCCCGGCTTTACGCTGACCGCGCTGGCGACCCCGGGCCACACCTCGAACCACCTGTGCTATGCGCTGGCCGAGACCGGCGCGCTCTTCACCGGTGACCACGTGATGGGCTGGTCGACCAGCGTCGTCGCGCCGCCCGATGGCGACATGGCCGATTACATGGCCAGCCTCGCGCTGCTGTACGACCGCGAGGACCGCGTCTATTACCCCGCCCACGGAGCCCAGATCGACCGCCCCCGCCAATTGGTGCGCGGCATGATCGGCCACCGCCGCCAGCGGGAACGCCAAATCCTGCGCCTGATCGAAACCACCGCGCAACCCATTGCCGACATGGTCCCGCAAATGTATCGCGGCCTTGATCCGCGGCTGTGGCCGGCGGCAGGGCGGTCGGTGCTGGCGCATCTGATCGATCTCGAACGCCGGGGATTGGCCATGCGGGCTGGCGATATCTGGGCGGCGACGCAGGAGGAAATGCAATGAGCGAGTTGAAGGCATCACTGGCAGGGCTGGACCTGCGCGCCGAAATCGAGCGTCTGCGCGTCGAGAAAAACGCGGTGATCCTCGCCCATTATTACCAAAAGCCCGAATTGCAGGACATTGCCGATTTCGTCGGTGATTCGTTGGAATTGTCGCGCAAAGCGGCCGAAACCGACGCCGAAGTCATCGCCTTTTGCGGCGTCAAATTCATGGCCGAAGTCGCCAAGATCCTGTCCCCGCAAAAGATCGTGGTGCTGCCCGACATGAACGCGGGGTGCAGCCTC
>CAIOKP010000129.1 GCA_903858875.1 uncultured Sphingomonadales bacterium
CAAATTGGCGGGGGCCGGATTGGATCTGATCCACGCGCATTTTGCCACCGATGGGTCCGTCGCGGTGCCGCTGGCCGCGGGTTTGGGCATCCCGCTGGTCGTGACGCTCCATGGCTTTGACGTCACGGTCAGCGACCGACAGGCGCTCGGCTCGCGCCAACCGACCCTGGTGCAGGCGGTGCTGCAACGGCGCAAACTGTGGCGGCGGACGGCGGCGTTCCTCTGCGTATCCGAGCATATCCGCACCAAAGCGATCGAGCGGGGCTATCCGCCGGAAAAGTTGATCGTCCACCGCATCGGCATCCGCATCGGGCCAGAGCCATCGTGGCAAAAAACCGGGGCAAACATCCTGCACGTGTGCCGCTTGGTGGAAAAGAAGGGGACGCGTTACGTGATCGAGGCGATGCCGGATATTGTGCGGGCCTGTCCGCTGGCGCGGCTGACGATCATTGGCGATGGCCCGTTGCGCGCGGACCTCGAACATCTTGCGCGCGCTTTGGGCATTGCCGATCATATCACCTTCATGGGCGAGCGCGATCACGCGACGGTGCTGACCGTTATGGCCGCATCGGCGGTCGTGTGCATCCCCAGCGTTACCGCCGCCAATGGCGATACAGAGGGGTTGCCGACCGTCGTCTATGAGGCCGGCGCGCTGGGCGTGCCGGTGGTCGCATCACAATCGAGCGGCATTCCCGAGGCGGTCGACCACGGTGTCACCGGCCTGTTGGTGGCCGAACGCGACACTGGCGCCATCGCCGAGGGAATTGCCCGCATTCTGCGCGACGACGCTTTGCGGTTGCGCATGGGGCAGGCCGCGCGGCGGCGGATGGCCGAGGATTTCGACATTGCCCGCCAAACATCCCGGCTCGAGGATATCTACCGCAGCGTTTTGGACGCCGGAGCGGGCCGATGAAGGTCCTGTTCGACAGCCGCTGGATCGGGCCGCATGGCATCGGCCGCGTGGCGCAGGAATATCGTGCGATGTTGGGCGAACAGTTCGAGATCGTCGACCTCGATCATGGCTCGGCCCCATCGGGGAAATGGGACAGCGTGTTGACCGCAAGGGCGTTTGCCCGGTCGAAGGCCGATGTGTTTTTTACGCCGGGATATAATGGATCGCCATTCATCACTGGCCCGCAAGTGATAATGATCCATGATTTGATACACTTACAACCTGGGCAACCGGGACGCGGCATCCGGGCGCTGTATTACGACACAGTCATTCGCGCCGCCGCGCGCCGGTCGCTGGTCGTCACCGTCAGCCATTTTTCCAAAGCGGTGATCGAACGGCGCTGGCCAGAATTGGCGGGCCGCCTCGTGGTCATCGCCAATGGCATCAGCGCGCCATTCTGCACGCCCCGGCCCATATCGGCGGCAAGGGCCGGGATCGTGGTGTTCACCAATGAGCGCTGGCACAAAAATTTCGACGGCATGTGCCGCGCCTTGGTCGCATGGCAAGCCGCCGATGATCAAGCGAAGGCACACCCGGTGTATTTTGTCGGCCGACCGGTGGACGCCGCGGCCCACCCCCAATTTGCGCGAATCCGCAACTGCGTAACGGTGCATTCCGCCGACGATGCCGCGTTGGGCGACCTATTGGCATCGAGCGCAGCATTGTTGAATTGTTCTTACCACGAAGGCTTTGGCCTGCCGGTTGTGGAGGCTTTGGCGACGGGATGTGTGCCCGTTGTGTCGGACCTCCCCGTCTTTCGCGAGGTCGCAGGGGGCGAAGGTGTCTTTGCAGACCCCTGCGATCCCACCTCCATCGCGCAGGCGTTATACCGGGCGATCCGAACCTCTGTACCGGTGGCCGTGTCAGATGCCGTCAAGCGGCGATTTACCTGGGAACACAGCGGCAGGCGGATGATCAGCGCGGTTTGGGGTGCGTCGGGGCTTGACCCCGGGCGGGCGCGATGATGCGTCATCCGGTGGCTTATATGTATTGATCCGTAACGGATACATTCCGCCCCGGGATTACCGTTAGGGCCAGCGCAAAATCTCTCGTGATCCCGATCCCGTTGGCCCACTTTAGCGTTTTTGAAGCGAGCACATTCAAATCCCGCCGAACCGTCCACGGCGGCAGGGCGAGACGCAAACGCGGTATCCATCCAAGCTGGTGCTAGCCCTGTTTGGCTTAAGGCGTTGATATCGATATCCAGATTTTAGAAAATGTTGGGGTTTGATTGAATGCGTAGCAATGAGAGAGAGCGAGTATCGCCTCAGACATTTTGGCTCTGGGTCACGCTTTTTGTAATCCAGATGCAGCCATTGGAAATTTTATTTTCCGGTTACGATCCCTCTTTTCCCAGCACAGCCTATTCCGCCCGGGTGTATAGCGTGTATTTTCGTTTGA
>CAIOKP010000130.1 GCA_903858875.1 uncultured Sphingomonadales bacterium
CCAATCTGGGCGCACATCAATTGCACCGCCGACATCAACGGATAGCACAGCGGCATCGTCCACAGCATGTTGAGGCCAAATTGCGCCCCGGCCTGCGAATAGGTCGCGATGCCACTGGGGTCGTCATCGGCCACGCCGGTGATCAACCCCGGCCCCACGCGGGCCAACGGATGATCCTTGATTTTCTGCCACCACCCCGCACGGCCCGGCCGGGCGGGTGGGTCGATGATACCCTGCGGTGCGTCGTCCCTGTGTGTCATGCGACCCACTGTAGACCGGGCCGGGCGCCGCTGACAGGAAAGATTGCCGAAATACCGCTATACCGCCGCGATATACCGCCCGACATTCTGCGCCAGCACATCCAGCGGCACGTTGCCGCCATCGACCACCGCCTGATCAAAATCGCGCAGGTCAAAGCGCGGCCCCAGCGCCCGCTTGGCCCGGTCGCGCTGAAGATTGATCTCGGTCTGGCCCAGCTTGTAGCCACACGCCTGCCCCGGCCACGCGCAATAGCGGTCCACCTCGCTGGCCGCATTGGCCATCGGCAGGCCCGTCGCCGCGACAAATTCCGCCAGCGCCCGTTCGCGCGACCAGCCCAGCGCATGGATGCCAGTATCCACCACCAACCGCACCGCGCGCCACGCCAGCCCCATCAGATAGCCCAGCCGCCCGGCCGGATCGCCGTCATACATCCCCAACTCATCGGCCAATTGCTCGGCATACAGCGCCCAGCCCTCGGAATAGGCGTTGAACGCCAGGATCGAGCGGATCAGCGGCAGGCGTTGCGCATATTCGCCCTGCCAGACATGGCCCGGAATGCCCTCGTGGAACACCAGATCGGGGATCGTCACCTTGTTGTGGATCGACGGGTCGCCAAGGTTGACCCAGATCTTGCCGGGAATGCGCCCGTCGATCGACCCCGGCCCGCCATAGGCTGCCGGCGCGCCCGGTTCCTCGGCCTGCGGCATCCGGTGGATTTCGAGGTTACCCCTGACCAGCGAACGAAACGCCTGGGGCAAGCGGGGCCGGATCGCGTCGATTTTGCCCTGCATATAGGCGACAATCTGGCGCCGCCCCGCATCGTCGCTGGAAAAGGCATATTCGGGCCGCAATTGCAGCGCCGCCGCCCGCTCGGCAACCGAACCACTGCTCAGGCCAAGGCTTTTGAGGATCACATCCATCTGCCCCTGCAATTCGGCCAGTTGCGCCCGGCCCATCGCGTGGATTTCCGCCGGCGACCGCCGCGTCGTCGTGCCTGCGCGCAGGCCCCACGCATACCATTCCTCGCCATGCGGCCGGGTCAACATGCCCGCCGCGCCCGTTGCCACGCCGCGCTGCGCCCGCAATTCGGCCAACTGGCGTTCGAGCGCCGGGATGATCGCCCCCGTCGCAATCCGCGTTGCCTCGGCCCCCCATGGGCCGGGGATCGCCACGGTCTTTCGCAACAGCGGCGCGATCAGCGGGCCGTCGGGCTTGGCCGCCTCGGCAATCGAACGGGTGATCCCGGTGATCGTTTTGTCGAGCAGGAAATCGGGCGGCACCAATCCCCCTTCCCGCGCGCGGCGGATGCGCCATGTCTCGCCATCCAGCTGTGCCGGCATCGCCGCCAGCCGCGCCAGATAGGCCGCCGCATCGGCGGCATCGCGCACCGGCTGATCGCCCTCGAACATCTGCGGCACATCGAGCCAGGCCCCGACATTCTGAATCACGCCATAGGGCGTGTTGCGCCAGCTGCCGATGGTCGCCACGCCATAGGGCAGCGCCATGCCGTCCAGCGCGGTGCGAAACGCGCTCTGGGTCACGGCAATGCTGGTCAGCAGCGCGGGATCGAGCCCGGCGAGCGGCACACGCCCCAATTCGTCCAGCGCGCCAGCGAGGAACCGGCGATGCGCCTCGACACCGGCCGGTGAGCGATCATCCAGCCGCCCGCGCAACGCCGCATGCTCGCCTGTATCCACCCCCAGCGCGGTCGCCCCGGTCGGCTGAAGCGCCAATAGCCCCCACGCGATCCGGTCAAGCAGTTCGGCAGGTGTCGCCCCGGCGCTGGCCCGAAGCGGCAGGGCGGCAAGCGCGCTTGTGGCTCCAAGGCCAGCAAGCGCCGCACGGCGGGTAAGGCGAAGTGTGTCCATCGCCCATGTGTGGCCGATGCAAAGCCCCTGCGTCAACAGGCCTGCCGCCACGCAGGAACGCCCGAAGCGATCAGGCCCGAAGCTGGCCCGACCTTATGCGCCCGACCGGCACCGGTCAGAGCAATATTTGACCTGATCCCAATCGCGCGCCCATTTCTTGCGCCACGCAAAGGGCCGCCCGCAGGCAAGGCAAATCTTGCTGGGCAAATCGCCCTTGCGCACCATCTTAGGCATCACGCAACGCCCCTGCGACCATGTCGACCAACGGCAAACGCGCCTGCATCTTTACCGCCAGCAGCGCTGTGCCACTCACCTTGCGTTGCACGAACAGCGTATCGGCGGGCGGGATATGCCACGCCGCGCGATCCGCCACGATCGTCTGGGCATGGGCGCGCAATTGCTCGACAAATGACCGGTCGGCAAAGTCAAACTCGCCGCCCCGCCCCAAATGGCCCATCAACACCTCGATCATGCCATCCAGCGCGGGGCCATGCCGCCGCACCGTATGGGGCGACACAAACCCGACCGCCACCAGCGCCGCGCGCAACCCCGCGTGGTCCGCCGCGAGCCCCGCCTCCATCAACCGGCGATAGGCCGCCACGGTCGCCGCCGCCACCGGCCGCGCCGCGCCAAAATCGAGCAGCACGATCCGCCCCGTCGCCGCCTGCCAGCGATAATTGGCGAAATTGGGGTCGGTTTGCATGAAACCAAAGGTGAAAATCTCGCGCAGCACCAGACCCAACAGCGCGCCCATCGCCCGGTCACGCACCGCCTGCGGCGCGCTGGTCAGCGCCTCGATCGGTTGCCCCTCGACAAAATCCATCACCAGTACCCGCGCGCCGGACAGGTCCGCCACCGGCGCAGGCACAACAAAATCGGTCTCCTCCGCCAGCATCGCGCCATAGCGGCGCATCTGCTCGGCCTCGCGCAGATAGTCGGTTTCCTCGTGCAATTGCCGCTTGGCCTCGGCCAGCAAGGGCGCGATGTCGAGCGCGGCAGGCAACAGGCCCGACATCCGCAGCAGCGTCGCGACATTATCGACATCGGCATCGATACTGTCGGCCACCCCCGGATATTGCACCTTCACCGCCACGACGCGTCCATCGTGCAAGCGCGCCCGATGCACTTGCCCGATCGAGGCGGCGGCCAGCGGCGTCAGCTCAAAATCGGCAAACCGCGTCCGCCAGTCCGCCCCCCATTGCGCCGCCAGGACGCGCGCCAATTGCGCTGGCGGCATGAAATGGGCCGCATCGCGCAACCGGGCAAGGATCGCGGTCAATTCCGCCGGCAACACATCGCCCGCATCCATCGAAATCATCTGCCCCAGCTTCATCGCCGCCCCGCGCAGCCGCGACAATTGCTCGGTCACGCGCAGCGCGTTGGCGGGCGTCAGCAACAGATCGGACAAATGCGGCCGCTCGCCCCGCGCCAGCCGCCGCATCCCCTCGGCCAGCACGCCGCCCGCCACGCCGCCGGCCAATTGGCCAAACCCCGCCAGCCGCGACAGGCGGGCGCTCGGCACCTTGCGATAGCGGTCGCCGGTCATGCCAGCCACCGCTGCAACCGGGGCCGCAGCCGCAGGAAACCCCGATAGGCCAGTTCCAGCCCGCGCTCCACCACCGGCCACCGCACCGCCAGGCCAAAGGGGCGTAACACCGGTATCGCCCGCCACATCGCGCCAAACGCCGCCGCGCCCGACAGCATGACGCCGTCCCCCCGCTCCATCGCGTGAAACCGTGCCAACATCGCCGCACTGTCGAGCGGGCAAGTCACCGCCGGGTCAGCCGCATCGACAAAGCGGATTCGCCCCGCCCGGTCGAGCCGCCGCATCACCGCAATTTCGCGCGCGCAGAGCGGGCAAGCGCCATCATGCCACACGGTCACCTGCGGGGCGGCGATCTCGCCCGGGGATGGCGGCGGGTTCAAAATCTGGGACATATCGCGCAATCCTGCCCGATCCGCCCGCCGATAGCGACCTGCCATTTCGGGAACCGCGCGCAAAACTTTGACCAAAAGGCCATCTTGCCGATCCGCACCCGACCGCCACTGTGTAGGCATGATGCAGCTTCCCCGCCCCCTCGTCCTTTTCGGCCTCGCCGGTCTCGTGCCGCAGGCGATCTGCCTTGCGCTGGTCGCACAGGGCGGGCCGGACCGCTGGTTCGCTTTGGCGGCGGGCTGTTGTTATGCGGCGGTCATCCTGTCGTTCCTGGGCGGGCTGTGGTGGATGGCCGGCTTGCTGGGCGGGGTGCGCGCCGGCTGGATCTATGGCGTGGCGGTGGTGCCCAGCCTGATCGGCTGGGCGGCGTTGTTGCCGTGGTGCTTCGGCTGGCGCTGGCCCGGCCCATCGCTCGCGGTGCTGAGTTTGGCGCTGCTGATCAGCCCGCTGGTCGATCGGGCGTTGGGGCGACACATGGCGTTGCCCGCCGGGTGGCTGCGGTTGCGGATCGTCATGGCTACCGGGCTGGGCGCGATGACAGGGCTGATCGCAATCTTATAAACAGCGATTATCGCCAAAATTCTGCGGTAACAGGCGTCAAAATGGTCGGAACCGGACACGCAATTCACATTGGTTGACAGGTTCCTGCGCAGGAATGCTTGACCCGGCGCGGGCGGGGCAATACCCGCTTTACCCTATGCACGACATCAAATTCATCCGCGAAAACCCGGAAACCTTCGACGCTGGCCTCGCTCGCCGTGGTCTGGCGGCGCAATCGGCGTCGATTTTGCAGACGGACGAGAACAGCCGCCGATGCAAAACCGTCGCGGAATCGGCGCGCGCCGAACAAAACGACCTGTCCAAACAGATCGGCGGCGCGATGGCAAAGGGCGACAAGGACGGTGCCGAGGCGCTGAAGCAGACGGTCGCCGAGCTGAAGGTCCGGATGGCTGAGGCCGCCGCCGAGGGCGACGCCTATGCCGCCGAATTGAACGGCACGCTGGCCGCCTTGCCCAACCTCCCCGCCGCCGAAGTGCCGCAGGGCGCCGATGAGGACGACAATGTCGAAGTCAGCCGCTGGGGCAGCCCAAGCTCTGCCGAGGGCGCCCGCGAACATTTCGACATCGGCGCGCCGCTCGGCCTCGATTTCGAAAGCGCGCAGGCGGTGTCCGGCGCGCGTTTCGCCTATCTGCGTGGACAAATCGCCCGGCTGAACCGCGCGATCGGGCAATATATGCTCGACACGCATACGGAAAAGTTCGGCTATCAGGAAGTCGTGCCCCCCGTGCTGGTGCGCGACGAGGCGCTGTTCGGCACCGCGCAATTGCCGAAATTTGCCGAGGATCTGTTCCAGACCACCGATGGCCGCTGGCTGATCCCCACCGCCGAAGTGTCGCTGACCAACCTCGTGCGTGAACAGATCCTGTCGGGGGCCGAACTGCCCTTGCGCTTTACCGCGCTGACGCTGTGTTTCCGCAGCGAGGCGG
>CAIOKP010000131.1 GCA_903858875.1 uncultured Sphingomonadales bacterium
AGCCGCAATGCGGCTTTAAAACCCGGGTCGCAATGCGGCTTTAAAACCTGGGTCGCAATGCGATTTTAAAACCTGGGGCGCAATGCGATTTTAAAACCTGGGGCGCGGCGGGTTTGGGGGCGATGCCGCCGTCACAACGCCTCGCCAGGAGACAATCAGGGCGCCCGAGGGGGTAGCCCCCTCGGACCTTTCCCTGAAATTATGGTTAGATCTTGCCCACCAGATCGATCGACGGGGCGAGCGTGGTGTCGCCTTCTTCCCACTTGGCGGGGCAGACCTGGCCGGGATGCTCCTGCCAGTACTTGGCGGCCTTGATCTTGCGGGTCAGTTCTTCGGCGTTGCGGCCGACGCCTTCGGGGGTAACTTCGACCAGCTGGATCACGCCATCAGGATCGGTGACGAACGTGCCACGGTCTGCCAGCCCGACGCCTTCGCGCAGGTTGTCGAACATCTTGGTCAGCGTGTGGTTCTGATCGCCGACGAGGAAATATTCGATCTTGCCAATGGCGGGCGAGGTGTCGGCCCATGCCTTGTGGCTAAAGTGGGTGTCGGTCGACACGCCGTACACTTCGACGCCCATGGCCTTCAGCTCGGCATACTTGTTCTGGAGGTCTTCCAGCTCGGTCGGGCACACAAAGGTGAAGTCGGCCGGGTAGAAGAAGAACACCGACCACTTGCCCTTGATGTCGGCGTCCGAGATGTCGACAAAGGCGCCGGTCTTGTAGGCGGTGGCGTTGAACGGTTGGATCGACTTGCCGATAAGCGACATGGGATGGCTCCTGTTAGGCTTGGTTGAACTTGCTGACACCGGAAATAGGCCGAGGTGGGTGATTCGCGAAATGCGGAATACCGATTAATCAGATTGGCCTAGGCAATTAGTCGTCTTTGATCGGTAATATCGATTAAGCGTTTGCCCGCCCACATTATCCGCCGAGCTTACCCGCCCAGCTTACCCGCCCAGCTTACCCACCCAGCTTACCCACACTGCCCCCGGTGGACCAGCTTGTGATCGGCCAGCACCAGCGCCATCATCGCCTCGACCACCGGAACGCCGCGAATGCCGACGCAGGGATCGTGGCGGCCCTTGGTGCGGATTTCGGAGGCATCGCCCTCGCGCGTTACGGTCGGCACCGGGATGAGGATCGAACTGGTCGGCTTGAACGCGACGCGCACCACGACCGGTTGCCCGGTGCTGATGCCGCCCGCGATGCCGCCGGCGTGGTTGGCGTCAAAGGTTGGCTTGCCATCCGCACCCGGCTGCATCGGGTCGGCGTTCTGTTCGCCGCGCAGCGTGGCCGCGCGAAAGCCGTCGCCGATTTCCACGCCCTTGACCGCGTTGATGCCCATCATCGCGGCGGCGAGATCCGCGTCGAGCTTGGCATAGAGCGGCGCGCCCCAGCCAGCCGGGACGCCGGTCGCAACGCATTCGACCACCGCGCCGATCGACGATCCGGCAAGGCGCGCCTCGTCGACAATCGCTTCCCAGCGGACCGCGGCGGCGGCGTCGGGGCAAAAGAACGGGTTTTGCGAGATCTGTGCCGCGTCGAAATTGGCCGGGTCGATGGCATCGTCACCGATCTGGCTGACATAGGCGAGGATCGTGACCTCGGGGATGACCGCCCGCGCCACGCCGCCGGCCGCGACGCGGGCCGCGGTTTCGCGCGCGCTCGACCGGCCGCCGCCGCGATAGTCGCGAAAGCCGTATTTGGCGTCATAGGCGTAATCGGCATGGCCGGGGCGATAGGCCTTGGCGACCTCGGAATAGTCCTTGGACCTCTGGTCGACATTCTCGATCATCAGGCTGATCGGGGTGCCGGTGGTCTTGCCCTCGAACACGCCCGACAGGATACGGACCTGATCCGGCTCCTGCCGCTGGGTCGTGAAGCGGTTTTGCCCCGGACGGCGCGCGTCGAGAAACGGCTGGATCGCGCGCTCGTCAATCGCCAGCCCCGGAGGGCAGCCATCGACGACAGCGCCCAGCGCCGGCCCGTGGCTTTCGCCCCAGGTGGTGAATCGGAAAAGGCGGCCAAAGGTGTTCCAGCTCATGGGAGAATGCTTTGCCGCCCGTTTTACGAAAAGTCCACAGGCGGGCGGCATGTGTTTTGATGGAGGTGGTTGCGGGTTTTGCGCGGCGGGCCTACCCTTTATGCCCATGTACCTCGTCGTTTTCCGAAATCGCAAGCGGGCCGATATGGACGCCGCCGCCTATGGCGCCGATGCCGCGCGGATGGTTGCGCTGGCCGAGGCGCAGCCGGGTTTTCTGGCGTTCAAATCCTACACCGCCGACGATGGCGAGGTGGTCGCGATCAGCGAATGGGTCGATGCCACCAGCGCGCGCGAATGGGGTCGGCAGGTCGAGCATCTGGCCGTGCAGGGCCGTGGGCGGGAGGCCTATTACGCGGAATATACGCTGTTCGCCGGCGAACCGGACCGGTTGCGGCGGTTTCCTTGAGGGGCATCGCTGACATATGGCATTGCCAAGGGGCGCCGAGAATGGTTTGACGCGGCGCGCAAAACCCGCCGTTTGAACCTTAGAGGACCGCCGCTTGACCATCACGCTTTATGGCATTCCCAATTGCGACACTGTGAAGAAGGCGCGCGATTGGTTGACGGCGCAGGGGATCGCCTATGCGTTCCACGATTATAAGAAGCAGGGCGCAGACCCGGTGCGGATTGCCGCCTGGGTCGCCGAGGCGGGGCTGGACCGCGTGTTGAACCGCGCCGGGACCACGTTCAGGAAATTGCCCGAAGCGGCGCGGGCGGACCTCGATGCGGCGCGGGCTGTGGCGATCATGGCGGCCAACCCGTCCTGCATCAAACGCCCGATTGTCGAGCATCCCGGTGGATTGCTGGTGGGGTTCAAGGCGCCCGAGTGGGCAGCGGTGTTCGGCTGAGCGGATGGATGTCGCCGAAATTGCCGGGAGCGTGCTCGGCCTGATCAACATTGTGCTGCTGGTGCGCCGGTCGGTCTGGAATTTTCCGGTGGCGATGGCGATGGTCAGCCTTGTGGCCGTCGTGCTGGTGCGGGCGCGGCTCTATTCAGAGGCCGGGCTTCAGGGGTTCTTCTTTGTCGTCAATGCGTGGGGCTGGTGGCTATGGCGGCGGGCGCGGGGGGTGATGCCCGCTGTGCCGGTCGGCTGGCTGGGCTGGGCAGAGCGTGGGCTGTGGCTGGTCGGCGGCGCGGCGTTCAGCGTTTGGCTGGGCTGGACGATGGCGCGGTTTACCAATGCGGCGTTGCCCTTTGCCGATGCGGCGGTGACCGGGGCCAGCATCGTTGCGCAGATTTTGTTGTCGTTCCGCCGGGTGGAAAATTGGGCGCTGTGGGTGGTGATCGATGTGGTGTCGGTCGGGCTGTATGTCACGCGCGGGCTGGATCTGTTGGCGGGGCTGTATGTGGTGTTCGGGGTGATCTCGCTGCTCGGCTGGCGCGAATGGGCCGGCGCGGCGCGCGACGGGCGGAGCGTGGCGGCGTGATCCGCGTCTGTTTCCATGGCGCGGAAAGCACCGGAAAATCCGTGCTGGCCGAGCGGCTGCGGGTGCGGTTTGGCTGGCCGTGGGTGCCGGAATATGGCCGTGAATATGCCGAGACGCATGGCACCGATTTCACCATGGCGGATCTGCTGGCCATCGCCGAGGGGCAGGATGCCACGATGCGCACGGCGAGCGTGGCGCGGCCAGAGGTGTTGATCCTCGATACCGATCCGTTGATGACGGCAGCCTGGGCCGAGATGTTGTTCGGCGCGGCGCCGGAGGTGCTGTTTGGCTATGCGAAGGCGGATTTGTACCTGCTGTTCGCGCCCGATGTGCCGTGGGTGGCCGATGGCACGCGGTTTTTCGGAAGCGAAGCGGAGCGGGCGCGGTTTGCCGCGGTGTCGGAGGCGGTGCTAGTGCGCGCCGGAGTGCGGTATCAGGCGATTGATGGGGATTGGGCGTCGCGCGAGCGGCAGGTGGTGGCGGCGGTTGAGGGGTAATCCTGCCGCCTCTACCCCTTGACCGTCGCTGTCAGAATATAATTCAATGCCATATCCTCCGCCAGATGCAGCCCCTGCATCGGGTTCCATGCGATCCCCATCGGTTGGCCCACTTGGCACCCGGCATCCTCCAGCAGGATCGCCAGTTCGGCCGGCGTGATGAAATCGGCCCAGTGGTGCGTGCCGCGCGGCACCATGCCGAGCCGTTCGGCGCCCTCGACCAGGAACAGTCTGGATTGCGGCGTGCGGTTGGGGGTGGACAGGATCAGCAGGCCGCCGTCGGC
>CAIOKP010000132.1 GCA_903858875.1 uncultured Sphingomonadales bacterium
AGCCCCTATCTGTTTTTCTGGCAGGCGTCCGAAGAGGTCGAGGATATGCGGCGGGCGCGGGGCGTCGCGCTGTTGCGGGACAGCGCCGATGTCGGGCGCCGGGAATTGCGCCGGATGCGCTGGGATACGTGGTCGGGGATGTTCTATTCCGACGTCTCGGCCTATTTCATCATTCTGGCCACGGCGGTGACGCTGCATGTCAGCGGCATCACCAATATCACCACCGCGGCGGAGGCGGCGACGGCGCTCAAGCCGCTGGCGGGCAATTTTGCCTTTTTGTTGTTCACCATCGGGCTGATTGGCGTCGGGTTGATCGGGGTGCCGGTGCTGGCCGGGTCCGGCGCCTATGCGGCGGCCGAGACGATGGGGTGGCGCGAGGGGCTGGAGCAGAAAGTGGGCCGGGCGCGCGGGTTCTATGCCGTGATCGCGGTCAGCGTGCTGTTGGCGCTGGCCATCCAATATTCCCCGATCAGCCCGATGAAGGCGCTGTTCTGGAGCGCGGTGATCAATGGCGTGGTGGCGGTGCCGCTATTGGGGGTGATCACGCTGTTGATTGCAAAACCAGCCGTGATGGGCGCCTATACGGGCAGCCGGTCGATGGTGTGCATGGGCTGGCTGGCCACGGCGGTGATGGGGGTGGCGGCGGCGTGTATGCTGTTGCCGGGATAGGCCGACAGCACGCGTTTGACCCCAGCGCGCAGGCCGGCGGGCAGCGCATTGCGCAAGCGGTCGCGCCAATGGCGGGTGCGAAACAACCCGACGCGCAAGGCCAGATAGGCCGCGCCGCGCGCCGTCAGCGTGACATCGTGGTTGGCGACGGGCGCATCGGTGGTGGCCCAATCGAGCTTATAGGGTTCAGCGCCGATCCGCATGTCGCAGTCCAGCCCCTGTTCGCTGCACCATTGCAAACAGGCCGCCAGAAGCAGCGTGCCGGGGGCAACCGCGTCATAGGCCCGGTCGAATGTTGTGACATAGCCCTCAAAGCGGTGCCCGTCGGTCGATCCGGTGCTGACCGCGATCGGGCGCCCGTCGAGCAGTGCCGCCATGACTTTCATCTGGCCGCAATCGGTCACGCGTGTCGCCATGGCGATCAGAAACTGGCGATAGTCGGCCCGTTCGAGAAACGCCGCGCGCAACCCCTTGGCGCGCGCCCAATCGGCCTTCCAGCCGAGCATGGCGTCGATGGCGGTGACGATCTCGGCGTGGTCGTGCAGCCAGCGGATTTCTAATTGCCCAAGCTCCTCCAGCCGCCGCTGACGCCGGGCGATGCCCTGTCGCAGCTTTTTCTTGCGGCTGGTCCAATAGGCGGACCAATCGCGGGTCTGCGCGATCTCGACCACCGGGCATGGCAAGGGATCGACAAAGCGGCTGAGGCCATGTCCGGCCAGCGTTGCCGCGCGCCGGCTGCCCACCGCGACAAAGGGGATATGCACAATATCCGCCGGCAAGCAGGCGCGGACATAGGCCCATGCCGTGGCCATTGCATCGCCCGCCTGCGGCCCATCGGCAACCAGCAGCGGGTCGAAATCACAACTGTCCGAGCCCAATCCCTCGGCGATCCGGCATCCGGCCTTGCGCCGCAAGGTCATCGGCCAGATCAACACCGGGCGCCCCGCCTGTCGCATCACCAGCACCCACAAGTCGCGTGACCGGCGGCTGGCGCTGATCTGCCAAGCGGCCATCGCCCAGTCATGCGATTGGGAATGGCGGGGGGCGGCGGCGCGGTGCCACACATCGTCCCACTCCGCCCGCAATTCCTCGAGTCGCGCGGCCGACGTCACCACGTCGCAGGTCAGCGCGGCGGCGGGAATATCGCTCCAGCATGTCGGCAGGCGGTATGCGGCGGCGTCCTGCGCGGGCACCTCTGCGGCATCACAAGTATCGGCCAAATTCCAGTGTTGCATCAAGTCCCCCACAATCGCCCTGGGCCGTTGATCGTCGCCTTTGTCAGGCGAACGCCTCTTCTCGATCGCGGACGGTCCGTTTTCCCCCTGTGGAACGTCCCGGCCGACCGTATCGATAAAAGATCGCAACAGTCACAGGTACTTACGTATAGGGACTGGTGCCTATGGGGCAGCTAACGGGCATGCTTAACATTTTCGACCGCCGCTGGGCTGCATTCTATCCGGGCGGTCCGCATGGGGCAAATACGAATAGCCGCATAACGCCGCGATCCGCTTTATATCCGTATCGGGGACGATCCTGCTCTGCGCTGGCAGAGTGCCAGCGCCACCTGCGCGCCGCCAACCGACAGGAGGACATCAAGATGATGAAACTGTTAACGTCCCAGCCATCGGCCAAACGGTCATCGCTGCATGCGGCGGTCGGGCGGCGAGTGCTGGGCGCTGTCGCGATGGCGGTGGTTGGGCTGGGGCTGCCGGGCTGCGTCGATGACGGGTATGGTGGCGTCGATGGCTATTACGCCGCCGGGCCGTGGAGCTATGATGGCTGGTATGACGGTTTTTATGGGCCGATCTATGATGGCTATTGGGGCAGCGACGGGGCGTTTTATTATCGAGGCAGTGAGGGGGATCACGCGTTCCATCGCGGTGGTGGTGCGCATTTCCGGCATGACTCCCCCGGCGGCTCGAACCATTTTCAGCGATTTCAGGGGCAGGGCCAGCCGATGCCGGGTATGCATGCGCCGCATTTCCCGCGCGGCGGTGGAATGCCGCACGGCGCAGGGGGACACCCGTAATCGCGGCGCACGCGACAAGGCGCGCGGGCCGGCAGGCCGTGTGATGCCCCCCCGCGCCCCTGTCCTATAGCAGGCCCAAGTCCGCGGGTTTCATTTGGGGAAAGACCCGCGCCAATTGGTCACCGGACAGGCCGAACTGGCGCGACAGGAGTCCGCCGATGAGTGCCCGATAATCGGTCAACACCGGCATGTCGCGCTGTTGGTTGAGCGTTTCCGGCGTGATTTTGACCTGAGGGCCGACCATCCGCCCGCCATTGATCCCGCCGCCGAGCACCCAGTGGGTGCTACCATACCCGTGGTCGGTCCCCCGGTTGCCATTTTCCCTAAATGTTCGGCCAAATTCCGACACCACCACGACAGTTGTGTTTTTCCACGCCGTACTGCCGATCGCATCGATAAAGCCGGTCAGAGCCCGTCCCAGTTCACCAATCCGCGTCGCAAGATAGCCTTGCGCGCCGCCTTGATTGATATGCGTGTCCCAGCCGCCAACATCGACGAAGGCGAGGTTGTAATGGTCGCGCATCAGTGCCCCGATGCGCCGCGCCGCGACTTCGAACCCTTTGGCCGAAATTGCGCCGCGGTTGGCTTTCACCATTTCATCTTGGATGGATTCAAATACCGTGCTGCGCACGGCAAAGCCCTCGGCCACGCTGTGATCCAACAGGACGCTTTCGGCACTTTGTCCTTTGTACATACCGGTGATCAAATCCACCTCTCGCGGGGAAAACGGGAGTTTGCCCAATGCATTATCGACCGAGATATTCGGGATCGGCGGCCCACCCTGAAAGCAAAGCGGCAAGCGGTCGGTAAAGGCGATCGGCGAGGCCTTGCCGAGTTCGGCGGTCAAGCGCGCCATGAAGCCGGAATTGAAGTTACGCTGGCCGGCGAACGGCTGGCCCATCTCCATCGTATCCTGCGTTTCGAAATGGCTGCGGCTCATGTCGTCGGTGCCCGCGAAAGGCACAAAAGCGATCTGCCGCGCTTCCCACAGCGGAAGGATCGTGTCCTTTAGCGCCGGATGCAGGCTCCAATCGGCGTCAAGGGGCAGGGCAGCGTTTGGATTGGTCGGGTCCGGGCGCATCAGCCCGATGTGCGGTCGAGCAGCATAATAAAAGTCGCTGCCGGTTGGCACGATGATGTTGGTTGCATCATAGGCGCCGCGCAGGAAAATGACGAGCATCCGACTGCCTGTTGCCGGCGCGGAGAACGCGTGGCCGGCCATCACGAGCGGTGCGATCAGGCCGGCGGAAATCAGGAGTTGGCGGCGATCCAAGTTTACCATGGGGCTGGTCCTTTGTCTCAACGGCGCATGAATTCGGGCGAGGCAAGGAACAGCATGTTCCATTGCGCAGGATTTTTCGCTTGGCCAAGGGCGCGGCGCGTGCCGGGGGAAAGCGCATGGTCGAACGATTGCGCATACAAGGCATTTTGCAGATGCGGGCTGGGCGATGGCGTGTTCGGCGGTGCGGTTGGCGGCGTAAACAAGCCGGGCGCCCCGTGGCCGATCATGAGCGCAAATTCCATTCTCGTTTCCATCTGGCCCGGGCTTGCCCACGCACTGGCAGCCATGGAATAGCCTTCGGGCGTTTGATGCGCGTAGAGGCCTTCGCCCATCCGGTTCAGCCAATTTAGAATGGGGTCGACGTTGTCGATCACTTGGTCGTCATAGGCAAAGCGGATCGCCGAAATCACGTAGTGCATCGGGTCCTTGAACCCATGGCCAAGCGAGGCGCGATACTCCGGCGACTGGAACATCGCGCGCAATACGGTCGCGATATCGCCATTGCTGCGTTGCCATGCGGCGGTCATCGTGGCCACCAGCGCAGGCGACGGCGGCGCGCCGATGAAATAGGTCGCCAGTTGCTGTGACACGTGCCGCGCCGTCGCCGTCGATGTCGCGATCAGGTCGAGTGCTTGTTTGACCTCGCCATAGCCGGTGCCCTCGATCGTGTGGCCAAGAAAATGTTTGGTGCCAAAATCGTGGCGTGTCGGATCAAATTCGAACATGCCGTCCCGAATGTAGCGGCTCTGGAGCGCCGCGCTCATATGGGGCTGTCCGTTGTCGGTTCTGAAGCTGACACCTGTCAAAATACGTGCGAGTTCCTGCACATCCTTTTGGCTGTAGCCCGAGCCTACGCCCATGGCATGCAGTTCAAGGATTTCGCGGGCATAGTTTTCGTTGATATGTCCAACCGCGTTCTGACTGTTATCAAGATACAGAAGCATCGCCGGATGTCGCAACGTGACTTCCAGAATGTCGCGAAAATGGCCAAACGCGTGATTGCGGAGCTTGTCCTCGTAGTCGCCTATCATGGCGCCCGTTTCGGTTTTATATTTGAAAACCGTAAAATGGTTGAACCAAAACCAGGTTATATTTTCACGCAATTGGTCTGGTGAATAAATATCACGCAA
>CAIOKP010000133.1 GCA_903858875.1 uncultured Sphingomonadales bacterium
CAGCGCCAGCCCGATGGTCCACACCCAGCACACACGATTGGCGGTATTGCAGGCCGCATCCAGCCGGTCACCCTCCACCGCGATGATTTTTTGCCCGGTGCCGGTGCGTTCCAGCACGCGCAGAATTTCGAACACGGTGAGCGCCAGCGCCGCTTCGCCCACGATGGCCGGGGCCAATTGGCGGGCGATAACGATGGTGGCGAACAATCGCACGATCCGGCTGGCCAGTTCGGCCGAGCCATAGGCGCCCACGCCCCGCACCAACTGGCCAAGGCCATGCCGGTCGAAATATCGGAGCAAGCCGGTTTGCCACCGGATCGGCCAAAGGAATGCCACGAAATTGATGCTCCAGAACCTGCGCCGCGATCCTTGATTAAACAAGGACCGTGCCAAGTGTCGGAATAACACCCATCATCGCGGGATCTGGCGGTTTACCCGGTCCGCGCCCTATCGCAGGAAAGCCGTATGTCGCAAAATGGCAAGCCATTGTGCCCAAACCGCCGTCGCGTTTTGCAAAATGCGGCGTGGTCAGGCGACCTCGGCCATCGGCCATAGGGCGTGGGTGATGGCGGCCAAAAACTGATCGGTCGCCCGCTTCCACGAATAGGTCGCGCCAAAGGCCGCAGCGGCGGTACGATCAACCGTCAAAGCCGCAGCAACCGCGACGGCCAGTTCATCATCCAGCGCGGCAATCGGCACAGGCGATGCGGCATCCTCCCCCCACCCATCGGCGCCCAAAATGTCAAGCGGGCCGGGCACCGGATAGGCCGCCACCGGCACACCGCAGGCCAGCGCCTCGATGATAACGAGGCCAAACGTGTCGGTCTTGCTGGGAAACACAAAACAATCGGCGCTGCGATAGGCGGCGGCCAGCGCCTCGCCCGACCGCGCGCCGATAAAATGCACATCAGGATAGCGCCGCTGCATCTCGGCCAGCGCCGGACCATCACCGACCACGACCTTGCTGCCAGCGGTTTTCAGCTCGCAAAACGCCTCCAGGTTCTTTTCGGGCGCGACACGGCCAACGTTCAACAGGATCGGGCGCGGCAAATCCGCCAGTTCGGGCAAGCCAGCGCCATTCGGGTGAAACAACGCATGGTCGATGCCCCGGCTCCACCGGTGGGTCTGAAGGATACCACGCGATTGCAACTCGGCCGACAGGCTGGGCGTCGCCACCATGACCGCGCGGGCCGCCCCGTGAAACCGCCGCATGATCGGCCAGAACAATTCGACCGAAATACCAGTGCGTACCGCCAGATATTCCGGAAACCGCGTGTGGAACGCCGTCGTAAACGGCACACCGCGCGCCCGACACCACCCGCGCGCCGCCCAGCCGATTGGCCCTTCGGTCGCGATATGCACGATGTCAGGCGCGAATTCATCGAGCATCCGCCGCACCGTAAAGCGCGGCGCCATCGCCAACCGGATCTGGCTATAACCGGGCATCGGCATGGTCAAAAACCGGTCCGGCGTGATCAGGTCGACCGTATGTCCGCGTCGGTCGAGTTCCGACACCGTGGCCGACAGCGTCCGCACGACGCCATTCACTTGCGGAAACCACGCATCGGTGGCGATGGCGATCCGGGCTGGAATACGGGCGGTATCGGTGGACATCATGCAACGACCCCTTCGGGTTGGGTTCTCGTGGGGTGTTCGCCCCCTAACGGGATCGCCATTGCCGCTTCGCGTTGGCGTTCGGCATGGCTTCGGGTTTCCACGATCCAATCGACGATGGTCATCGCGCCGTGCTGATCCTCGACCAGCGCGGTGCAACTTTCCACCCAATCGCCGTCGTTGTAATAGGTGATCCCCGCGATCTGCCGAATTTCGGCGGAATGGATGTGGCCGCACACGATGCCGTCCAGCCCGCGTTCGACGGCGGCATGGGCGACCGCCTCCTCATATTTGCCAATATAGGCGACCGCGTTCTTCACGCGCTTTTTGAGATAGGCCGACAGCGACCAATAGGACAATTTCATCCGGCGGCGGAGGGCGTTGAACACCACATTGATCCGCATCACCGCGCTATACGCCTTGTCGCCCAACACCGCGAGCCAGCGGTGATACAGCACCACCGCGTCGAAACTATCGCCATGCACCACCAGCAAACGGCGTCCATCGGCGGTTTCATGGATCGTTTCGAGCGCCAGTTCGACCCCGCCAAAGGTTAGCCCGGCATAGGGGCGCAGCATCTCGTCATGGTTGCCACAGATGAATACGACACGGGTGCCACGATGCGCCATCTTCAGGATACGGCGGACCACCTCATTATGCGCGTCGGGCCAATACCAGCCCTTCGACAGCCGCCAGCCATCGATAATATCGCCGACCAGATACAATGTCTCCGTCTCGATCGATCGCAGGAACGACACCAGCATCTCGGCATTACAGCCGCGCGTGCCCAGATGGACGTCCGAAATCCACACCGTGCGATAGCGGCGCTTGGGGCGGAACCCCTTGGGATCGGGATGATCGGGCAAATCGAGCCAAGCGGCAATGCCACCTGCACCGCCTGCGCCACCTGCACCAACGGCCCCAAACGGCAAAGCAAAGACCGGCTCGCCGGCCGGAGCAGCAGCATCGCGCGACATCGGCGAATTTCCCTCACAACGGTCAGGAAACGCCGATATGGCAGGCGCATTGCATCACCATGACGGGATCGCGTCAGTTGCGTGACAATGCCCGAAAGCCGGTGGAAAACCAGCGCGAACAGCTGCTCAGGATAGATTTTGCGCCAAGTTTGGCTCGAACTTCGCTGGCAACCCCAACCAATCGGCCAAGGCCCGCAGATCCTTTGCCGTCGCATCGGTATAAAGCGCGCTCAGATCCGCCCGCACCGACAGCACAAGCCGCTTGCCCGGCACGACCGTCAGGCACGACGCGGTGAACACTTCCTCGGCCCCGCCCGAAAACCTGCGGGCAATGCGCGTGGCCAGGCCCCATGCCACCGCTTCGTGCAAGCTGGCCAAGGGCGCGAGGCGCAGCAGGTCGGGTGGGATCGCCACTTGCCCGCTATTGGCCAACACCGCCATGGCGATCATCGCGCGCCCGGCGGCATTCACCCCGATCCAGCGTTTGCGCAACGCCCATTGCACTGCCTGTTCGGCACGGACATTGGGCTCGGTCCGAAGCGAGGCGAGCGCCAGCATCGTCGCCGCGTGGCGCAACGGTTCGCCCGCCGCCGAGGGCAGCGGTGCGCCGGGATTGGCCTGCGCGGTCCACACCGCCACTTGGGCCGCGGCGGCGGCAAGGCCAGGCTGTTGGGCATCGACAAAGGCGGCGACCCCCGCGATCAACGGGTCCTGTTGCGCGACGGCGGCATCCATACCGGCCGCCAACAAACCTTCGCGCAGGCCCCAGCCCGAAAACACCAGTCGCGACGGCTGCAATTCGCGCACCAACACGCCCAGCAAAGCGCCCGCATGCGGCATACTGGCCAAGCGCGAGGTCGATACGCCGGCAATTGGCGCGACCACCGGCACCTGTCCGGCCCGCGCCTTGGCCGACAGGCTGCGCGCCATCTTCAGCGCATCCTCTGGCGCCAGCACAAAGCCATGCGGATCGTCGATCGGCCAATTCTGCTGCACCATCGCAAAGCGCGCCAGGGCCCGCAGCGATCCGCCGACCAGATAGAGCGTTTGCCCCGCCGCGCCGTACCAGTCGGCACCCTGCAACATCTTGTGCACCCGGCGGTTGAATCGCTCGCTCCCCTCGGCGCGCAACGCCGGCAGGCGCAACGTGCCGAGCGGCAGGCTGACGCCATGGGTGCAAGCATTATTGGCAATGTCGATCAGCTCAAGACTGCCCCCGCCCAGGTCGCCGACGATACCCTGCGCGCCCGGAAAGGCCGACAAGACGCCATGCGCGCTGGCGACCGCTTCTTCTTCCCCCGACAGCAGCCGGGGCGACAGGCCGAGCGCTGCCACCGAGGCCAAAAACGCGGGGCCATTGCTGGCATCGCGCACCGCCGCCGTCGCCACGGTGGCGATATCACGCACGCCCCGCAACGCCAGCAGGGTCGCAAAACGGGCCAGCGCCGCATGCGCGGTCTGCATCCCCTTGCTCGCCAACCGGCCATCCTCGGCCACGCCCTTACCCAGTCGCGCCGTCACTTTTTCGTTGAACAGCACCGCAGGCGCACGAAGCGGCCCGCCATAGATCACCATGCGGACAGTGTTCGACCCAATGTCGATAATCGCCCGCTGCGTATCGCCAGCCAGCACAGAAGTCCGTGAACGGATCATCGGATCACGCCCGCCCGCGCCGCAGCGCCAGCTTTGGCACCTTGCGCCCGAGGCCGAGCGCCGCACCGCGCCCCGACAGCGACGGATTGGTCATGAAATAACGGTGGAGGTTGAACGGATGTTCGCCCCGTTCGGCGCGGGCATAGGTGCCATCGCTCGACAAGAACCAGCTCTGTTCGGTATCAAGCAGATTGGCCATCATCACCTGATCCAGCACCTGGTCATGCACCGTCTTGTTACGGATCGGCACCAGCACCTCGACCCGGCGGTCAAGGTTGCGGCTCATGCCATCGGCCGAGGAAATAAACACCCGCGCCCGCGGATTGGGCAAAGCCGCCCCCGCCGCAAAGGCCCAGACGCGGCCATGTTCGAGGAACCGCCCGATGATCGACTTGACCTTGATATTCTCGGACAGGCCGGGAATGCCGGGTCGCAGGCAACAGATGCCGCGTACGACAAGGCGAACCTCGACCCCGGCGCGACTGGCCTCGTATAATTGGTCGATCACGCCCGAATCGGTCAGCGAATTGAGCTTGGCCCAGATTTGCGCTGGCTTGCCCGCTCGCGCATTGGCAATCTCCCGCTCGATACAGCCATAGATCCGTTCACGCAGGTTGATCGGCGCCACCGCCAGCAAGGACGTGCGGCGCGGTTCAACATAGCCGGTGATGAAGTTGAAAATCTGGTTGGCATCGCGCGCGATGGCCGGATCGGCGGTGAAATAGCTGAGATCGGTATACACTCGCGCGGTCAACGGATGGTAATTGCCGGTGCCAAAGTGGCAATAGGTGCGATAGCTATCGCCCTCGCGCCGCACGACCATGCTGATCTTGGCGTGGGTTTTCCAATCCATGAAGCCATAGATTACCTGCACCCCGGCCCGCTCCAACTGGCTGGCCCAATGCAGATTCTGTTCTTCGTCAAAGCGGGCCTTCAATTCGACCACCGCCGTCACCGACTTGCCCGCCTCCGCCGCAGAGCACAGCGCCGCGATGATCGCGGATTGTTTGCCGGCGCGGTACAGCGTCTGCTTGATCGCCACGACATCGGGGTCCGCCGCCGCCTGCCGCAGGAAATCGATCACCACCTCAAAGGTTTCATAGGGGTGATGAACGACCAGATCCTTTTCACGCATCGCGGCGAAACAATCGCCGTCATGTTCAAGGACCCGCTCGGGATAGCGCGGGCTGTATGGCTCGAATTTCAGATCCGCGCGCTTTTCATCGACGATCGCGGCAAGGCCCGCCATGTCGATCGGCCCCGCGCTCTTGATGACGATGGCGTGATCCAGCCGCAATTGATCGCGCAGCAATTGTTCCGCCGCCGGGTCAAAATCGCCCTGTAATTGCAGCATGATAACGCTGCCGCGCCGCCGCCGCTGGATCGCGGTGCGATAATAGCGGACCAGATCCTCGGCATCTTCCTCGATCTCGATATCGCTGTCGCGCAGCACGCGGAACACCCCGTGGCCCAACACTTCAAAACCGGGAAACAGGGCCTCGGCATTCAGCCAGATGGTGTCGGCAATCGAGACATAGCAGGCATCCGTCGTCCCATCGGCGCCATCCGGCATTCGGATATAGCGCGGCAAGGCCTGGGGGATCAGCACCATTTCCATCACCGGCGCGCTATCGGCAATCCGCACCAAGCTGAGCAACAGGCCCATGCCCCCATTGGTGACAAACGGGAACGGGTGGGCCGGGTCGATCGCCTGTGGGGTGATGATCGGCAAAATGCGTTCGAGGAAATATTCGCGCAACCAGCGCGCTTGCGCTGCGTCCAGCTTGCGCTCACCGCCCTCGCCGATGATCGAAATCCGCTCTGCCGCCAAGGCTGGGCGCAATTCACCCCAGATTTCCTTTTGCACCCCTTCCAACCGGACGACCGCATCGCGGATCGCAGCCAGTTGCTGGGGCGGCGAGAGGCCATCGATCGACACTTCGGCGATATTGCGCCGCACTTGGCCCGCCAGACCGGCGACGCGCACCATCAGAAATTCATCGAGGTTATTGCCCGAAATCGACAGAAACCGCAGCCGTTCGAGCAACGGATAATCAAGGTTTCGCGCCTCGGCCAGCACACGCTGGTTAAAGGCCAACCACGACAATTCGCGGTTGAAAAACCGGTCAGGAATGTCGCGGATTTCAGGCATAACAAGCGAGGTCATCGATATTCCCGAACAAGCGTTTGCGGCCCGACTGTGGCGCTGAGAGGACGGCTATAACGCAGGTCAACCGCGCCCGCGATAGGAAGCGACACCCTGATCAGGAATCCACAGACCAGATGGCGCCGGGCCCGATTGCCAGAACACGTCGATCGGAATGCCGCCGCGCGGATACCAATATCCACCGATGCGCAACCATTTCGGACTCATCTCGGCACACAGGCGTTCGCCGATACCAACCGTCACATCCTCGTGAAACCCCGCG
The DNA here is from genome assembly GCA_903858875.1 of uncultured Sphingomonadales bacterium. GTDB lineage: Bacteria > Pseudomonadota > Alphaproteobacteria > Sphingomonadales > Sphingomonadaceae > Novosphingobium. Next base: position 6,674 of record CAIOKP010000133.1, read on the forward strand.
TGATTGCGAAAAGCACCCAGGAAAAGCTTGAGCGATTTCGATTCCACGATGGTGTCGCCCGGCGCGTAATCGATCACGATATGGGCGAAATCCGGCTGGCCAGTCACCGGGCACAGCGAGGTGAATTCGGGCGCGGCAAAACGCACCATATAAAGGGATCCGGTCCGCGGATTGGGCACATAATCGAGCACCGCCTGTTCGGGCGAGGCTGGCAAGGCGCTGGACTGACCGAGATACAACGGGGCCAGAGGCGGAACGGCGGCGGGGGGCGTTTCTGGATTGCTCATGATTCCTGTTCAATGCCGCCAAACCTTACCAAGAACAAGTCGCCGGATAGGTGCAAGTCACAGCTTGGTTCGCAGGGCCAGCCGGTTTATGCGTTTGTGCGATGGGGATTTCTCCCAAGCATACCAGACGCGAAGGCCAGACCCGCAGGATGAACGGCCCAACAGCCAAAACGGACAGGGCGCAACAGATCGCCAAGGTGCCGCAGATGCGCGTACCAAACAACCAAAGGGTGTTGCGATCAGTGCTGCCGGCGGGCTTGCTGTTGCTGGCGCCATCGGGCGTGCGGGCACAATCCTTCGACATTTGGGGGCCACAGCACCCGGCCAATCCGACCAGCGCCGCTACCACTTCGGCCCCCGCCGCGCCATTGCCCACACCCAGCGCAACACAGGAGGAGGCACCCGCGTCACCTCGTGCCACCCCAGCGCCCGCGCCGCACAAACCGGCCGCTCGTCGCAGTCACATTGCACCGCAAGCGATCCCGGCAACACCAACGCCCGTTGCCACTGCGACGCCAGAAGCCGGCAACGCAACGGCGCCGCAACCCATCGCCGTTGCGCCCACGCCGCCGACGCAGACGCCGATACCCACGCCCGATCCGATCGTCGTGCCAGATGACCCAAGCCCAACGCCAACCGCTTCGACCGGTGACTTTACGGCGGTGACCGACGATATGTGGTGGCCGCTGGCGATGGCGTCCGGGCTGGTCGCCGCACTTCTGGCGGCTATGGGGCTTGGCCGACTCGTGATCCGGCGCAAGGCGAAGGCCAAGGACGCTGCCGCCCAGGCGAAGGTTGCCACCAAGCCACGCAAGCCAGCAAAACTGTTGCCGCTCCCCATCCCGGCCGAAATGGCGGAGGCAGGGCCAGCTGTTTCGGCCCCGAGCGTCACCGATCCCGTCGCCGAACCTGAGCCAGCGCCACCGGCCAATCCCTCGCCCAACAGGTCGCCCGCGCCGGACGAATTGCTGCTGATCGAAGGGCATCCGCCCGAGACCCCGCCCGCCAGTACGTTCAAACGCTCCGCCCAATTTGCCGATATTCCCGACGTGCCCGCGCCAACGCCGGCCCCTTTGCCAAATCCGGGGCCAGAGGTGGGCGACATCACGCCCCACGTCGCGCAAACGCTGAGCTTGACCTTTACCCCGACGCGGTTTTCAACCACGCTGGCCAACGCCGTCTTGCGCTATGATCTTTCCCTGACCAATCACGCGGACGAACCGCTGGGGCCTTTGACGATCGCGGCCGCGATGGACACCGCCAATAGCGATGCGGATAACCCTCACCTCGCCTCTATGGCCGAAGCGCACCGCCTGATGCCTATCGCGCCGGGCGATAGCACCAGCGTCTCGGGCGAATTGCGCATGGTCCTGTCGGCGATCACCCCATGGCGCGTGGGCGGCGCGGAATTGTTTGTGCCCATGGTCCGCTTTGCCGTGCAGGCGGCACGGGACGATGGGCCTAACGATGGGCCGGACGATGCGCCACAGGTCATGGTCGAGGCAAATTTCCTCGTTGGCGAACCACAGGGCGATGCTGGCCTTGGCCCGTTCCGCCTCGATACCGGGCCGCAAACCGTGCATAAATTAACCCAACGCGTTTTCGTTTTGGAACAGTCAGGCCACAAAGACCCCGAAACCCAGTTCGCCAACGCAACATCGGACATGGACTAAAGTCCTGCCCAAGGTGGGTCGATTTTCCAACACAGACCATTGCGGTGATCCGAATTGCGGCTTACGTCTCTCGCTTTCGCAGCGAAGGAGGAGCGCGCGCGAATGGACAGCCTGGTTACCACCGAGTGGTTGGCAGAGGATATGGCCGCGTGCGATCTACGGATCGTCGACGCCAGCAGCCACTTGCCCGATGCGGGTCGCAACGCGCGGGATGAATATGAAACCGGGCACATCCCCGGCGCGGTCTTTATGGATCTGGCGGATCTGATCGATCCGGCGGCTGCGGTGGAGAATACCCTGCCGCCGCCTGAAAAATTCGCCAGCCGGATGCAAACGCTGGGCCTTGGCGATGGCAGCCGCATCGTTCTGTATGATGATTCCGCCATCCACAGCGCGGCACGGGCGTGGTTCATGCTGAAACTGTTCGGGGCGCAGAATGTGGCGATCCTTGATGGTGGCCTCGCCAAATGGGCGACGGAGGCGCGCGCGATTGAGGCGGGCAACCGGCAATTGCGGCACCGGCATTTTACCACCTGGCAAGCGTCCACCCGGCTGCGCGTCAAGGCAGACATGCTGACCAATATCGTCAGCGGCGCCGAACAGGTGGTCGATGCGCGGGGGGCCGCGCGATTTATAGGCGCAGCGGCCGAACCGCGCCCCGGCATGGCCGCGGGGCATATCCCCGGCGCGCTCAATGTGCCTTATACCACGCTGTATCGGCCCGATGGGACGTTCAAGGACAAGGCCGGTTTACGCGCCGCTTTCGAAAGCGCCGGAGTCGATCTGTCCCGCCCGATCATTACAAGTTGTGGCAGCGGCATAACCGCCTGCGTGCTCATTTTTGCGCTACATCTGATCGGCAAGGACGATGTGGCGCTGTATGATGGCAGCTGGGCCGAATGGGGCGCTGACCCCGCGGTCCCCAAGCAAACCGGCGCTTCGGCATCGGCCCCTGCGAAAACCGCATAACGCCAGAACCGCATGAGAGAGATGTTTTGAGTTCACATCACACGCCCGATGATCTGACGCCTGCCACCCGGCTGGTCACCTCTGGCCGACGCCCGGAATGGACGGGCACTGGCGATCATCCCTCGGCGGTGGTCAGCCCGGCGGTGTGGCGGGCCAGCACGCATCTCTATCCCGACATGGCGACTTTGCGCGCCGGGCATTCGCAAAATGCCGATGGCAATTTCTATTACGGCCGCCGTGGCGCACCGACGCAATGGGCGCTGGCCGAGGCCCTGACCGAGATTGAGCCGGGCGCGGCGGGCACAGTGCTGTATCCGTCGGGCGTGGCGGCGATTGCGGGCGTGCTGCTGGCGGTGCTGAAACCCGGCGATGTGTTGTTGATGACCGACAACGCCTATGAGCCGAGCCGGACGCTGGCGCGGGGCATGTTGGCCGACATGGGGGTGGACACTCGCTGGTTTGATCCAACCGATCTCGTCAGTTTCGAGGCGGCGATTTGCAATCGCACCCGCGCGGTCCTGCTGGAATCACCGGGCAGCCTGACGATGGAGGTGCAGGATGTGCCGGCGATCGCCGCGCTGTGTCGCGCCCGGGGCATCGTCTCGATCCTGGACAATACCTGGGCCAGTTCGCTGGGCTTTGCCGCTTTGCCGCATGGTATCGACATCACGCTCATGGCGCTGACCAAGCATGTTGGCGGGCATAGCGACCTGATGATGGGCAGCGCGGCGGCGGGCGCGGAATGGTATGACCGCCTGCGCCGGCATTCGCAAATGCTGGGCACCGTCGTGTCGCCTGACGATGCGGCGCTGGCGCTGCGTGGGTTGCGCACGATGGGCTTGCGCCTGGCGCGCGAGACCGAGAGCGCCAATCGCATCGCCGAATGGCTCGAAGGGCGCGCCGAAGTCGCCCGGGTGCTGTGCCCGATGCGGCCCGGTTGCGTGGGGCATGATCTGTGGCTGCGCGATTTCACCGGCGGCTGCGGCCTGTTCAGCTTTGTGTTCCGGGGCGGCAGTTCGGCAGGCCGCGATGCATTTATCGACGCGCTGACCCTGTTCGGCATCGGCTTTAGCTGGGGCGGGTTCGAAAGCCTCGCCACCCCGCTCGACCCGGCGCGCGTTCGCACGGCCAGTGCATGGCCGCTGCCGGGCATGGATGCCGCCGATGTGTTTGGCGTGCGGCTGACCATCGGGCTGGAGGATGCAGGCGACCTGATCGCTGATATGACACAGGCTTTTGCGGTCTGGGCCGCCCACGCCTAGGTCAACTATAGTTCAACTAGGGGTGGGCAAAGCCTTTCTGGCTGGCCTGTTGCGCGCGGCCCGCGCATGGGAACATCATGAACGCTCCCGCTTCTCTCTCGACGCCCCACGGCATTCCCATCGGGAAAGTCTGGCTGGTCGGCGCCGGTCCCGGCGATCCTGACCTGTTGACGCTGCGCGCGGCGCGGTTGGTCATGGCGGCGCGGGTGATTGTGCATGACGGCCTGGTCTCGCCCAGCATTCTGTCGATGGCCCCGGCCGGTGCGCAACTGATCTCGGTTGCCAAGCGCCGCAGCCGCCATTCAATGCCACAGGACGACATCAACGCGCTATTAGTGCGCGAGGCCTTGTCGGGGCGCGATGTTGTCCGGTTGAAGGGTGGCGATCCGTTTATTTTCGGGCGCGGCGGCGAAGAAGCCGACGCCTGCCTTGCCGCCGGCGTCCCGGTCGAGGTTGTCCCCGGTATCAGCGCGGCGATTGGCGCGGGCGCGGCGGCGCTGCTGCCCCTCACCCACCGCGATGCCGCCAGCGTGGTCAGCTTTGTCAGCGGCCAGTGCAAGGGGTTGACCGACCAGAACTGGGCCGGATTGGCGGGCGTTGGGCGCACCTTGGTCATCTACATGGGCCTGGCCACCGCCGAGACGATTGCCGACAAGCTGATCGCCGACGGCCTTGCACCGGACACCCCGCTGGCCGTCGTTGAAAACGCGACGCGGCCACAGATGCGCGTGTTGCGCGGGGCCTTGGCCGAATTGGGCGATCTGGTCGCGCGCGAAGGGGTGCAAAGCCCCGCCATCATCATTATCGGCGCGGTTACCGCGCTTCAACCCACCGCATTGCGCCATTTGGCGCTGGAGGCACAGCAGTGAAGATCGTGACAGGCAACGACCTGAAAACTGGCGCAGTCACTTGGTGGGACGGGGCGGCATGGTCGCTCCATGTCAATGACGCGATGGATGTGGGCGACCATAGCGCCGACATCATCGCCCGCGAGGAAGCCGCCCGCCGTGTGGTGTCGGCCTATGTTATCGACGCGAGCAGCGATGTGGACGGCATCCGCCCGGCCCATATCAAGGACCGCATCCGCGCCTTGGGGCCGACCGTGCGCCTCGACCTTTCCCTCAAGCCAGCCGACCCCGCCGCCGGCACCTGGGTGATCTGATGTACGTTTACGACCAATATGATCAGGCGATGGTGGATGCCCGCGTCGCCGAATTTCGTGACCAGACCCGCCGCCGTATCGAAGGCACGTTGTCGGAGGACAAGTTCCGTCCCCTGCGTCTGCAAAACGGGCTGTATCTGCAATTGCACGCCTATATGCTGCGCGTGGCAGTGCCGTATGGCACGCTGTCATCGGCGCAAATGCGCGTTCTGGGCGATATCGCGGACAAGTATGACCGCGGCTATGGCCATTTCACGACCCGCCAGAATATCCAGTACAACTGGATCAAGCTGGAGGATGCGCCCGACATTTTGGCCGATCTGGCCAAGGTGGAGATGCACGCCATCCAGACCTCGGGCAATTGCATCCGCAATATCTCGTCGGACCACTATGCCGGCGCGACCCCGGACGAGATCATCGACCCGCGCCCCTATGCCGAATTGCTGCGCCAGTGGTCGAGCTTTCACCCCGAATTCCTCGCTCTGCCGCGCAAGTTCAAGATCGCGGTGATCGCGTCGGAAACCGACCGGGCGGCGATGCGCCTGCACGATATCGGCATCCGCATGGTGCACAATGATGCGGGCGAAATCGGCTGTGCGTTTTACGTTGGCGGCGGCATGGGCCGCACGCCGATGATCGCGCCGCTGCTCAACGGTTTTGTGCCGCTGGACCATCTGATCACCTATGCTGAGGCGGCGCTGCGCGTCTATAATCGCTATGGCCGCCGCGATAACAAGTACAAGGCGCGGATCAAGATCCTCGTCCATGAACTGGGCATCGACGAATATCGCGCGCAGGTCGAGGCCGAATTCGCCCATCTGCAAACGCAAGGGATCGAACCGCCAATCGCCGAGTTGGAGCGGATCAAGGCATATTTTGTCGATCCCACGTTCGAAACCGGCCTGTCGGATGCAATCGACCTGTCGAATGCCGACTTTGCCCGCTGGGTCCGCGCCAATACCGCGCCCCACAAGGCCCCCGGCTATGCCATCGCCACGATCAGCCTCAAGCCATTGGGCAAGGCCGGCATTCCGGGCGACGCCACCGCCGATCAGATCCGCACGATGGCCGACCTCGCCAAGGCCTACAGCTTTGACGAGTTGCGCGTCACCCATGCCCAGAACATCGTGCTGCCGCATGTCAAAAAGGCCGACCTGTTCGCCCTGTGGCAGGGCTTGGTCGCCGCTGATCTCGCCACCGCCAACCTTGATGCGATCACCGATATCATCGCCTGCCCGGGCCTCGATTATTGCAGCCTGGCCAACGCCCGCTCGATCCCGGTCGCGCAAAAAATCTCGGAACGTTTTGCCGCCTCGGCAAAGCAGGACGCGATTGGCGAGCTGAAGCTGAAGATCTCGGGCTGCATCAACGCCTGTGGCCACCACCACGCCGGCCACATCGGTATTCTGGGCGTCGACCGCAAGGGTACCGAGAATTACCAGTTGTTGCTGGGCGGCAGCGAGGGCGCGGATACGTCGCTCGCCACAATCGTCGGCCCCGGTTTCTCCGAAGACGGCATCGTCGATGCCATCGAAAAAGCCACCAACCTCTACCTTGCAAAGCGCGAGGACGGCGAACGCTTTCTCGACACCTATCGCCGCATTGGCATGGCCCCGTTCAAGGAAACGATTTATGGCTGACGTCCCGTTCCGTTTCCGCAGCGATGATGTCGTTGCCGACCCCGCTGTGACCGTCGACGCCTTTGCGGCGCAGACCAACGCGACCGCCGTGCGGATCGAACCGGGCGAGGACGCGCGCGCGCTGCTGCCCTTCCTGGACCGCCTGCGCTTGGTCGAAGTGAACTTCCCCACCTTTACCGACGGGCGCGGATTTTCCGCGGCACGCGTGCTACGCGAGGCCGGCTATACCGGCGAATTGCGCGCGGTGGGTGACATCGGCGTCGATCAGCTGTCGCACCTGCGCCGTTGCGGCTTTGACGCCATCGCGCCCAGCGCCGAGCTTGACCCAGCCGAGGCAGCGACCGCCTTTGCCGTCTGGCCAGAGGTCTATCAGGCAACCGGCGATGGCCGTCCGCCGATCTGGGCGCTGCGCCACACGGCGGGGCGCGGGAAATAACCATGGGCAACGCCAAGCCCCGTCGCGAGGACCACTCCGACGGGCGCACCATCGACCGCATCGACACCGCCCCAACCTTTACCGAGGGCGATGTCGCCGCGCTCAACCGCCAGTTTGCCGATGCCAGCACCGATGAAGTGCTGCGCGCGGTGTTGCTCGACCGCGTGGCGGGCGATGTGGCGGTGGTGTCAAGCTTTGGCGCCGAAAGCGCGGTGCTGTTGCACATGATCGCCGCGATTGATCCGGCAACGCCCGTGCTGTTTCTCGACACTGGCAAGCATTTCCCCGAAACGCTGGCCTATCGGGACGCCTTGGCGGAACGACTGGGGCTGACGCGGCTGATCACCCTGACGCCAGACGACGCCCTGATCACCAAACGCGACGAGAGCGGTTTACGCTGGTCCTACGACCCTGATGGCTGCTGCGACATCCGCAAGGTACAGCCGCTGGCCGCCGCGATGGCCGAATTTGATGGCACGATCACCGGGCGCAAAGGGTTCCAATCCGCTACCCGCGCCGGCCTCGCCCGCTTCGAACTCGACAAGAGCGATGCGGCTGGCCGGATCAAGGTCAACCCGCTCGCCAATTGGCCCGCCGACCGCCTCGCCGCCTATTTCGCCGAACATGACCTGCCGGCCCACCCGCTGGTGGCGCAAGGCTATCCGTCGATTGGCTGCATGCCCTGCACCAGCAAGGTCGCGGCGGGCGAAGATCCGCGCTCCGGCCGCTGGCGCGGGTGGGATAAAACCGAATGCGGCATCCATGTGCCGGGGCAGGATGATGGCGAGTTCGAGCCAGCGTTTTAGGGGGTGCGCCAGCGGCAGGCGCCGCGCACCTACCGCTTAAAACCACCCCTCCCGCCGATACCATTCCGCCGTCGCGCTTAACCCGCCCCGCGCCTCGATACGCGGCTGCCAGACCTCGGGCGGCACGGCTGCGGCGGGGCTGACCACCCAATCTGGGTGCGCCATATAGCCAACGCGGTCCATCGTCAGCTTGGCCTTGGCGCCGCGCAACCGTTGATCGCACCACGCAGCACAGACCAGCATCCAGCGCGACAGGTGAGGAACGAAGGGCTTTCGCCCTAACGCAGCCCCTATCGCGCGGGCCATGTCGTCGTTACTCCAACCACCGGGCTCGCCATCGTCGGGTTCAAAGGTGTGGCTGGTGACCGCCTCGCCACCCGGGACCAGAGCGAGCAACAGGCGGGCGAGATCCTCAACATGGATCAACGACGCGTGGCCACCGGCCGGTACCGGCACCACACCCCATTTGGCGGCGCGAAACAATTCAAACATTTCACGGTCCCGTGGGCCATAGATCGCCGGCGGGCGCACAATGGTCCAATCGAGACCACTGGCTTTCACATATTGCTCGGCGCGAGCCTTTGACGCGCCATATTGCGACAGATTGGGTTCGCGCGCCGATAGCGATGACACGAAGATGAAACGCGACACCCCCGCCGCCTTGGCTGCCTCCAACACCGCCAGCGTGCCATCGACATTGGCGATGGCAAATTCGGCGGGATCGGCAGCGTTGACGACGCCTGCCACATGGATCACCGCCTCGACCCCATCGACCAATTCGGCCAGCGCCCTCCGATTGGCGAGATCGCCCGCAACCCAGGTCACGCCGCGCGCCGACGACGGTTCGCGCCGGGCCAGCCCCTTGACCGCCATGCCGCGCGCCGAGGCCAATTCGACCACCATCTGTCCCACAAAGCCGGTGCCGCCCGTCAGTGCGATCAAGGGGCGGTTCGAGCCTATGTCCGTGCCCATGCCGCTCACACCATCACCAACTGATCACGGTGAACAATCGCCGATCGTGGCGCATAACCAAGGATGTCAGCATGTTCCGACGAATGCCGCCCGACCAGCGCGGCACATTCGCCCGCATCATATTCCGACAGGCCATGCGCCAGAACAGCGCCCGCCGCATCGCAAATGGCGACCGCATCGCCGCGCGTAAACTGTCCCTCGATGCCGGTAATGCCCCGCGCTAACAGGCTGGACCCCTGCGCCAAAGCCTTCGCCGCACCGGCATCAATGGTCAACGAGCCCTTGAGCCGCAGCCGACCGCCCAGCCAAGCCTTGCGCGCCCGCCCCCGCGCCCGGTCGGTGCGCGGCAGGAACAGCGTTCCAATGCCCTGCGCGATCACGCGGGCGATCGGCTGATCCTTGGTCCCATTGCCGATGGCCAGCGCGATGCCTGCGATCTCGGCAATCTCGGCCGCCTGAAGTTTTGAAATCATGCCGCCGCTGCCCATACCGGACCCCGACAGCGGACTGGCCATGGCGCGAATCTCCGGCGTCACGCCTTTGACCACCGGCAACAGTGCTGCGCCCGGCTCTGACGGATGGCGGTCGTACAATCCATCGACATCGGACAGCAACAGCACCGCACTGGCCCCCGCCGCCTGTGCTACCCGCGCGGCCAGCCGATCATTATCGCCAAACCGGATTTCCTGCGTCGCGACCGAGTCGTTCTCGTTGATCACCGGCACCGCGCCCGCATCGAGCAGCCGCGTCAGCGTCGCCGTCACGTTCAAATACCGCCGCCGATCCTCCAGATCCTCTAGCGTCAGCAGCAATTGCGCCGCGGTCAGCCCATGGCCCCCAAGCAGTTCCGCCCACAGGCCCGACAAGGCGATCTGGCCCACGGCCGCCGCCGCCTGCGCATCGGCAAGGCACCCGCGTCCGCCCTTATCAAGCCCTAGCGTACCCGCGCCCAGCGCAATCGCGCCAGAGCTCACCACGATGACATCCTGCCCGCGCCGCTTTGCCGCGGCGATTTCCGCCACCAGTGCATCCAGCCAGGCCCGCCGCGCGCCGCCACGATCCACCAACAAAGCCGAACCGACCTTGATTATCAGACGCGGGCACAGGGCCACATCAGCGAGATCGGCAAGGCAGGTGATGTGGGAATGGTTGGACATGGGTCTGCGCTTAGGGGAAAGCGGGCGGAGGGAAAAGGGGGGACAGGGAGGAAGCGGTAGATGCAAGGGATCGCCCATCGCGCCTACCGCTTAAATTTTCAGCCCAGCGGCGACCAAGCCTTCTCATCGGCCACTTCCTGTGCGCCGGTAGGCCGCTCGGTCACGGTTGCGGCCGGCAGGTAGGATATGACGGCATCCAACAGCGCATCCATCCCCTCGCCCGTCGCGCCGGAGATCGAGAACACCCGGTCGGCGCCGGCCTCGATAAGCTCTGCGGCATAGGAGGCGGCGATTTCAGCGTCAGCCTGATCGACCTTGTTGAGCGCGATCAGGCGCGGCTTATCATCCAAACCCTCGCCATAGGCAGTTAATTCGCCATCGATGATATCCATCGCCTCGACCGGGTCCTTGCCGGCAATGTCGATCAGGTGGATCAACACGCGGCACCGTTCGATGTGACCAAGGAACCGATCGCCGATCCCGGCGCCATCGGCAGCGCCAGCGATCAGGCCCGGAATGTCGGCCAGCACGAATTCACGCGCCTTGTGCCGAACCACGCCCAATTGCGGGCGCAGCGTGGTGAAGGGATAGTCGCCCACCTTCGCATTGGTATTGGCGAGGTGGTTGATAAACGTCGACTTGCCCGCGTTGGGCAAGCCCACCAACCCGACATCCGCCAGCAGTTTCAGCCGCAGCCAGACATACATTTCCTGCCCCGGCCAGCCCGGCCCGTGCTGTCGCGGCGTACGATTGGTCGAGGTTTTATAGCTGGCATTGCCGCGCCCACCATCGCCGCCGCGCAGCAAGGTATAGCGCTGGCCCGCTTCGGTCAGGTCGAGCAACACTTCCTCGCGGTCGTCGTCGAGGACCTGCGTGCCAACGGGAACATGAATGACCAGATCGTCGCCGCCGCCGCCGGTACGGTTCTTGCCCATGCCGCCGCTGCCGCGCGGGGCTTTGAAATGCTGCGTATAACGAAAGTCGATCAGCGTGTTGAGGCCCGCCACCGCTTCGAAAATGATGTCGCCGCCCTTGCCGCCGTCACCGCCATCGGGGCCACCGTATTCCACGTATTTTTCGCGGCGAAACGCGACCGCACCCGGACCGCCGCTGCCTGAACGGATGAAGATCTTGGCTTGGTCGAGAAAATGCATGGGTTTGGGTCCGGCGGTCTTGAAATAGGAAGCGTCCCGCCAGACCATTGGGTCCGCCGGATGCGGCATCAGCCCGCACCTTTGGCCGGCGCGCCCCGAAATATCCCGATGCCGAGATATCCCGATAGATGCCGAACAGAGGTGCGGGCTGGTGCCACGCGAGGACCGGGCATTCGCCCGATCCGTATCAACGCAAAGGAATGGTGGAGCCGAGGGGGATCGAACCCCTGACCTCGTCATTGCGAACGACGCGCTCTCCCATCTGAGCTACGGCCCCGTTCCACTGCGAGCTTGCAAGGTTTGGGCAAAGCTATCGCTCCGCCGCCATGCGAGAGACGATCCATTAGCGAAAGCACCGCACACAGGGAAGCCAAAAAAACGCCCGGTGCCAAAGTTTATTGGCAAGGCCGCGGTTTCAATTGGTCCCAACGCCGGGTCGTGCCGCCCCTGCTTCTGCACCTATGGACCGCGAAGAATTCTGACCCGCGCCATATTTGGCCTCCCAATCGGCCAGGTCGGCGCGATACTTTTCATAGGCGCGATAGAAATCCTCATAGACCCGCGTGAACTGCGCAAAGCTGCGATAGCTGAAGGCCGGGAGATCCTTGGTCTGAATTTGTGCGCTCTCGCGGCTCATCACCAACGCCGATTCGCAGAAGTTGGGCAAGGTCGGCGGATAGGCGAAATAGTTGTAAACCTGCGTCATATAGGTCTCGCGCTTACGCACGAAATCCTTGCCATAACGGGCCTGAAACACGCCATCCACGCCGCGATTGGCGTTGTTCAGCGTCTTGGCATGCGTCTTTAGAAAGGCGCGATAATTGTCAGCAATATCGACAAAACGCGGCGCAGTGCAATTGAGCGCGGCAACATTATATGCCGCCCGCAGGTTCCACACCAATTGCGCATCGACCGCATCAACCAACAGCGTATGGCGCAGACCATCTGCCCCCACCGAAGGGATCACCACATTATCCGAAGCGCCATAGGGCGCGCTCGGCCGGGGGGGGATCACCACCAGTTTTGGCGGCGCCACCGGCACGGGGGGCGGCGGCGGTGGGGGCGGGGCAGCACAGGCGGCCAATGCCGCAATGCCTGCCGAAACGAAAACCCACCTTAACACTCGCACCATGGTACCCCACTTGCATCACTGCATGAAATTGACCCGCGACGCTGGGGCCCTTGTGGAAATCCCCTTAGCTTACCCTGTGCCACATGAAAATGCCCGAGGCGCTGGATAGCACCCCGGGCACGATGACTTGCAGCCAGATTGCGGCCAATCGCCGAAGGTTTAGCGACGGTCGCCCATAAAGCTGAGCAGAAACTGGAACATGTTGATGAAGTCGAGATAAAGGCTGAGCGCCCCCATGATCGCCACCTTTTCCACAAACGGCGTGCCAGCGACCTGCACATAAGTCTGCTTCAAACGCTGCGTGTCATAGGCGGTGAGGCCAGCAAAGATCAGCACGCCCAGCACCGAAATGGCAAAGCCCAGCCCCGGAATGGGGAAGAACATCGCCACCAGCGACGCGATGATCAGGCCAAACAGGCCCATGATCAAAAAGCTGCCCATCGCCGACAGGCTGCGCTTGGTCGTGTAGCCGACGAGGCTAAGCCCGGCAAAGGCGCCAGCCGTTGCAAAGAACGTCGCCGCAATCGACGGGCCGGTATAAACGAGGAAGATCGCCGACATCGACAGACCCATCGCCACCGAAAAGCCCCAGAAGCAAGCTTGCAGCGTGCTCGTGGCCATCCGGCCCATGCCCGCGCTCATCGCGAACACGAAACCGAGCGGCGCCAGCGCAATCAGCCAGCGCAGCGGGGTGTGAAACACCTGCTCCGCCATGCCCGATTGCGCAAACAACAGCGCCACCACGCCCGACAGCAGGATGCCCGAGGTCATGTAATTGTAGATCGACAGCATGTATTTGCGCAGGCCAGCGTCCAGCGCCGCACCCTGCACAAATCCAGCATTCATCCCCGAAGACGCACCGAAGCCCGTCTGCGTGGGCTGGGGGTCATTCCAGATGGCCATTGGTCACACTCCATATTGGCGCCTGACGGAAAGGCCGCAGGCGCTCGTGGATTGAATATCGTGCGTATCCCCGCAGGTTTCAAGCGAAACCGCGCGTAAAAAGCGTATCAATTTGCCGCAAGCGTCACCGGCGGGGCGAATTTATGCCGCAGCCCCGCGCGCCGCCGCCCCCATTTCGGCATTGCGATCGCGCGCCGCCGCCATCGTCGCTGCAATCAACCGCGCCAAAGCCGCATCGGCATCGAGCACATCCAGCCCCGCCTGCGTCGATCCACCCGGGCTGGCGACGCGCCGCGCCAACTCGCCCGGCGGTGTCGGCGACGATGCCGCCAGCGCCGCCGCGCCATCGACCGTCGCCTGCGCCAGTCGCAACGACTGATCACTATCGAGGCCCAGCGCCACACCGCCCGCCGCCAAGGCATCGATAAAGCGATAGACAAACGCCGGACCACAGCCCGCCAACGCCGTCACCGCGTCAAACAATTCCTCGGCGACCCATTCCGGCGCGCCCAACGGCGCCAGCCACGCCATCGCACTATCCCGCGCGGCATGGTCCAGCCCCATCGCCGCCACGCCCATCGGCGATTTGCCGACCGCTGCCGACAGGTTGGGCATCACGCGCAAAATTCCCCGCGCCTGCGCAAACCGCAGCGACAGGCTGGCCAGTTCCACCCCGGCCAAAATCGACAGCACCACCGTATCGGGGCCCGCCAACGCGGTCAGCGCCGGGGCCACGCCATCCAACGCTTGCGGCTTTACTCCGAGCAGCATCACGTCGAACACCCGGCCATCCATCGGCAAACCGCGCAACAGTTCAACGCCCGCCGGCGCCTCCGGCAGTCCGGGATCGACCACCGTGAACCGCTCCGCCGGCACGCCCGCGCGCAACCATCCGGTCAGCATCGCACCGCCCATATTGCCGCAACCAATGATCAACACTGTGACCGGCCAAGCGGGAATGCTCATCTCACGCCTCCCCCGCGGCATCGACCAGCGCGCTGGCCAAAGCATCGGCGGGACTTTTGTCGCCCCACAGGATGAACTGGAAAGCCGGGTAAAACCGGTCGCATTCCTCGACGGCGACCTCGACCAACATCTGCGCCTGCGCCAGGCTCAACAGCCCGTCATCGCCGAGCATCAGCCCGTGGCGATAAAGCAGCACCGCATTGTTCGACCAGATGTCGAAATGCCCCAGCCACAATTGTTCGTTGATCAGGCCCAGCACCTCGAACATCGCCGCCCGCTTGTCATCGGACACCCGGATGTCGGGCAGGCACAGCAGTTGGAGCACATTGTCCTCCGCCCGCCAGATGCCGCGCAATTGATAGGTGGCCCAACTGCCCTGCACTTCGCCGGTAAATTCGTCCTCGCCGACAAATTCATAGTTCCAGCCCCGCGCGTCGAACAATTGTCCGAGCATCTCGACCGGCGCGCAGTCTTCGTGCCGGCCGTTTTCGCTCTCGCCTGCTCTCATCATACTCAACCTGATCCCGGGACACTGGATTGGTCCATCATCGCTGCGATGGATGGGCGATGCCCGCCGCGTCGCACAAGTATGGGTAAACACATGGCTGCGCATAACCGCACAACCCTGTTTACAGCTTGTGGAAAACCGCCTTCCGCGACCATTCGCGTCCGACCCCCGGGTGATTCCCCTACTTGCCGTCGAGAGAATCGACCACCTGGCCGGTCGGGCTGATCCACACGAATGACCCCTCGCGATCCGCCTTGTGCAGCTTGTCGTTATAGGCTTTGGCTGCAGCCTCAGTCTCAAACGGCCCAATCAACAATCGGTTCGTCCGTCCCCATTCAGACACATAGAGCTTGTGCGCCTTGAACAAATCCGGGGCGTCGCGGGTCAGCTTGCGCCAATCAAACGCAATGCGATCGGCATCCCGGCCAACGCCCACCTGCACCCATATGCGGCTGGGATAGGCCGGCGGCGGCGGTGCCTTGGGTGCGGGGCGCGGCGCCGAAATCTTGCGAATATCCACAGCGCCAGCGGTCGGCGTCGCGGCAGTGGGCGCCTTGCCAAATTCCTCGAACAATTCGGCAAAGCTCGCTTTGCGCACCGGGGCGACCCTTGGCGTGGGTTTGGGCGCAGGCGCGCCAACCGGCGCCGAAGCAACCACCACAGCCCGGGTTTCCGGCTTTTGCTCTGGCGTTGGCGCAACGTCAGCCTTGGCCTCGGGCATCGGGGTCGCACGAACCGGCGCGGGCGTGACCTTGGCAAGGTCGAACGCCGTCACCGACGGTGTCGTAGTCGTGGCCACGCGGGCCAGTGGCGGCGCAACGGCCAGCTTCGGCTGCGGGGTCGGTGTCAGCTTCGGCTGCGACGACGCCGGCTTGCGCGCCGGCGGCGTATCGGCTTCTGCTGAGGCCAGTTCAACCGGCACCGGTGCGCCCGCCTCGCGCGATGGGGTGGGTTCCGGCGGCGCAGCCTCGGCCATCGCTTCGGGTGCGGGCTGTGGCTTGGGCTTGCGCCGGTCCTTGCGAGCGTCGGCCACCTTGGTCGCTTTGGCCCCGAGCGGCTCGCCCGCGGGCACCAGCGGCGCATCGACAATCGCCAGCCGATTGATCCCGTGGCTGGCAATCCATTCCGCGATCCGCGGGTTTTCCTGGCCGATCTGCGATGCCTGCGGAAACCAGCCAAGGTTGGCCGCTGCGGCCTGCTGCGCCGGGGTCAACTTGCGCATATAGCGCAAATAGGGCGCCATCGCGGTCGCCAGTTCGGGCGGCATGGTCGAATTGGCAATCGCCACGGCTTCTTCCTCACGGCCGAGGATGGCAAAGGCAAATGCCCGGATACGCCACGCGGCACGATCCTGCTTTTGCAACAATGGCGCAAGCACCACTTCGACCGCGCGCCGGTCGCCCATGATCGCCAGGCTCAACGCCAAACGCCGCGCCGCCTCGTCCCCGGCCCCTGCCGCCAGCGCTTCGCGATAATAGCGCTGCGCGGTGGCATTATCGCTGACCAGATCATAGGCCAGACCACGATCGGCAATCTGCTCGCCGTTCAACGCACCGCTATTGGCAGCATCCTCGTACAGCGCGATCGCGGTGACCGGGTCCTGCCCACGCAAACGCGCCGAGGCGAGACCAGCCATGATCCGCGGGCTGTAAGGCAACAGGCGATCGGCCCGCGACAAAAACCCAATCGCAGCCTGAACATCGCCCAACGCCAGCGCGGCATCACCGGCCTGTTGCAACGCCTCGATGTCGCGCGGATTGCGCGCCAATCGCGCCAGGGCCAAAGACAGCGCGCGATGCGGGTCAGCGGCTTCCGGCAAGGGCTGTACCACCGGCATCGCGGTCGCGGCAGACGTGGACTGGTCCATCGACGCGGCGGCTGGCAGCACGGATGACGATGTCGCCCCGACCGATGCCGGCAAGGCGCCCCCCCGTCCCGTGGCGACCGGCACGGCCAAAGCCGACCCCGCCACCGCCGTACCGCAAAGAGCCACCATTGCCGCACCGACAAAGGCGTGGCGCCGCCACCCGTGATCACGGGGGCGGCGCTTATTTACGCAAAATGCGGTCATGCAACCGGGCCTAATTTCGCAATCGAGCGAAGCCCTGACGGGCCATTCGCTGATTACTGGTTGTTCTGACGCCCAAGGAAACGCGGGATATTGACTGCGCCGCCGTCGTCGTCGCCATCATCGTCCTCATCCTTGCGCCGGCCGGTCAGATTGGCCATGCGCTCGAACAACGTGCCGCTGGCAGCGGGCCGTGCGGCATGATCGTGACCATGCGAGATCCGCGGTGCGGGCTCGATCGGCGCTTCCGGAACGATCTGACGGCGGCGCGAAATGATCGGGGCGTCGTCTTCGGCCAGACGGCTGGCATCGAGCAACAGTTCATCGTGCGAAGATTGCGGCACAGGGGCCGAAGCCTGCTGATAGACCGGATCCTGACGCAAAGGCGCTGCGGGCGCTTCATGCGTCGCACCAAGCTCAAACGGCTCGTCCTGCATCGGCGCAGGCTGTGCGGCGACAAATGGCTCATGCACCACTGGCGCTTCGTAGACTGGCGCGGGCGCCGGCGCGGGCGCGGGCATAACAGGCCGCGCAGCTGCGGCTTGCGGCATGGCCGCAGGGGTCGAAACACCCGGACGCGCCGGGCCACGCGCTGTCTGCATCGAGAAGGGCCGCGCGGCTTCTTCGGCCTGACCAGCGGTCTGCTCGATGCCGGTGGCGACCACCGACACACGGATCTTGCCCTGCAAATCGGGGTTGAACGCGCTGCCCCAGATGATGTTGGCGTTGGGATCGACCAGTTCACGGATGTGGTTGGCCGCCTCATCGACTTCGAGCAGCTTCATATCGTCGCCGCCGATGATCGAGATGATAACACCCTTGGCACCCTGCATCGACACACCGTCGAGCAACGGATTGGCAATGGCCCGCTCCGCGGCTTCGAGCGCACGGTTGGGGCCTTCACCCTCGCCGGTGCCCATCATGGCCTTGCCCATCTCGGCCATCACCGAACGGACGTCGGCAAAATCGAGGTTGATCAGGCCCGGCATGACCATCAAATCGGTGATCGAGCGAACGCCCTGCTGCAACACTTCATCGGCCAGCTGGAACGCTTCCTTGAAGGTCGTCTCGGCCTTGGCCACCAGGAACAGATTCTGGTTCGGAATGACAATCAGCGTATCGACGTGCTTTTGCAGCTCCTCGATACCCGCCTCGGCGCTACGCATCCGGCGCGTGCCTTCGAACAGGAACGGCTTGGTCACCACACCAACGGTCAACACGCCCTTTTCGCGCGCCGCCTTGGCGATCACTGGCGCCGCGCCAGTACCCGTACCGCCCCCCATACCGGCGGCGATGAAGCACATATGCACCCCATCCAGCAGCCGGTCGATGTCGTTCAGCGTTTCCTCGGCGGCCGCACGACCCACTTCGGGGCGCGAACCTGCGCCGAGACCCTGCGTAATATCAGGCCCCAACTGGATCCGATGCTCTGCAATCGAATTGTTCAGCGCCTGTGCGTCGGTGTTCGCCACGACGAAATTGACGCCTTCGATCTCCGCACGGATCATGTTGGCGATGGCGTTGCCGCCGGCACCGCCAACCCCGATCACGGTGATGCGCGGGCGCAGCTCCTCGACGGCGGGCGGACCGATATTAATGCTCATTGCCTTACTCCTGCCAGATCTACATTGGGATGCAGACCCTCTGATTTTAAAATGCACGGTTCGACTCGGTGAATCAAAGCGGTTTTGTCATTTGTCCACAGTGGCGCGCTATGCCGATGGTACAAATGCGCTATTATTCAAAAATATTCTTTCAAAGCATGGAACACACGGGTCGCCAGCCCCAATCCACCCGCCTTGCGCGGCCCACCACGCACACCGCCGAGCGTCCGAATGTCGAGCGGATCGGCCGCAGCATATTGCACCAACCCCGCCAGTGTCGAGAAACCCGGAGTCGCATGGGCTTCGGGCAGACCCTTCAGCGCCATCGGCCGCCCAATCCGCACCGGTCGGCCCAACGCCCCTTGCGCAAAATCAGCAAGGCCGGCCAGCTCTGCGCCGCCGCCGGTGAACACCACCTGAGCACCCCGCGCGCCGGAAAAGCCCATGCCTTTCAGCACGCGCGAAATTTCATCCATCAACTTGCCGAGCTGACCGGTAATCACGCTGATCAGTTCGGCCCGCGGGATGCGATTCTTGTCATCGGCATGTCGCGCCAACTGGCCACTGAAATCGTCACCCGGTCCATGGACGGGGATCATCTCGCGGTGGTCGGCTGGGCTGGCGATCGCCGAACCGTTGACGCATTTCAACCGCTCTGCCTGAAAGCGGCGGATGCCAAAGGCGCCAGCGATGGCATCAGTGATGTCGCCTGACCCCATCGGAATGCTCGACAGGCCGAGCAACATGCCGGCGGCATGAACCGACACGGTCGTGACCTCCGCGCCAAACTCGACCAATGCCACGCCCAATTCGCGCTCTTCCGCGCTCAGGCAGGCATAGGCGGCGGCGATCGGGCTGGCGACCACGGCCTCGACCTCGAGATGGGCGTTCTGCACCGCCTCGGTCAGGTTGCGGATCGGCGCGCCATCGGCCAGCATCACGTGAATATCAACGCCCAGCCGCTCGGCATGCAACCCCTTGGGATTGGCGATGCCATGCGCGCCATCCAGCGTGTAATGCGCCGGTTGGGCGTGCAGCACCATGCGCCCATCGGGCTGGATCACTTCGCGCGCCGAAATCAGCAGATGCTGAATGTCGTCAGGCTCGATCCGCCGTCCACCGATATCGATCTCGACCTGCGCGATTTGGCTGGCAAGGCCCGCGCCCGAACAGCCGATCCACACGCTCGACACGCTGGTATTGGCCATTTTTTCGGCGCGCTCGATCGCATCGCGCACCGCATAGGTCGCCGCGTGCATATCGGTGACATAGCCGCGCTTCACCCCCTGCGCCGCGCGGTGGGCCGACCCCAGCACGATCATCTCGCCACTTTCCGACCGTCCGGCGATCAACGCCGAGATGCGGAATGACCCAATGTTCACCGCGCCAAACACGCGTGTAATGCGCGGTGCGTTCATCAGGGCTTGTCCTTGGTCGCAGGCTTGTGGGCGGCGGCAGGCTTGGCATCGCCGGCATCCGCGCTGGCGACATGCGCCGGGGCACTGGCGACATGCGCCGGGGCACTGGCCGCAACGCCAACCGGCGCCGCACCGTCGGCAGTGCGGCCCGGCACACGCATATAGATACGGTCAGGCGTGCGCATATCGAACGCCATCACCTGCCCACCGATCAACCGGTTGGTACCGTCCAGCCGCGCAAAGGACACCAACGCCTTGGCCGATTCCGGCTCGCCCTCCGGCAATGCCAGCATCTGGCCGGTCTTGAATGTCAGGTTCCAGCGGCGATGGCCAACCCATTCGGCCTCCGCCACCTGTGGCCGCATCGCGGGCGCGGCATCAAGGAGGCTGGCCAGCGCCGCCACTTTGACCTCAGCCCCTGCCCCTGCCAGCACCATCCGGCCATGCACCCGCGCCGGCGCTATCGATTCCAGCTCATGCCCCGTCGCATCGATCAACACAAAGCTGTCGCCGCCATTGTCGCCCTTGACCCGCATCACGGCGTGGGCCTTGCGCTCGACAATGTCGATCACCAACGCATCGGGCAATTGGCGCGATACGCGCGCATCATCGACCCAGTTCAATTGCAACAAATCAGCCCGGATCGCGGCAAGGTCGATCTGCGTCATCGCTCGGTTATGCTGGCTCAAAACGCGCTCATAGACCTTGAGCTCGTTCAGATGCTTGACGCCATGCACCTCGACCCGGCGCACTTCGAAACCGGCCTGCGCCGCCATTGTCGCGACCTGCTCCTCGGCCATCGCGGGTACCCCCGCCAAGCTGACCACCAGCCACAGCAAAGCCGCCGCCGCGCACAGAATAACGATCAGGAAAATACGATGCAGTTGCGCCTCGGAAAAAGGCAACAGACCCATCGCGGTATCCAGCAGAGATCCGGTACGCGCACGCGCGACTTCCACCTTGCGGGCGGAACTGGCCTTGGCGGCCACGCGCCGGGCATTGGCCCCGCCTCGCCGGATGGTCTGGCTCATGCCTTCGCCGCCGCCATGGCAGCGGCATCGGACAGCGCCTCGGCAATGATCGCCTCGACCAGGCTGGGGTAATCCATGCCGCAATGGCGCGCCTGTTCGGGCACCAGCGACAAGGGCGTCATCCCCGGCTGGGTATTGACCTCCAACAGGAACAAACCATCGACCCCTTGCGTATCATCCCAGCGGAAATCCGACCGGCTCGTGCCCCGGCACCCCAACAACTGATGGGCGCGCAGGGCAATATCCTTGCACGCCTCGGTAATCTCGTCGGGGATGTGCGCCGGACAGACATGCTCGGTCAATCCGTCAGTATACTTGGCTTCGAAATCGTAAAAGCCGGTTTTAGGCTTCAATTCGGTGACGCATAGCGCACAATCGCCCAAAACAGCGGTAGTTAACTCCAAACCACGAATAAATGGCTCGGCCATCAATTCGGGGAAAACCTGCCACGGACCGACGGCATCGGGGCTGATCGGATGGCCATAGTTGCCCTGGTCGGTGACAATGGCGACGCCAACACTCGATCCTTCATTGACCGGCTTTACCACATAGGGGCGCGGCAAGGGGTCACCTTCGAAAAGTTCGGCACTTTTGACGATGCGCCCGCCCGGCATCGGAATGCCATGCGGCACCAAGGCCTGTTTGGTCAGTTCCTTGTCGATGGCGATCACCGAGGACGTCAGCCCCGAATGGGTATAGGTCAGCCCCATCAGGTCCATCATCCCCTGCACCGTGCCATCCTCACCGGGACAGCCGTGCAGCGCGTTGAACACCACATCGGACTTCGCCTCGACCAACTTGACCGCCACATCGCGTCCCATATCGATCCGCGTCACCCGATGGCCGCGCTGCTCCAGCGCGTCCGCCACGCCATTGCCGCTCATCAACGACACCGGCCGCTCGCTCGACCAGCCGCCCATCAGGACCGCAACGTGAAGTTTGGGCAAAGGTTGTGAAACGCTCACTCCGGCTTTCCTACTCGCTTGATTTCCCATTCCAGTTCCACACCGGAATGCGCCTGCACCCGCCGGCGCACTTCCTCGCCCAGCGCCTCGATTTCGCCGCTGGTTGCCTCGCCGGTGTTGATCAGGAAATTCGTGTGTTTTTCCGAAACCTGCGCCCCGCCCAGCGTCAGCCCGCGACAGCCCGCCTTGTCGACCAGTTCCCACGCCTTGCCGCCATCCGGGTTCTTAAATGTCGACCCGCCGGTTTTCGACCGCAATGGCTGGCTCGCCTCGCGACTGGCGCTGATGCGGTCCATCTCGGCCTGAATGATCGCCGGATCGCCGGGGGCCCCACGAAACCGCGCGGCCACAACGAAACAGCCGTCGGTCAGATCCGAATGCCGATAGGTATAGTTCAATTCCGACAGCGGCAAAGTCGCGATCTCGCCGCTGCGGATCACCACGTCGCAATCGACGAGTATATCCTTGACCTCGCGCCCATAGGCCCCACCGTTCATGCGGACAAAACCACCGACCGTGCCGGGGATCGAGCGCAGAAACTCCAACCCCGCAATGCCATGATCGCGCGCGGTGGAGGATACCAGAATGCCGCTCGCCCCGCCGCCGCATTCCAGCGTGGTGGTATCCACCGCCGCAACGCGCGCAAACGCCTTGCCCAGCCGCACCACGACGCCGGCCACCCCGCCATCACGCACGATCAGGTTACTGCCCAGCCCCAGCGCCATCACCGGCATATCGGGCGGCAAGTGTTCGAGAAACCGGCACAGATCGGCGGTATCTTTCGGCTCAAACAGCCATTCGGCCACGCCGCCGCTCTTGAACCACACCAGCGGCGCAAGCGGTGCATTAGGCGTCAGCTTGCCCGCCACAGGGGGCATTTCAAACGTCATCATGCGCCCTTTGCAGCGGCGGCAATCGCGGGCGCGAGGCCCGCCGCCCATTTGGTAATATCGCCCGCGCCCAGGCACACGACCATATCGCCCGGCTGGATCACCCCGGCCAACACCGTCGCCAAGGCATCGGCGCCTGCGATCAGATGCGCGCTGCGATGGCCGCGTTCCTTGATGCCTTCGACCATTGCGGCGCTGTCGACACCTGCGATCGGCGCCTCGCCCGCTGGATAGACTGGCGCTGCATAGACGATGTCGGCGTCGTTAAACGCGGCGGCAAATTCATCCATGTGGTCGCGCAGACGGCTAAACCGATGCGGTTGCACCACCGCGATCACGCGACCCTTGACCCCTTCGCGCGCGGCGGACAGCACGGCGCGGATTTCGACCGGGTGGTGGCCGTAATCGTCGATGATCGCCACCGGATCGCCGCCCGGCAAGGCCACTTCGCCGACCTTGGTAAAGCGCCGCTTGACCCCACCGAATTTGGCAAAGCCGGTGCGGATCACTTCATCGGCCACGCCCATTTCGACCGCGACAGCCACCGCCGCCAGCGCATTTTGCACGTTGTGCCGGCCCGGCATCGGCATTTCGATGCCCTCGATCCGGCGAAAACTGCCATCACGGGCGCGCAATACGGCGGTAAAACGATTGCCGCCGGGATAGGGCGTCACACCCTCGCCCCGCACGTCGGCCTGCGCCGAAAAACCATAGGTGATGACCCGGCGGTCGCGCACCTTGGGGATGATCGCCTGCACCACCGGATGGTCGATGCACAGCACCGCCGCGCCATAAAACGGCACGTTTTCAATAAATTCGACGAAGCAATCCTTCACCCGCTCGAACGAGCCATAGTGGTCGAGGTGCTCCGGATCGATATTGGTCACCACCGCAATCGTGCCGTCCAGCCGCAGGAACGAGCCATCGCTCTCATCCGCCTCGACGACCATCCAGTCGCTGGCGCCGAGGCGGGCGTTCGAGCCATAGGAATTGATGATGCCGCCGTTGATCACCGTCGGATCGACGCCGCCCGCATCAAGCAGCGCGGCCACCATGCTGGTCGTCGTCGTCTTGCCATGGGTGCCGGCGACGGCCACGGTGTTCTTCAACCGCATCAGTTCAGCCAGCATTTCGGCGCGGCGCACCACCGGAATGCGGTGTTCCAATGCGGCGACCACTTCGGGATTGTCGCGCTTGACCGCCGTGCTGGTCACCACCACCGCCGCATCGCCAATGTTTTCAGCGGCATGGCCGATCATCACCTTGATGCCGCGCGCGCGCAGGCCCTCAACGACATAGCCCTCGGCAATGTCCGACCCCTGCACGGTGTAGCCGAGGTTGGCCATCACTTCTGCAATGCCCGACATGCCGATGCCGCCGATGCCGACGAAATGGATGGTGCCGATGTCGGTTGCGACACCCTTCATGCTACTTGCTCCTGCATCCGCGCTTCGGCCGATCGACCGACCCGGATCACGTCCATCAATGGCGCACCGCCAAAACTCTCGACCAGATCGGCAAGGTCTTCGGCGGCGCGGGGGTGGCCACAATTCCATGCCGCATGGGCCGCATTGGCCAATGTGTCGGGACGCATGGCCAATGCCTGAATCTGCTTGGCCAATTCCACGGCGGTAAACTTGTCCTGCCGGATCGAACGCGCGCCGCCCGCGGCGACCATTTCGCGCGCATTGGCCGCCTGATGGTCGTCGGTGGCAATCGGCAATGGCACGAGGATCGCCGGGCGCCCCACCGCGGTCAACTCGGCGATCGTGCTGGCGCCCGCGCGACCGATGAACAGATGCGCGTCGGCCAGACGCTCGGCCATATCCTCGAAATAGGTGCCGAGTTCCGCCGGAATGTCATGTCCGGCATAGCGGGCGCGCACGGCGGCGATATCTTCGGGGCGGCATTGCTGCGTCACTTGCAACCGGGTGCGCAAGGCCGGCGCCAGCATCGCCAGTCCATCGGGCACCACCTCGGACAGCACCCGCGCGCCCTGACTGCCGCCGGTCACCAGCACGCGCAACAGGCCATCCTCGGTAAACGGCGGGAACGGCTGATCGCGCAACGCCAGCACCTCTGGCCGCACGGGATTGCCAACCAGATGCACCTTATGCGCATATTTGTCGCCCAATCGGTCAACATAGGCATAGGCCGTGGCCATCGCCCCAACCCGCCCGGCGAGAAAACGATTGACCCGCCCCAGCACCGCATTTTGTTCATGCACAACCGACGGGATGCCCGCCGATGTCGCCGCCAACAGCGCCGGCAAGGCCGGATAACCGCCAAAGCCGATCACCGCGCTGGGCTCAAAACTCTCGAACAGGCGCAGCGCCATTTGCCGCCCCTGCCAAATTGCCCGCAGCCCGCGCAGCCAATTCAGCGGGTTCATCCCCTGCACACGCCCGGCGGGCAGGATATGCGCAGTAAGGTACTCGGGCTTGCCCGGGATAGCCGCGCCGCGCGCATCGGTGATCAACGCGACATGATGACCGCGCCGCACCAATTCGCCCGCCAGCGCAAATGCCGGGATCAAATGGCCCCCGGTACCGCCAGCGGCCAACACATAGTGGCGGGAAATCGGGGGATGGTTTTGCGCGCTCATTTGAACAGGCTCATCACTGTGGGGACCTGCCCCTTCTTGGCAAAGGGGGCGTGTTTTAGATAGGGGTTACGCCGCGTAATGGCGAGCAGGAAACCCACATTCAGACACAACGCGATGGTCGAAGACCCGCCATAGGAAATCAGCGGCAAGGTCATCCCCTTGGACGGGAACAGTTGCAGGTTGACGAGGATATTGATGAACGCCTGCCCGCCCAATTGCGCGACAAGGCCGGTCGCGGCAAACACGGAAAACAGGTCTTCCTCATCGCTCAGCCGGACCAACACGCGCGCAATGATCGCGAAATACAGCACCACCACCAAGCCACACATCAGCAGGCCGAACTCTTCACCGATCACCGAAAAAATATAGTCGGTATGCGCCTCGGGCAGCCCCAGCTTCTTGGTGCCAAGCCACAGCCCGCTGCCGGTCCAGCCACCGGCGACCAACGTATGGCGGGCAAGGTCCACCTGATCAAACGCGGTGCCGCCGCCGAGGAACGCGTCGATACGATGCCGCGCATTGGCGTAAAACATGTAGGCCGCGCCCAATCCCAGCACGCTGGCCGCGCCAGCCCCGGCAATCCAGCGCACCGACAGGCCCGCCAACAGCATCAGCACGAACCACACGCAACCAAACAGGATGGTTGACCCAAGATCCGGCTGCGCCATCAATAAAGCGGCAACGACGACCATGATCCCAAAGCAAATCATCATCACCGGCAATTTCGGATCGCGCAACCGCCACGACAATATCCACGCCAGCGTGATGGCAAAGGCGGGCTTCAAAAACTCCGACGGCTGGAGCGAGAAACCAAGGTTGAGCCAGCGTTTCGCGCCATTCACCGTGCTGCCCATGATCGGCACCAGCGCCAAGGCGCCCAACATCGCAAAGCCCAGCACGATCCCGGCCCGCCGGGCATTTTCACGGCTCAGGCGCGATGCGATAAGCATCGTCAACAAGCCGAACGCCTGCCAGCGCAAATGCGGAAAAAAGAAATACAAATCGTCGAGCCGCACTCTGGCGGTCGACAGACGGCGTGCGCTGGCCGGACTGGCCGCCGCCACCGCCAGCGTGCCAATTGCCATCAGCGCCAGCACCAGCAACAGCAAGACGCGGTCAATCTCGCGCAACCAGATCGCCCACTCGCTGCGCTTTGTACGGCGCGGGCGGGCGGCGGCGCGGTTGGCGCCGGGCACATACGGGGCTTGGTCGGTGGCAGGCTGGCTCGCCATCAGGTGCTCGCTCCCGGCAAGTTGGTGCAATCGGCGGCGTTGGCGTCCTCGCCGGTCAACACTTCGACAATCTGGCGAAAAGCATCGCCGCGTGCTTCATAGTCGCGGAACTGATCGAAACTGGCACAGGCGGGGGACAACAGCACGACATCGCCCGGCGATGCGACCTCGATCGCCTGGCGGATGGCCTCGCACATCATCTCGCTGCGGGTAACGGGCACGCGGTCAGTCAGGATCTCGGCAAACCGCTGCCCCGCATCGCCGATCGTGTAGGCGGCGGCGACATTGCCGAAAAACGGCGCGCATTCATCGAGGTCATCGCCCTTGGGCAGGCCGCCCAAAATCCAATGGATACGCCGATGCCCGCCGGGCACCTTTGGCGGAAACGCGGCCAGCGCGGGGGCGGCCGACGCCGGGTTGGTCGCCTTGGAATCATTGATGAAGATAACGCCGTTGGCCTCGCCCACCTGTTCCATCCGGTGCGGTAGCCCGCGAAAGCTCTTCAACCCGCGCTCAATCACCGCATCATCGATGCCCATTTGGCGCACAGCGGCCACCGCCGCGGCAGCGTTCGCGCGATTATGCGGCCCTTGCAAGCTGGGCCAATCAGACTGCTGCCCCGGCAAATCGACCCCATCGATGAACTGAAACGGCTGCCCATCGGGCGCGTCGCGCATCACATCTTCGTCCATCTCGGCCCGGTGGTCGACAATCGCCAGATGCCCAAAGGCCTGCATCCCGAACAACCGCGTCTTGGCCGCGACATAGCCGGCATAGCCCTCGTACCGATCGAGATGGTCGGGCGACAGGTTCAGCAACATCGCCACATCGCAATCAAGCCGCAGCGTCAAATCAATCTGATAGCTCGACAATTCGAGCACATAGACGCCGCCCGCCGGCAAAGGCACCTGCCCCAAAATCGGCAGGCCAATATTGCCGCCCATCAAGGCCGGCACACCCGCAACGGTCAACAGATGCGTCGTCAGCGCCGTCGTGGTCGATTTGCCATTGGTGCCGGTGATGCCGATCACCTTATGCGGTGGCAAGGCATCGCGGCTCTGCGCAAACAGTTCGATGTCGCAGATCAGCGGCACATCGGCCGCCCGCGCCGCATCAGCGATCGGATGGCGGTTGATCGGCACGCCGGGCGACACCACCACGCCGGCAAATCCAGTCAGGTCGATCAGGCAAGGGTCGGCCAATTCCACTGCGCCATCATGCGCGGCGGCCACAAACGCCCGCGGCTCCTCGCGCGCGTCCCATGCCGTAACTTTTGCACCGCCCGCTACCAACGCGGCAACCGATGCCAGCCCCGAGCGTGCAAGACCCAAAACGGCGTAATGTTTGCCAGCAAAGGTGGGCGAAGTGATCATGCCCTGTCCATCACCGCAGCTTCAACGTCGACAGGCCGATCAACGCCAGCACAATCGACACAATCCAGAACCGGATAACCACCGTGGGTTCGGCCCAGCCCTTTTGTTCGAAATGGTGGTGAATGGGCGCCATGCGAAACACCCGTTTGCCGGTCCGCTTATAGAAAAACACCTGGATAATGACCGAGGCCGCTTCCATCACAAACAACCCGCCGACAATCGCCAGCACGATTTCATGATGCGCCGCCACCGCAATCGCCCCCAGCGCGCCGCCCAGGGCGAGGCTGCCTGTATCCCCCATGAACACCGCGGCCGGCGGCGCGTTGAACCACAAAAAGCCAAGCCCCGCCCCCATGATCGCCGCACATAGAATGGCGAGGTCGCCCGCGCCCTGCACATGCGGAATGCCCAGATAATGTGCATAATCAACGCGCCCATCGACATAGGCGATGATCGCAAAGGCACCTGCAGCGATGATCACCGGCATAGTCGCGAGGCCGTCCAGCCCATCGGTCAGGTTGACCGCATTGCCCGCCCCCACAATCACAAAGGCGGCAAACAGAAAATAAAACGGCCCGAGCGGAATGTAGATATGGCTGAAAAACGGCACATAAAGGTTGGTCGAGCCGATATGCGCGACCATGATCCACGACGCGACGCCCGCCACCGCGAATTCGGCGATCAGGCGCGCCCGGCTGGATACGCCTTTGGTCGACCGCTTGGTCACCTTGTCATAATCGTCAAGGAAACCGATCACCCCAAAGCCGACCGTCACCGCGATACACGCCCAAACCAGCGGGTTGGCCAAATCCATCCACAGCACGATGGAGCCCAACAGCGCGATCAGCATCATCAGCCCGCCCATCGTCGGCGTGCCCCGCTTGGCCAAATGGGACTTTGGCCCATCCTCGCGGATCGGCTGCCCCTTGCCCTGCCGCGATCGCAGCATGTCGATAAAGCGCGGCCCGATCACCAAGGCAATCAGCAACGCCGTCGCCAGCGCCGCCCCGGCACGGAACGTCTGGTATCGGATGAGATTGGTCACACCCGGAAAATGAAACCATTGGGCAAGCAGGTACAGCATTGACGCTCCGCAACCGTCTATTTGCCGGCCAGGGTTGCGACCAACGCGCCGAGCCCCACCGAATTCGACCCCTTGATAAGGATCGCATCACCACCGATCAGACCGAAATCCGCCAGCGCAACACGCGCCTCATCCACATTGGCGCAATGGGCGAAGGCCAGCCCCTTGCCAAGCGAAGAATTGCGTGATTTCCCCAACTCCTCGGCCAGCGCGACCATTTCCGGGCCGACCAGCAGCGCAAAATCAACGCCAGCCTCGACAATCGGTTCCACCAGCGCGGCATGCAGTCCGGGCGCGAAATCGCCCAATTCCTTCATCGACCCCAACACCGCGATCCGCCGCTGCGCCGGGCTATGGCCCAGAACAGCCAAAGTAGACCGCATCGAGGCCGGATTGGCATTATAACTTTCATCGATCAACAGCGCCTTGCCGCCATCGGGCGTGATAATGTCGATCCTTGCGCCGCGCCCGGCCATGCCCTGCATTTCGGCCAAGGCCAGCCCCGCCGCGCCCAGGTCGCCGCCCACCGCGCGCACCGCCGCCATCACGGCCAACGAATTGATCACCCAATGCTCACCAGGCGCGGCCACCGTATAGCACAGCCGCGCATCGCCCAGATCGGCGGTAATCAACGTCCCGCCCAACATTCCGGGCAAAGCATCGAGCAACCGCACATCGGCATGGGCCGCCCGGCCAAACGAGACCACCTTGGCCCCACGCGCCACAGCCGCATCGCGCAAGGCGGCAAAATATTCGCTATCGGCTGGGATCACCGCGGTGCCCCCCGCTTGCAAACCTGCGAAAATCTCCGCCTTGGCCGCGGCGATCGCCGCCTCCGACCCCAGGTTTTCGATATGCGCCGGCGCGATATTGGTGATCACCGCGACATGCGGCCGAACCTGTGTGGTTAGCCCGGCGATCTCGCCCGCGTGGTTCATCCCCATTTCGAAGATGCCGTATTTCGTCCGCACCGGCATCCGCGCCAGGCTCAGCGGCACCCCAACGTGGTTGTTATAGCTTTTCACCGAGCGATGTGCCCGGCCAAGGCTGGAACGGTCCAAGGCGGCAAAGATCGCTTCTTTGACGCTGGTTTTGCCGACAGATCCGGTCACGCCGATGATCCGCGTCGTGGGCAATACCCGGTCGCGCGCCGCGCGGGCCAAGGCCTGCAACGCGGCAAAACTGTCTTTGACCAGCACATGCGGCTGATCAATCGGCCGCTCGACGATGGCGGCGGTCGCGCCATGATCAAACGCGGTGGCGATGAATTTGTGCCCATCCATCGCCTCGCCGCGCATGGCGACAAACAGCCCGCCCTCGACAATCTCGCGCGAATCGGTGGCGACATTGGAAATCAGGAAGTCGCCAGAGGCCACCCCGCCGGTTGCCGCCGCAATCTCTGCGGCGCTCCACAGCGCGCGGGGCAGGTTGTCTTCTGCCACCGCCGGCCAATCCATGATCCGCGCTCTTACCACCATCATGCCTTCTCCCCGGCGCATTCCCGCGCAACCGCCACGTCGTCGAATGGCAAAACCCGCACATCGGCCCCGCGACCAATGATCTGTCCCTGTTCATGCCCCTTGCCGGCAATCAGCACGATATCGCTGGCGCCCGCCATCCGCATGGCCTCGGCAATGGCGGCACGGCGGTCGCCGATCTCGACAACATCGGCTGTGCCCTCGCCCATGCCGGCGCGGATCGCGGCGCGAATGGTGGCGGGATCTTCGCCGCGCGGATTGTCGTCGGTGACAATCGCAATGTCGGCCTGCGTGGCGGCAATCCGGCCCATTTCCGGCCGCTTGCCAGCGTCACGATCGCCGCCTGCGCCAAACACCACGATCAGGCGCCCCGCACAATGCGGTCGCAACGCGGCTATCGCGGCGGCCAGCGCATCGGGCGTATGGGCGTAATCGACATAGGCCGGCGCGCCAGCACGATTAAGCCCGGCCCGTTCCAACCGCCCCCGCACCGGCGCAAGGCGCGACAGGCCGTCGAACACCTGTGCCGCCGTCAACCCACTCGCCAGTCCCAGCCCGGCCGATACCAGCGCATTAGCGGCCTGATAGGCCCCGATCAGCGGCAGCTTGACCGAGTGAACCCTGCCCTCATGCTCGACGGTCAACACCTGCCCCAACTGGCCCGGTTCGCGCGACAGCAACCGCAGCGTCTCGCCGCCAACGCCCACCGACATCAACCGCAAGCCGCGCGCCCGAATATGCGCCGCCGCCCGATCCGACCATTCATCATCGGCCCACACCACGCCCGCGCCGCCATCCTCGACCACTTCGTCGAACAGTCGCATCTTGGCAGCGAAATAGTCCTCCATCGTCGCGTGGTAATAGAGGTGGTCGCGCGACAGGTTGGTGAAGGCCCCCGCCATCACCCGCAACCCTTCGTTGCGATATTGCGACAGGCCATGCGACGATGCCTCATAGGCGACATGGGTCACCCCTTCCCGCGCGAGGCCCGACATATTGGCCAGAAACGTCACGATATCGGGCGTTGTCAGGCCGGTATAGGTCGTCTCATCCGGCGTGGTGACGCCCAGCGTGCCGATGCTGGCGGCGCGATGCCCGGCCATGCGCCAGATCTGGCGGACCATTTCGACGGTGCTGGTTTTGCCATTGGTGCCGGTGACCGCGACAATGGTGTCGGACACCGGGGCGTAAAATTGTGACGCGATGCGCGCAAAGGCGCGGCGCGGGTTGGCGTCGGCAATATGAATAGCACCCGCCACCTGCGCCTCTGGCCGGGCGACCACGGCCACGGCGCCCGCCGCGACCGCCGCAGGGATAAAATCCTCGCCATTGACCGCCGCGCCGCCAAACGCGCCAAATACATTGCCCGCCGCAACCTTGCGATTATCGATGGCAAAGCCGGTGACGTTGATCCCGCCAGCGCCAACGGGCAAGGCAACCCCGGCGCGGTCAAGCAACGTTTCCAGCTTCATTCACCATCTCCATTGGCAATCAGCGGCGAAATGTCGGTGATGTCGATATCGCGTGTGGCATCCGGCATGATGCCCAGCAAGGGGCCAATGCGCGGTATAACGCGCCCAACGACCGGCGCGGCGTTCCATGCGGCGGTACGCTGGAAACTGGTTGCGGCATTGGCCTTGGGTTGATCGAGCGTGGCGATCACCACATAGCGCGGGTGATCCATCGGGAATGCGGCGGCAAAGGTCGTCACCACTTGATCGCGGTGATAGCCACCACGGTCACCGCGCTCGGCGGTGCCGGTCTTGCCGCCGATGCGAAAGCCCGGCGCATCGGCGTGGCGCCCGGTACCAACCTCGACGATGGAGCGCAGCAATTGGCGCATCCGGGCGCTGGTCGATGCCTGCCAGACGCGACGGCCGGCGGGGGCGCGGCCCGGCTCGATCTTTTGCAACGTCGCCGGGCGCCAAATCCCGCCATTGACCAGCGCAGCATAGGCCGACGCCAGATGCAACGGCGTGATCGAGAAGCCATGCCCATAGGCGGCGGTAATCGTCGTCACCCGCGACCACACGCCGTGGCTGTCGCCATGCGGCCAGCCGGGGCGGCCACGCGCCGGCAATTCGATATAGGGGCGCTCGGCAAAGCCCAGCGCTTGTAACGTCGGCTGCATCCGCGCCGCGCCCAATTGATCGCCAACCTGCGCCAACACGATGTTCGACGAATGGATCAATGCCTCGACAATATTGAGGCTCGCACCGAAACGTTCGTGATCGTGGACCGTAATGCCCGCGATTTCCAACGGTTTGTCCGATGGATAGCGTCGCGCCAGATTGGTAATGACGCCGGAGTCGATGGCGGTGGCCACGGTAATCGGCTTCATCACGCTGCCCAGCTCATAGGTCTGATTGGTGGCGCGGTTAAAGATGTTGGCCTGTTTGGTCGGGTCGGCGCTGTCCGAGATATCCTCTGGCCGCAACGCGTTGGGGTTGAACGAGGGCAACGAGGCCAACGCCAGCACTTCGCCGGTATCGACATCCATCACGATGCCCGCCGCGCCCTTGGCCTGCGCGCGGTTCATGCCCCAGGCCAGCCCGTCTTCCAGCGCGCCCTGCACCCGCGCGTCAATCGACAGCACGGCAGGGGTGGAACGGGTTTCGCGCGTGGTCAACTGCTTGTCGAACACCGCCTCCATCCCGACCTGGCCGTGACCGAGCGAGTCAACATAACCCAACACGTGGGCGGCCATCGTCCCTTGCGGATAATACCGCTCGTTTTCCCGCGGGAATTCCAGCGCCGGCTCACCCAGCGCATGGATGCGGTTGGCATCCTCGGGCAAAATGCGGCGGTGCAAATACCCCGCCTTGCCCGAGGCGAGCCGCGTGGTGAGCTCTGCGACATCTTCCTCAGGGAAAATGCGGACCAGCGCGGCGGCGACTTCGGCTGGGCTGTGGACCAACGGCGCGCCATCGCCCATCGCATGCGGGTTGAACCACAAGGAATAGGCCGGAAACGCACGCGCCAACGGCACGCCATTACGGTCGAGAATATCGCCACGATCGGGTATCAACGCGCCATCGAGATCCGCGCCAGGCCGCGCCGGATCGGACAGGCCAAGGTGCACAATCCGCACCATCGCCATCGCCAGCACCAGCGTGAAAATCAACAGAACCCATAGCGCGCGAAACTTTGCCTGCGCCAGCGCGTGGGCGCGCACATGTACCAACCCCGGGCGACCAGACGAGACTACCGCATTGACCTTGGCCGCCCCCATCGCGGCCATCAGCGGGTTCATTCACGTGCCTCCGCCGGGCCGACATGCGCCAGATGATCGCTCAAATCGCGGGCTTTCAGCGGCTTGTGCGCGGTGTCCGTTGCCCCGGCGGCGTGCAGATGCGCCGCAAAAGGCCCAGCGAGCGGCGTGACGATCGCCGGCATGGCCCTGATCCCGGTTTCCCCGGTATCGGCGGCAGCAACGCGGATCGGCGACGGCGCATCAGGCGACGGCGCCTTGCCAAGCAACGCCAATTGGCGCTCGTTTTCCAGATATTGCCCGGCGGTCGGCGCCTGATAGCCGAAATCGACGTCGTTGAACGCCTCCAACTGCTGTTGGCTGGCGCGGGTTTCGAATTCGGTTTCGAGAAACATTTTTTCCTGTTTCAACGAAACGATCTGCCGCTCGGCCAACCGCACCTGGCTCTTCACCGCGTTGACACGAAAGGTCAGCGCCAAAGTCAGCGCTATGCAAATCGTCAGCGCCATGCCCCAACCGATAGTGTTCAAACGGTCACGCGTCAGGTTCATGCGGCCCTCCATGTGCGGGCGGGGGTGGTGGTGCGTGTCGCATATCGCAGCGTTGCGGAGCGGGAGCGGGGGTTGCGGGCGATTTCGGCATCCGACGGGCGGATCGCTTTGGAAATCGCGGTGAAAAACGCAGGCGTTGCCTCGGCGGCGACCGGAATATAGCGCGACGTCGCGGCCTTGACGCCGCTGGCATCCTTCATGAACTGCTTGACGATGCGGTCTTCGAGGCTGTGGAACGTGACCACCGCCAAGCGGCCTTCGGGGGCGAGCAGCGCCTCTGCGGCGGACAGCATCGCTTCCAATTCGCCCAATTCGTCGTTGATA
>CAIOKP010000134.1 GCA_903858875.1 uncultured Sphingomonadales bacterium
GAGGCTGAGATCGCTTGGGTCATGGGGCAGGGTATGGCACAGGCAGAGGTGGCTCGCCAAGTTCAGGAGCGGTTCAAACTGTGACTGTATTGTGCCAATGTGAAAACAGGGAAAGCATGAGGTTTATTGGCGAACCCAATGGGGGCGCCGCTTGGGTGAAATGATAAAGCGTATCGCCTTGTTGTCGCAACTTGCCTTGCGGGCCGGATGGCTTGGGATCGGGCGCAAGTTGGCGGGCACTGTCGCCGTCGGCATCGCGCTGGC
Source organism: uncultured Sphingomonadales bacterium (assembly GCA_903858875.1). Lineage (GTDB taxonomy): Bacteria > Pseudomonadota > Alphaproteobacteria > Sphingomonadales > Sphingomonadaceae > Novosphingobium. The sequence continues at coordinate 265 of CAIOKP010000134.1, forward strand.
GGGGGGCTGCGCCGTAGCGAGTCCGCTGTCGGAATGGGGTGGGCGATTGTGGTCTGCGATCGCTATTCCGGGCCTGCGGAGCGGCAACACCTATAATCAGGTTCATATGGAGCAGCATTTTTCGATCCGTATCAGCCCCGGTGTGGGCGCTGTGCCGCCCAATGTGGTGTTCGAACTGGAGCAGATCGAACATCAGGCCCGGGTCGAGGAACGCAAGATCGGACATTGCCTGCCGGCAAACGCGATCGCCGGGGTGCAGGCCGCGGGCAATAATCGCCTGCTGTTGTTCCTGCACGATCAACGGATCATTGTGGCCAGTCTGGAAAAGGCCTGTCAGGCGACCGATTTCTATTCCGGCTTTTATGTCGAGCGGAACGCCGACGGCCAAATCTGTATTGCGCGTGACAAATTGCATGCCCGCAGCGGGGCCAATTGCCGGATTCGCGACATACGCGCGGTGGTCGAGGCACCCACTCGCCGATTTCCTTGACTTTTGTAGCGGGTTGGCGCTAACGCTTGGCAGCCCGAGTTGTCTTGTTAGATTAGGCAGCGCCCAGCGCGACAGGACTCGGGTCGCCTGACGCCTAATTTTTCCGGAAAATATCACCGCTTATGAGTTTCGCCGATCTCGGCCTGTCCGAAGAATTGCTGCAAAGTGTTGCAGCCGCTGGCTATGATACGCCGACGCCCATCCAGGCGCAGTGTATCCCGTCCGTTTTGATGATGCGCGATATTATCGGTATCGCCCAAACCGGTACCGGCAAGACGGCGGGCTTTGTGCTGCCGATGATCGACATTCTGGCCCATGGCCGGCGCCGTGCGCTGATGCCGCGCAGCCTCATTCTCGAGCCGACGCGCGAATTGGCCGCGCAGGTCGCCGAGAATTTCGAGAAGTATGGCGTCAACCACGACCTGAAAATGGCGTTGTTGATCGGAGGCGTCCAGATGGGCGACCAGGTCAAGGCGCTGCAAGAAGGCGTCGACGTGCTGATCGCGACCCCCGGCCGTTTGATGGACCTGTTCGAGCGTGGCAAGATCCTGCTCACCGGTTGTTCGATGCTGGTGATCGACGAGGCCGACCGGATGCTCGACATGGGGTTCATCCCTGATATCGAAAATATCTGCACCAAATTGCCGACACAGCGTCAGACGCTATTGTTTTCGGCAACGATGCCGCCGCCGATCAAGAAACTGGCCGACCGTTTCCTGTCGAACCCGAAATCGATCGAGGTGGCGCGCCCGGCATCGGCCAACATCAATATTGACCAGAAAAAGGTCAAGGTGACGTCGAAGAACAAGCGCGACGTGCTGATCCATCTGCTGCGTACCGACACCGTGGGGACCGCAATCGTGTTTGCCAACCGCAAAACCGCGGTACGCGATCTGGCCAAGGTGTTGAAGCGCGAAGGTTTTTCGGCCGGCGAAATTCATGGCGACATGGATCAGGCCAGCCGCAACGCGGAATTGCAGCGGTTCAAGGATGGCGACATCAACATCCTGTGCGCGTCGGATGTCGCCGCGC
>CAIOKP010000135.1 GCA_903858875.1 uncultured Sphingomonadales bacterium
CCATCGAAGTCCGCCATTTGCAGCGCACCGAAGTGCTGGAGGCCGAGGAATATTTCTCGCCCGGCCAAAAGGGTTCGTCGGCCATGCCGCACAAGCGCAACCCGGTGTTGACCGAAAATCTGACCGGCCTTGCCCGCATGGTGCGGTCGGCCGTCACCCCGGCGCTGGAAAACGTCGCGCTGTGGCATGAACGCGACATCTCGCATTCGTCGGTCGAGCGTTTCATCGGCCCCGATGCGACGATTACCCTCGATTTCGCCCTAGCCCGCCTGACCAGCGTGATCGACAAGCTGTTGATCTACCCGGATCGGATGCAGAAGAACCTCGACCGCATGGGTGGCCTCGTCCATTCCCAGCGCGTGTTGCTGGCGCTGACGCAAGCCGGGCTGGAGCGTGACGCCTCGTACCGGCTGGTGCAGCGCAACGCGATGAAGGTCTGGGAATCGGACGGGCAGCTGTCGCTGCTCGAACTGTTGAAGGCCGATCCAGAGGTTGCCGCCGCGCTGACGCCGGAACAGCTCGAGGACAAATTCAACCTCGACTATCACTTCAAGGGCATCGACACGATCTTCGCCCGCGTATTCGGCGAATAAGCAGCCAAGGCGGGGACGCGGCAGAGGCAGCCATAGCGCTTTGTCCTCTTCCCTTCCCCGCCAATCGGCCCTAGCATTTGCCTGCGAGGGCTTTGATCCGCAAGGGAGAGCGAATGCAGATTTTTCGAACCGTGCTGTGGGTTTTGACCGCGGTGGTTGTGTCCGCCTTCGTCGCGATGAACTGGAGGCTGGCTTCGGTCAATCTGTGGCCGCTGGAAGGGGGCTATCTGCACGTAGACTGGCCGATTGGGCTGATCGCGGCGGCGGCTTTCCTGCTCGGCGTGATTCCAATGTGGTTATTGGCCAAGGCGGCCCGCTGGCGCCTCAATCGCCGCATCGCCACGTTGGAAAACATGGTGAAGGCCACCACCCCCACCCCGATGATCGCCACATCGACGCAATTCGACGCCGCTGAATTCCAGCCCAAGCGCGACCAAGACTGAGAACTGATATGAACCACAATCCGATCTTCCTCGCCCTCGACCTGCCCCGCCTCGATGCCGCCGAAGCCCTGGCGCGCCGGGTCAAGGGTCATGTTGGCGGGATAAAGCTCGGGCTGGAATTCTTTTGCGCGCACGGCCACCACGGCGTCCATGAAATCGCCAAAATCGGCTTGCCAATCTTTCTCGACCTGAAATTGCACGACATCCCCAATACGGTTGCCGCCGCGATGCAGGCCATCCACGTGTTGCAACCGGCAATCGTCACCATTCACGCCGCCGGCGGCAGGGCAATGATGGAAGATGCCAAAGCGGCGGCCGGTGAACACACCAAGGTTGTGGCGGTCACTGTGCTGACCAGCCTTGATGACGCCGATCTGGCCAGCGTCGGAATCCGATCGCAGGCGGAGGAACAGGCGTTGCGCTTGGCGGACCTTGCCCATTTGGCGGGACTCGACGGCATCGTCTGTTCAGGCCACGAGGTCGCGGCGATCAAGCGCCAGTGGAAGGACGGCTATTTTGTCGTGCCCGGCCTGCGTCCTGCCGATGGTCATGATCATCAGGCACTGGCCGATCAAAAGCGCACCATGACGCCGCATGACGCGCGCCATGCTGGCGCCAGCGTTTTGGTGATCGGTCGCCCAATTACGCGCGCCCAAGACCCGGTCGCTGCCGCCCGCGCGATCGAAGCCACGCTGTAAGTTTCCATGCCACACCTGCGTTTTGCCACGCCCGCTGACCTGCCCATGCTCAAGGCTCTGGTCGAGAGCGCCTATCGTGGCGATGCCGCAAGGGGGGGCTGGACGCATGAGGCAGACCTGCTCGATGGTGAAAGGGTGTCGGCCGGGGACCTCGCCGCCACGCTGGCCGACCAACAGCATCGGTTGATTGTTGCAGACGCTGGCGACGGTCAGATCATCGGCACGGTAACCATCACGGATCATGGCGATCGTGGCGCCTATATGAGCATGTTATGCGTCGATCCGGCTCGCCAAACCGGTGGTTTGGGCCGCACGTTGATGGCCGAGGCCGAGCGCGTGGCAGCCGGCGATTTCGGGGCGCGCGTCATGGAAATGACCGTGATTTCGCCCCGCGCCGAACTGATCGCCTATTATGAACGGCGCGGCTATGTCCGCACCGGCGAAATCCGCCCGTTTCCCCTCGCCGGCATTGATCACCTGACGATGGTGGTGCTGACCAAGCCGATCGGATAAGGCGCGGGCATGACCACCGCCATCAAGATCTGCGGCATTGCCACCGCCAAAGCGTTAGATGCAACGATCGCCGCGCGGGCGACTCACGCGGGGTTTGTGTTTTTCGCCAAAAGCCCCCGCAACGTCACCTTGGCCCAAGCCGCGGCACTGGGTGAGCGAGCCGAGGGGCATATCCAGCGTGTTGGCCTGTTCGTCGATGCCGATGATGCCACGATTGCCGAGGCGGTTGCGGCGGCACGGCTCGACGTGCTGCAATTGCATGGGCAAGAAACCGCGACCCGCGCCGGACAATTGCGCGCCCGCCACGGTATCCCGGTGTGGAAGGCGCTCTCCGTCGCCAGTGCGGCGGATGTGGCCCGCGCCAGTCTCTATCGCGGGGCGGCGGACATGATCCTGTTCGACGCCAAAACGCCCAAGGGCACGCTGCCCGGCGGCATGGGCCTCGCTTTTGACTGGGGGCTGGTGACGGGTTGGAACGCTGGTGGTTTTCCCGGTGGCTGGGGGCTGGCCGGTGGGCTGTCGCCGGCCAATGTCGCAGAGGCGATTCGGCTGACCCGCGCACCTTTGGTCGATTGTTCGAGCGGCGTCGAAAGCGAGCCCGGCGTAAAGGACGCAGCGATGATTACGGCGTTTTGTCGCGCGGTACGAGAGGCTTGAGGCAAGGTTTGCAGGGGGCCATCGCCCCCTGCGCGCCTTTTTAGAAGTGCATGCCGACGCCCACCAGCGTTGCATTGCTGTCCTTCACGGCATCCTCGTTGAAAGTGTGACGATATTCGAGCTTGCCAAAGACCGGACCAAAGCTGTGTTCAACACCAGCGCCGACGTGGACCCCGTTGGGGCCGGTACCATAGCTGTACCCAGCCAGCGCGTAGAGCTTGTCCTGCGGCGTGAGGTGCGTACCAAATCGGGCGGTCGTGCCAAAGCGAACTTTGTCCTGACTGGTCAGCACCTTATCAACCGATTCTTCCAAACCGGCGAAGGTTCCGCCACCTGTGGCAATGTCATAGCCACCTGTGGCACCCAGCGTGGCATTGGCCTTACCGCTATCGGCCCAGCCGAGGCCGGTGTGAATATCAACGCGTGCCCCCATGTCGGAGGCGCTGTCTCTGGCGCTGCTCTGGGCCATGACAGGCGTGGCAACAGCCAGCGACGCGGCGAGCGAGAGAAGAACGAGACGCATAGCAAAAACTCCATTTTCCGTGGGTGTTGACCACCCGACATGAAGGTTGCGCGCCATCGCCTGTCGCTCGTGTGAACCGCAGTTTCAGGCAATTGACAGAAAGCCGTTCATATTCGCCCCACCCCGCACAATCGAGCCATTGCGGCGCCGCC
>CAIOKP010000136.1 GCA_903858875.1 uncultured Sphingomonadales bacterium
ACCAAGCAGGCATTTCTGCTGCGCGATGCGCATGGTGGCGATCCGGCCTATGCGGCGTTCGTTTTTCTGGCCTTGCTTGATGATCCCGCCGCGCTCGATGCCCTGGCAGCGGCTATGGATCCGGCGCGGGCGCTGCCCTGGCCCCAGCCGCCGCAATGGGGCGATACGTGCTGGTTCGCGGTGGCCGATAGCGCGGGCCGGGTGGCCAGTTGCATTCAATCGACCTATTTCGAATTCGGATCGGGGCTGGTGCTGCCGCAAACCGGGATCACGTGGCAGAACCGGGGTAGCAGTTTCCGGTTGGCGGCTGGCGGCTGGAATGCGCTGCGGCCGGGGCGCAAGCCGTTCCATACATTGAACCCTGCGCTGGCGCGGTTCGACGATGGGCGGGTGATGGCCTATGGCACGATGGGCGGCGAGGGGCAGCCCCAGACGCAGGCCGCCCTGTTCAGCCGTTACGCCTACTTTGGCGTCGATCTGCAAACCTGCATATCGCGGCCGCGCTGGCTGCTCGGCCGGACATGGGGCGAGGCGAGCACGACGCTGAAGCTGGAGGATGGGTTCGACCCAGCGCTCTATGCGGCGTTGGCGGCGGCGGGGCATGATGTGGAACGGGTCGGGCCGATCACCGCGACGATGGGCCATGCCGGCGCGATTGTCCGCCATGCCGATGGCCGGATGGAGGGCGCCACTGATCCGCGCAGCGACGGGCGCGTCGCGGCATGGTGAGCGCCGACATGGCACCCGGTGGCGCGCGGGCGGTGGCGCGGTGCGATGCGCTGGGTGTGGCGCCGTATAGCGATATGCCCGGCGGCCTCTATCGCGGATATCTGACGCCCGCCCACCGTGCGGCGGTGGACCGGGTCAGCGTGTGGATGGTGCGCGCCGGGATGCAGGTCGCGGTTGATCCGGCTGGCAATCTGGTCGGGCGCTATGCGGGCGTGGCGCCTGATGCGCCGGTGTTGATCATCGGCAGCCATATCGACAGTGTCCGCGATGGGGGCCGGTATGATGGGCCGCTGGGGATCATGCTGGGGATTGAATGTGTCGCCGCGTTACAGGGCAGGCGGATGCCGTTTGCCATCGAGGTCTATGCCTTTGGCGACGAGGAAGGGTCGCGCTTTCCCGCCGCGATGTTGACCAGCCGGGCGGTGGCTGGGACGCTGGATACCGACCTTGCGCTGATTGCTGATCCGCAGGGCGTTGATTTGGCCGAGGCGCTGCGCCGGTTTCATGGCGGGGATATTGCCGATTATGCCACGGCGCGCCATGCCTCCGGCACGCCTCTGGCCTATCTGGAGGCGCATATCGAGCAAGGCCCGGTGCTGGAGGCCGAAGGTTTGGCGGTTGGCACGGTGACGGGCATCGCGGCGCAATTGCGCTATGGCGCGCAGGTGACCGGGATGGCGGGCCATGCGGGCACATGTTCGATGCCGCTGCGCCGCGATGCGCTGGCCGGTGCGGCGGAAATGATGCTGGCGATCGAGGGGATTGCGCGGGGCGCGGCGTCCGATCTGGTCGCCACGGTGGGGCGGATAGAGGCCTTGCCTGGCGCGGCCAATGTGATCCCGGGCGAGGTGCGCTTTACAATTGATGTGCGCGCCGGGGACGCTGCACGGCGCGATCTGGGGGCCGAGGCCATCCTTGACGCGATCCACATGATTGCCAAGGCGCGCGGCCTGGGTATCGCGGTCGAACAGGTCCATGATCTGCCCGCCAGCCCTTGCGATCCGGCGCTGATGGCGATGCTCGATGCCGCCAGTGTGGCGGCGGGCCAAAAGGTGCGCCGGTTGGTTTCGGGCGCTGGGCATGATGCGATGATCATGGCCGCGCTATGCTCGACCGCGATGGTGTTTATCCGGTGTCGCGGCGGGATTAGCCATCATCCGGCCGAACATGTCGACCCTGCGGATGTCGAGGCGGCACTGGCCGTTATGCTCGGTTTTATTGAGAGATTGGGAGCTTCCCTTGCCTGAACTAGACCCAATGTTGCCTGCCCCTGCGTTGTTTGGAGAGATCGACCCGCCGCAGCGTTTGCTGATGGGGCCGGGGCCGGTCAATGCCCACCCGCGTGTATTGCGCGCGATGTCGGCGGATCTGTTGGGTCAATTCGACCCAGAGATGACCGGGTACATGAATCAGGTCATGGCGCTGTATCGCCCGGTGTTCGGCACGGCGAATGCGTGGACGATGCTGATCGATGGCACCGCGCGCGCGGCGATTGAGGCCAGTTTGGTCAGTCTGGTCGTGCCGGGCGACACCGTGCTGGTGATCAATTTCGGCCGATTTGGCCTGTTGTTGCAGGAAATTCTCGGTCGGATCGGGGCGCGGATCGTCACGGTCGATGCCCCGTGGGGCGAGGTCGTGCCGATGGCGGCCATTGCCGAGGCCATTGCCGCATATGGTCCCAAGGTGGTCGCCTGTGTGCATGGCGATACCTCGACGACGATGGCGCAGCCGTTGGAAGGGTTGGGCGAATTGTGCCGGGCTGCGGGCGCCCTGGCCTATGTCGATGCGACCGCGACGCTGGGGGGTATGGAGATTGCCGCTGATCGCTGGGGCGTTGATGTGGTGACGGGCGGCTTGCAAAAATGCCTTGGCGGGCCGTCGGGCAGCGCGCCGATCACCATTTCGGACCGCGCGGCGGAGCATATCTTTGCCCGTCGGCATGTCGAACAGGGCATCCGCCGCGATGATATCGTCGATGGCGCGGGGGTGCGGATTGGCTCCAATTATTTCGATCTGGCGATGATCATGGATTATTGGAGCGAAAAGCGGCTGAACCACCACACCGAGGCGACATCGATGCTGTATGCCGCGCGCGAATGTGCGCGGGTCGCGCTGGGCGAGGGATTGGCGGCGCGGTTTGCGCGGCATGCGGCGTCCGGGCGCGCCATGACGGCGGGGTTGCGCGCGATGGGTCTGACGGTGTTTGGGGATGATGCGCATCGTATGACCAATGTCACCGGTGTGTACATCCCGGCAGGCATCGATGGCGAGCGGGTGCGCACCATGATGCGCGAGCATTTCGAGATCGAGATCGGTTCCGCCTTTGGTCCGTTGCAGGGCAAGATCTGGCGGCTGGGCGCGATGGGCTATAACGCGATGCGGCATAAGGTGTTGATCACGCTGGGCGCGCTGGAGGCGTGTTTGGCGGCGGAGGGCTTTGTTCTGCCATTGGGCGCGGCGGTGCCGGCGGCGCTGGCGGCGTGGGTGGCATGATGCGCCGCGATCTGATCGGCTATGGCCGGACGCCGCCGGATCCCCGCTGGCCGGGCGGGGCGCGGGTCGCCGTGCAATTCGTCATCAATTACGAGGAGGGCGCGGAAAACAGCCTCCTCAATGGTGACAAGGGGTCCGAGGCGTTCCTGTCCGAAATGGTCGGCGCGCCCAGCCATCCGGCCCGTGCGATGGCGATGGAAAGCCTGTATGAATATGGCGCGCGCGCGGGGTTCTGGCGGCTGCATCGGATGTTTACCGAACGCGGCCTGCCGGTGACGGTGTTTGGCGTTGCGCGGGCGCTGGAGATGAACCCGGCGGCGGTCGAGGCGATGTTGGCCGCCGATTGGGAAATTGCCAGCCATGGCTATCGCTGGATCGACTATCAAACCGTGCCGGAGGATGTGGAGCGCGAGCATATCGCGATGGCGATTGACCTGCACACGCGGCTGACGGGCAGCCGGCCACTGGGCTGGTATCAGGGGCGCACGTCGCCCCAGACGGCGCGGTTGGTGGCAGAGGAGGGCGGCTTTATTTATGACGCTGACAGCTATGCCGACGATCTGCCCTATTGGGACCGCCAGCATGCCGGACTACGCGGCGGCAGGGCACAGTTGATTGTGCCGTATACGCTGGACGCCAATGACATGAAGATCGTGGCGCTCAATGGCTTTACCGAGGGGGAGCAGTTTTTCCGCTATTTGCGCGATACATTCGATCAATTGCGCGAGGAAGGTGGGCGAATGATGTCGGTTGGTCTGCATGGGCGGATCGCCGGGCGGCCAGCGCGAGCGCGGGCGGTGGCCCGGTTTCTCGACCATGTGATGGCCAGTGGTGATGCCTGGGTCGCCCGCCGCATCGATATCGCGCATCACTGGATAGCGGAGTTGCCCGCATGATGATCGACGATCCGGCCGTGCTGGCCGAGGTGACGGCGGCGTTCTACGCCTATGAGGCGGCGCTGATGGGGGATGATATCCCCGCGATGGATGCGCTGTTTCACGATGCGCCGACGACCAACCGTTTTGGCGTAGGCGAGGTCCTGTATGGTATCGCGGCGATCCGCGAATTTCGCCACGGGCGCGGCGGTTCGCCCCAGCGCCGGTTGGGGCATGTGGCGATCACCACCTATGGCGACCGCTTTGCCACGGCCGATGCGGAATTTTTTCGCGAAGGGTCGACTCGGCGCGGACGCCAGTCGCAGGCTTGGGTCAAATTTGCCGATGGCGATTTCGGTGGCTGGAAAGTCGTGTCGGCGCATGTCAGTCTGGAAGGAGACGGGCATTGACGCTCGCGGAAGGTAACGCGCTGAGCACAGCGGATTTTGTCGCGCGGTTTGGCGCATTGTTTGAACATTCGCCATGGGTGGTCGAACGGGCCGCGGCGTTGCGGCCATTTGCCGATCTGTACGCCGGTTTGATGGCGCCGGTGTTCGCCGCAAGCGAGGCGGAGCAATTGGCGCTGATCCGCGCGCACCCCGAATTGGCGGGCAAGGCGGCAATCGACCGGACCTTGACCGAGGCCTCGGCGGCGGAGCAGGCGTCGGCCGGGCT
>CAIOKP010000137.1 GCA_903858875.1 uncultured Sphingomonadales bacterium
AACAGGTACGAGTGCGGCGCCTGAAAGGTCAGGCTCCAGATGGCCAGGCTGATCAGGAACACCGGCGCAATCCACCAGCCGACCTTGAGCCCGCTGGTACGCAGCCATAGGCCGAAAAAGAAGAACGGCGCGTCGATGATATAGCGGATATCAAAAGGCGTGACATTATAGCCGGAGGCGAACAATTGCGGCGCAAACCACAAAGGCGCCCCCAACAGCGAGATCAGCAACAACCACCCCCGCGACAGCGGGATCGCCACCGCCGCCACGATAAAGGCAAACAGCACCGGGATAAACCACAGGTGGTTCCAAGGATGCAGGAATGCCTGCGCGATCCCCATCGGGCTGCGCCAGTTAAAATAAAACGGCAGCGCGATGACGAAAACCACCAGCCAAGGCAGGATCATTCGCCCCCAATACCGCTGCCAAAGGGCGCCAAGACCCTGTGCCCGCAGCCGCTCAACATTCATCATATAGCCCGATAGCGCCATGAACATCGGCATGTGAAAGCCATAAAGCGACCACTTGAACCAGCTGTAGTCCACCCCCGCGCCGGATAAATGCCCCAACATGACGAGCACCATCAGCACGCCTTTCAGCACATCGATGGCGGGATTGCGGCTTGCGGGCATGACTGTTTCCTTGTTGCAGCCAGGCTCTAGACGACTGACCGCAGAAATCCAGATCTGGCTTGGCGGCGCGGAGGAAACCTTGGGTGAAGGGTTGCCCGCCGCGCCAGCATTGGCCATGACCATCCGGCGACAGCTATAGTGGAGCCTTTTGATGACAGCGCCTGTGACCAATCCCACCAGTGCGGAAGGCTGGCGCGGCCCGCGCGGCGCGGTGTGGCTGCTATCGCTCGACGGCTATGAAGCGATGCTGCGGCCGCTCGGAGACGCCTTGCTGGCCCGCGCCGCGCTGTCCCCGGGACAAAGCGTGGTCGACATCGGATGTGGCGGTGGCTCGACCAGCCGCACGGCGGCCCAGATCGTCGGCGCGACAGGCGTGGTATGCGGCGTCGATATTGCCCCGATGTTGATCGACGAGGCGACGCGCCGCGCCGACGGGGTCAGCAATTTGACCTATGTCTGCGCGGATGCCGGCAGTGAGCCGATTCCGGGCGCACCATTCGACCGCATGATTTCCCGGCTGGGGGTGATGTTTTTTGCCGATCCCCCGGCGGCCTTTGCCCGGCTGCGCGACGTGCTAAAGTCCGGCGGCCAGTTGGATTGGGCGGTATGGGCGCCCTCCATCGACAACCCGTGGATGGCCGGCGTCCGCCCGATTGTCGAGCGCTACATCGCCCTGCCCCCGGTTGACCCGGATGCGCCGGGCGCCTTTTCGCTGACGGATCGTGACAAACTGCAAGGCTTGCTGGTCAAGGCTGGCTTTGCCGCGATCGACATCGACGACTGGCATGGCGCCATCGCGCCGGGCGGCACGCATGACCCGGAACGCGCCGCTGATTTCGCCCTGACCGCGTTCAGCTTTGGTCCGGCATTCGATACCGCCGCCCCCGCCATCCGCGACAAGATCCGCAGCGATTTGATCGAATTCTTCCAACGCTTTGTCGTCGATGGTCAGTTGGCGATACCTGCCCGGGCATGGCTAGTGCGCGCGAAAGCGCCGTAAGTCGGACAAAGCTGCATTGAACCGGTCCTGCTTTGCATTCGCAATTTCGATGGCTATGACGCAAAAATGCGTATGATGAAAACCGCCCTTGGCCTGATCGCCCCGCTTGTCCTGTTGACCCACCCCGCCGCCGCGCACGAGGAGCCCGGCAAGGTCGCGCTGACCTTTGACGATTTGCCAGCGCTCAGCCTGTTTGCTGATCAGCCCTATGTGAATTATCTCAATGACATGCTGCTGCGGGGGTTGAAGCGGCACCATTTGCCCGCGATCGGCTTTGTGAATGAGAGCAAGCTGGACGAAATCGACAGGGCCCAGCAAATCGCCAATCTGCGCAAATGGCTGGATGCGGGGATGAACCTTGGCAACCACACGTTCAGCCATGAATCGCCCGATGAATTGGGTGGTCCCGGCTATATCGCAGACATCGCCAAGGGCGAGCCAGTGACCCGAGAATTGCTGGCCGAGCGGCATAAAAAGCTGGAATGGTTCCGCCACCCCTATCTGGAAACCGGTATTCCCGAGGCGGTCAAGCGCGAAATCGACAATTGGCTGACCGCGCATGGTTATCGCATCGCGCCGGTGACCATCGACGCCGACGACTGGGAATTTGCCGAGCCCTATGACGACGCCATCTCGCGCCATGACGAGGCACGACGGTTGCGGATTAAGAAACAATATCTGGAATATACCGAACGGACCGTCGCGTGGTACCAAAAGGCGTCAGAGGGGCTGTTTGGCCGCCGGATCGCCTTGGTCATGCTGTTGCACGACAGCCGGCTCAACGCCGATTCGATCGACGATCTGGCCGCGCTGCTGAAACGGCGCAATTTGCGCGGTGTGACGCTGGATGAGGCGATGAAGGACCCCGCCTATCGCACGCATGATCCCTATGTCGGCCATGACGGCATCGAATGGAACGAACGCTGGTCGCAGGAACTGCACAAAGATCTGCCGTGGGCCAGCTATCAGGATCCGCCAAAGAATATCGTCGAGGAATATGATCGCAACAACCACGATCAGCGTCCTGCCAAGCCCGTAACGCCGTAATAAACCAATGAGCTGGGCAAGCCGCCCCCAAAGGCCAGCTTGCCCAGCGTGCCGAAATCACAGCGTGCCGATGATCGCAGAAAAATCGAGCGAGCCATGGCCCGCATCGGCAAACGCCTTGTAAAGGTCCGCCGCGCGGTGGCCCATCGGCACGGGCGCTCCGGCATCCTTGGCCGCCGCCATCGCCAGTGTCAGATCCTTGAGCATCAGCGCGGTGGCAAAGCCGCCCTGATAGCCATTGTCCGCCGGGGTCACCGGGCCAACGCCGGGCACCGGGCAATAGGACGTCATCGACCAGCATTGCCCCGACGCCTTTGACGAAATGTCATAGAAGGTTTGCAGGTCAAGCCCCAGCCGCTCGGCCAGCTTGAACGCCTCGCAGGTCGCGACCATGCTGGCGCCCAACAGCATGTTGTTGCAGATTTTCGCCGCCTGCCCCGCCCCGCTGGCCCCGGCGTGGATCACCACCTTGCCCATCGCCGACAGGATCGGCTGCGCGGCGGCAAAGGCGGCATCATCGCCGCCGACCATGAACGTCAACGTGCCGCCATTGGCGGCGGCACTACCGCCCGACACCGGCGCATCGACCATCGCATAGCCCTGCGCGCCAGCCGCACTGGCGACATCGCGCGCGGTGGCCACGTCGATGGTGGAGCAATCGAGCAAAAGCGCGCTGACCGGCGCATGGCCCAGCACATCGGCGGTATAGACCGATTTCACAATCGCCCCATTTGGCAACATCGAGACGACCGCATCCGCCCCCTGCACCGCCTCGCGCACCGTGGCGACAATCGCACAGCCGTTCGCGCGGGCGCGC
>CAIOKP010000138.1 GCA_903858875.1 uncultured Sphingomonadales bacterium
AGAGCCAAATCGCCGTCTTGGCCATGCGCGGCTTTGCGTCAAAGCGCCCAAAATGGGGCGATCTGGCCCGCGCAGCCATTTATGGCTATAGCGCGGCAAGGAGGAACCCGATGTCCAAAGCCACCCGTGCGACCCGAATGTTGGAACAGGCTGGCGTCGATTTTTCGACCCACGCCTATGACTATGACCCGGACGTCGACAGCATCGGTCTTGCCGCAGCGCAGGCGCTGGGCGTGGCGCCGGGCAGTGTGTTCAAGACGCTGATGACGCTGGTCGATGGACGGCCTGCCTGTGCCATGGTGCCGTCCGACGGCGAACTGGCGATGAAGCGCCTTGCGGCGGCGCTGGCCGGCAAGGCCGCGCAGATGATGAAACCTGCCGATGCCGAGCGCATTGCCGGCTATAAGGTCGGTGGTATCAGCCCGTTTGGCCAGACCCGCCAAGTGCCGATGGTGATCGACGCGAGCGCGCTGGCGTGGGAAGCGATCTATCTCAATGGTGGGCAGCGGGGGTTACAGGTCGAGTTGGCGCCCGCTGATGCGGTGCGGGTGTTGGGCGCGCAGGTCGCAGCGGTAGTGGCGTAAGGGTTAAGGGGACGCGCGCAGGATACCTTCCTCGCGCTTCCTTTTGCCGGGCCGTCCTATGCGGACGCCTTGCATCTGTCCCTAATCAGGCCGCCAATGCCAAATCCATCCGGTCCCAGATTTCGACCAGCGCGCGGGTAAGGTCGCGCATCATGGCTTCGGTATGCGCGGGGCCGGGGGTAAAGCGCAGGCGTTCCTTGCCACGGGGCACGGTCGGGAAATTGATCGGCTGGACATAAACGCCGTATTCGGCGAGCAGAATGTCGCTGACTTTCTTTGCCTTTACCGGATCGCCGACCATCAATGGCACGATATGCGTCGTCGAATTCATCACCGGCAGGCCCGCATCGCGGAACAGCTGTTTCAACATCGCGGCGGCGGCCTGCTGCGCGTCACGCTCGACATTGCTGGATTTGAGGTGCCGCACACTGGCCAGCACGCCCGCCACCAGCACCGGGGCCAGCGAGGTCGTGAAGATAAAGCCCGGCGCATAGCTGCGGATGACGTCGATGATGCGCTGGTCGGCCGCGATATAGCCGCCCATCACGCCAAACGCCTTGCCCAGTGTGCCCTCGATAATGTCGATGCGGTGGGCGGCATTGTCGCGGTCGGTGATGCCGCCGCCGCGCGGGCCATACATGCCCACCGCGTGAACCTCGTCGATATAGGTCAGCGCGTTGTATTTGTCGGCCAGATCGCAAATCGCGTGGATCGGCGAAATGTCAGCATCCATCGAATAGACGCTCTCAAATGCGATCAGCTTGGGCACCGCGGGATCGGTTTCAGCCAGCAATTCTTCCAGATGGGCCACATCATTGTGGCGGAAAATCTTCTTTTCGGCGCCTGAATTGCGGATGCCGGCGATCATGCTGGCATGGTTCAATTCGTCGGAAAAGATCACGCAGCCCGGCAAAACCTTGGCCAGTGTCGAGAGCGTCGCGTCGTTCGAGACATAGCCCGACGTGAACAGTAGCGCGCCATCCTTGCCATGCAGGTCGGCGAGTTCCGCCTCCAGATCGACGTGGTAATGCGTGTTGCCGCCGATGTTGCGCGTGCCGCCGGATCCGGCGCCGACATCATGCATCGCCTCTTCCATCGCGGCGATCACCTTGGGGTGTTGGCCCATCGCGAGGTAATCGTTCGAACACCACACGGTAATCGGCTTTGGCCCATTATGCCCGGCAAAGCACCGCGCATTGGGATAGGATCCCTTGTTCCGCAGGATGTCGATGAACACCCGATAGCGACCTTCCGAATGAAGGCGATCGATGGCAGCGTCGAAAATCTGTTCGTAGTTCACTGGCTCATATCCCGCTGGGCGACCGCTCTGTTGGCGCCTGCCGACGGCGTAATGCATAATGCAGGCGGAAAAAAATGACCAGCATCAAACCGGGCGTGGGACAGTGTGTCCCAAAAGAACAAAGCGCCGTCGGCCTATTGGTGTCGAAAATTCAAGTAAGAGACTGAATTTCAGTCAAAATACCGCCGTCTGCGCCAGCCCGCGCGCGTTCAGCGCCGGGAGGAGGGCATCGATTTCCTCGTCACTTGTGAACAGGGCGAGGTCGGGCGCGGTGCGAGCGAAGGCCTGACCATGCGTCAAAGCGGCGATCCGTTGAGCGATTCCCGCTGCCCCGTCGACAAACCGCACCCCGGGGCCGAACGCTGCGGCCAGTTCGGTCACCAGGAGCGGGAAGTGGGTGCAAGCCAGCACCACTGTGTCGATATCCGCGCCGCCCGGTTGCGCGCGCAGGCCTGCAACAGCGCGCGCGATGACCGCCGGGTCGACCGATTGCCCACGCAACCGCGCCTCTGCCGCAGCGACCAGTTCGGGCGCGCCATGGCGAAGCAGCCGCTTGTCGCGGGCAAATTCATGCTCCAGCCGGTCGACATAGGCTTGCCGAATGGTCGCCTGTGTGCCGAGGAGGCCGATCACGCCGGTCTGCGTCATGGCGGCGGCGGGCTTGATCGCGGGCACCGTGCCGACAATCGGCACCTCCAGCACTTCGCGCACGGCGGACAGCGCGATGGTCGAGGCGGTGTTGCAAGCGATGCACACGAGGCGGGGCTTCAACCGCTCGGTCATGCGGCCCAGCAGGCCGGAAACGCGCGCGGCGATCTGCGCCTCGGTCTTGGTGCCATAGGGCAGCCCGGCGTTGTCTGCGACATAAATCACCGGCGCATCAGGTAACACGGCGCGCAGCGCATCGAGCACGGTCAGCCCGCCGACGCCCGAATCGAACATCAGGATCGGGGCATCGGGGCGGATGGCTTCGGGCGCGGGAATCGGCAAGTAACAGCCTTTGTGAAGGACAACGACATCCCCTTTACCGGCCCGCGCGCGGAAAAGGAAAGAGAGGGGTTCGACAAAGTGCCCGGCGCGACTAAAGAAGGGGGGGAGGCGGCGCCGGCAATGGGCGCTCGCGGGGTTAGGTGTGGCGATGTCTTTGGTTGTGGCGTCTGTGCTGGGGTATGCATCGGGTTCGGTGCCGTTTGGGCTGTTGTTGACTCG
>CAIOKP010000139.1 GCA_903858875.1 uncultured Sphingomonadales bacterium
TCAGCCAGATCTGGGTCCACAATCGCTGCGGCGCCCGGTGCAGCAAGCTCGCAAGTGCGACGGGCGCGCTGGCTTGGACTGGTCAGGACCGCAGCGAAGTTAACCGACGCCAGCAGCGGTGCCAGTTCGCGCGCCATGTGCTCTCCGTGCGCGGTCAAGGGGATGTCGGTGCGGCCAGTGTGTTGTCCTGACAAGGACCACGCCGTTTCGCCATGCCGAATGAGATAAAGGGTTGGTAGGCTCGATTTCGGTCGGCGCACCATCAGCGGATTCCTTTGAAAGGTGAAAAAAGCTGTCAATCATTGGCGCTGGACGCACACAATTTTTGACATCCCGATCATGGCGACAGCCTGATGAAAGACCTGTTATATCGCAGCGTGCATCAGCATCTAGCGCAATGTATCTAAGTACATTCCGTCGCTCGTCATGGTATATAAGAAAATATACGATCAAAAATACAGTCATTTCGAAGTGAAATCATGTGATATCTTCGCGATTGTAATTTATTTTCGATGTATTGTGAGGCTGTTATGGTGAATTATAGCGATGGATATTATTTCGGTTGGGGCTGGTTCTTGTGGCTATGTTTTGTCATGCTGTTGCTTTCCAGCTTTGGCAACTGGGGCTATTCGTATCGTGCGCACCGCAAGTTCGACAGCATGTCGCACAAAGACGCCACCGCAATCCTCAAGGAGCGCTATGCTGCCGGCAAGCTAACCCGTGAGCAATATCTTGAAATGAAGGCAGACATCGACGCCGCCTAGATTTTGCCTGAAAGCTGATAGTGTCAGAACCGCCGGTCTGCGACGCGGACCGGCGGTTCAGGCTGCAATCATTTCGCAAGGTCCGTGCAGACTTGGTACAGGCCCCCGGCCGATTGCGTCGGGTAGGCATGTTGAGGCCCTCGAGTGCATCCACCAGCATCAGCACAAGGATCAGGTGCGCATTGCCCTTGTTGCAATTCGGCACGACGTAACGCGGTGCACGCGAAACGGTCGGTCATGATGGTCATGGCACCAGCACCGCCGCCCCATCAAACCGGCCCGCCCGCAGATCTGCCAGCGCCCGGTTGGCCTGCTGCAGCGGATACGTCGTCGTTTTGACGGCCAGGCCGATTTTGACGGCCAGCCCGAGAAATTCGATCCCGTCCTGCCGGGTAAGGTTCGCGACCGATACCAGTTGCCGTTCTTCCCACAGAATATCGTAAGGAAACGGCGGGATGTCGCTCATTTGGATCCCGGCACAGACCACGCGCGCACCCTTGCGCACGGCGCGTAGCGCTTGGGGCACCAGATCACCGACGGTGGCATAAATGATCGCCGTATCGAGCAGCTCCGGCGGCGCTTGATCCGAACCACCAGCCCAAGCCACACCCAGACTGCGCGCGAAATCCTGTGTTGCGGTATCGCCTGGACGGGTAAACGCATAAACCTGCCGGCCCTGCCATTTGGCGACTTGTGCAACGATGTGCCCGGCCGCACCAAAGCCATAAATGCCGAGCTTCTTGCCGTCCCCGGCAATTTTCAGCGAGCGCCAACCGATCAGCCCAGCGCACAACAGCGGTGCCAGCGATACGTCGCTGCCTGTCTCTCCCAACGGAAAGGCAAAGCGCGCGTCGGCA
>CAIOKP010000140.1 GCA_903858875.1 uncultured Sphingomonadales bacterium
CCGCGCCCGCCGGTGCCGACGACCCGCGCGACCGGGCAGGCTTCGCCATTCGCGAGGTCGGCTTTGGCCTAACCGGAGCGGATGGCGGATTCGACGATGCTGTGCGGCATCATCCGAACAAGCATCAGACCTTTACCCATGTATCCTCGACCGACCCATGGCACCGCGCCAGTGATCGTGACACCGGGCTTGAGCAAGTCGGCATCGACCGGATTTTCCGCGACGGCCTGGGCAATGGCCTGCCGATCATGATACCGACCGGGCTGTTGTTCGACACGCCGGACAATATGGCGGCCGAATTGCGCTATATCGCCCGGCGCGGCTACCCCGTGCGCCAGATCGAATTGGGCGAGGAACCCGACGGCCAATACGGCAATCC
Source organism: uncultured Sphingomonadales bacterium (assembly GCA_903858875.1). Classification (GTDB taxonomy): domain Bacteria; phylum Pseudomonadota; class Alphaproteobacteria; order Sphingomonadales; family Sphingomonadaceae; genus Novosphingobium. The sequence goes on from CAIOKP010000140.1 coordinate 380, forward strand.
CGACGATTACGGCGCGCTCTATTTGGCAGCGATCGACCGGTTGCGCGGGATCATCCCCGGAGCGAGGTTCGGCGGCCCCAGCCTACAAAGCGCTTTTTCCGAAAACACCCTGCTGCCCGACCAGTGGGAATCGTGGAATTATTGGTTCGTCCAATATCTCAAACGGCGGGACAGGTTGGCGGACCTCGAATTTCTGACCTTCGAATATTACCCGTTCGACGACATCTGCGGCGATATCCACGCCAAGCTGATCGCGCAAAGCCAGATGATCGACGCTATCATGCAGCATTTTGATGCCGATGGTGTGCCGCGATCGGTGCCAAGGATCATGGCGGAATATGGCTTTTCAGCGTTTTCCGGCCGGGCCATGTCCGAAATGCCCAGCGCGCTCTTGATGGCGGAAATCAACGCGCATTGGCTCAGCATTGGCGGGAATGCTGCCTATCTGTTCGGCTATCCGCCCAACAGTCCGATCAACCAGCATCAACCTTGTGCCGGATTTGGCAACATGATGCTGCATTTGGGCAACCAACGCGGGCAAGCCGGGGCGCAAATGCCCAGTTATCATGCGGCCCGCTTGCTGACGCAGGAATGGACGATGCCGGGCGATGGCGTTCACCAGATGATCGGGGCGCGGGTCGAGGGGGACGCGGCGGGCACTGTGCTGGCCTATGCGCTGCGGCGGCCGGATGGGCGGCTTGGGGTACTGTTGATCAACCGCAGCGCTGGGGACAGCTACACGCTGCCGCTGCGTATTGCGGGGGGGGCGACCACTGCGCCCGCCCGGCTTGTTACCTATGGCCCGGCGCAATATCGCTGGATCGACGATGGCAAACGCAGCGTTCCCGAATATAGCCTGCCCCCGCTGGTGCAAACCCTCGTGGCGGGAGCGCCCGTGGTGCTTGCCCCGGATAGCCTCGCGGTTGTGGTGCTCCCCGCTCGCTAGACCGCGCTGGCGGCAATCGCGGTGCCCGCCGCATGGCCGCTTGCCCATGCCCATTGGAAGTTATAGCCGCCCAGCCAGCCGGTCACATCAACCGCCTCACCAATAGCATAGAGGCCGGCGGCCTTGCGCGATTCCATGGTTTTGGACGACAATTCCTCGGTGCTGATACCGCCTGCCGTGACCTCGGCCTTGGCGAAACCTTCGCTTCCATCTGGGGCAAAGCGCCAATCGGCGAGCCTTGCCTCGATACCCGACAGCGCCCGGTCGGCCATCGCGCTCAACTCCACCCCTGCCCCAATCCGCTCGGCCAGCGCGGTGGCCAGTCGGTCCGGCAAATGCGCCCCCAACGCACGGCGCAGGCCAACCTTGGGCATCGACCGCTTAGCCGCGACGAGCCAGCCGTCGCCCGCATCGGGCAGAAAATCGATGCCGATCTCCTCGCCATGCTGCCAATAGGACGACACTTGCAGGATCGCCGGGCCGGACAGGCCGCGATGGGTGAACAGGGCCGCCTCGCGAAACGCCACCTTGCCGCTGCGGGCGATCACCGGCGTCGCAACGCCCGACAGTTCCCGGAACAGCGCATCGCCCCCCGGCAAGGTCAGCGGCACCAGCGCAGGGCGCGGTTGCACCACCTTCAGCCCGAATTGCCGCGCCAGATCATAGGCAAACCCCGTCGCGCCCATTTTCGGGATCGCCGGGCCGCCCGTCGCAATCACCAGCGCCGGGGCCGATACCGAACGCCCGCTCGCCGTCACATGAAACAGCCCGTCGCG
>CAIOKP010000141.1 GCA_903858875.1 uncultured Sphingomonadales bacterium
CCCTGATCGGTCTTCAGCTCGGCCTCCAGTGTAGCCAGCACCTTGGCCAGAATGGCTGTCATGTCCTGACCACAGCTCGCACAGCACTTTGCAGATTTGGCCTTCTCAATATCCTGCTTGATCCTTGCCACCTTGCTGCTGGCACTCAAAACGGAGATGTGCTGCTGGTTGTGTTTCTCCACCGCCGCCCGCTTGGCAGCCTCCTGCGCCGCCTTGACGGGCTTCGGAGTCGGCATCGCAAACGGCTTCGGCTGCTCGCCCGGCGGCGGTACCTGCTTCAGCGTCATGATTTCTTCCTCGACGTCTTGAATACTGGCGTTCACCAGCGCCTCGTCCGTTTCGATCTCCGCTGCCGCCGTGGCTGCCGCCAGCTCGCGCTCGGCCTGCTCCTTGGCCGCCAGCGCTGTGGCCTCGGCCTGCACGGCGGCCTCCAGCGCCGCTGCTGCCGCCGCCCGCACCGCCGGGTCGGTCGCCGGGAACGCCTCGTACACCGCCAGCTCCTGCCCGAGGCTGGCAAACTCCGCCGGGGTCGTGGTGCTGGCCGCCGCAGCGGTCTCCGCCTCGATCTTGGCGCGGGTCGCGTGCGTCAAAGTCGTCAGCGCCGCGCTCTCGGCGGCCACGGCGTCCTGCAACTTCTGACGCGCCTGCGCCAGCCTGGCCTGCACCGGGCCGAGCGCCGTGGCGTCCTTGCGCAGCGCCGCCGTCCCCAGCACGGTCTGCCGCATGGTCTTCGCCGCCGCCACGTCCGACCTTGCCCCCGTGGCCACGGATTCAACCAAGGCTGCCAGCCACTGGGGAACTGGCAGGTTCTCGCCCGTCTCGTTGGCATCCCACGAGTTGTATACTTCGCCCGAGTAATCGTTAATGGCCGCCTCGTGGTGCTCGGTGTGCGGGTCCGCCGTGAACGACTTCAGCTTGGCGACAATGGCCGCCGGGCCAACCAGCGACAGGTCCGGCGGCGGCAGCCGGTCGAACAGGAACCGCGTGCGGTCCTTCGGGCCGAGGTCCGCGAACTCTCCGACGCTGAACAGCAGCGGCGGCAGCGCCAGCCCACCCTCGTAGTCTGTGGTGACGCTGCCGGGCTTGCGCCCCGGCGACCACTCGGCCCCGCTGTACTCGTCGGTGTTGTCCTCGGCGTAGCACTGGAGCACCGGGCCGCTGGCGAACTCGGCGTAGACGTCGCTAGGCTTGGTCGCTGCGCCGGGCACACAGTGCGTGGTGGCCAGCGCCAGCGCCTGCACGCGGGAGGTCTTTCCAGACATGTTCGACCCGTGAAGCAGGGTGAACGGTTTGAATTCCTGATCGAAGGCGAAGCCCTTCAGGTTCTTCGCACTGACTTTCTTGATGTAGTTTCCCATAATTCAGTTTCTAGTTTTAAGTCGGTTTTATTTCATCGCTTGGCCATCGGATGCGGCATCGGCGGGAACGCCGCGTTGATGGGCATCTCATGGTTGGACGCGAGGAACCCGGCGTTGCTGCTGCCGAACATCATGCTGTTGTACACCGCGACCAGAAGTTGGTCCG
>CAIOKP010000142.1 GCA_903858875.1 uncultured Sphingomonadales bacterium
CTTGATGTGCTTTTCTTCCGGGGTGTTGGTTGGAACGGAAGCCAACGCTTTTGCGATTAGCTCGTAGTCCTTGCGGGTCATACTCATGGTGTTCTCCGTCAGTGATATGCACTCACCTTGAATGCATACTCCTGCCCCCTGTTTCCAAGGGGTGAGCGGCTGGCAGTCCACCAGCCTCGTAAGATTTTTTTTCTTGGACAACTACGTCCTCAGTGCGGCTTCAATCGGCGGCGCACTTACCTTCTCCCAGCCCACTCGACGAGCATTGGCATGCATCGTGTCTAAGTGCCATCCGTTTATTTGGGTGTGCCCCGAATGCAGGGCCTCGGCGTTTTTGCTGCCTATCGATCCGGTCGATGCCGTTCGCGATGAATTGTGCCCTCAGGTCGGTTGAGGTGTCGATCAACAGTCGCGTACCCTCCTCATTCTCAATGAGAATGGACGCCCGGGTCCGACGGTTTTTGGGTTCTTCGGGGTCGCAATCACCCCAATCGAGCCCCTGTTCACCCCCAATACGCGGCACACCTGTCGAAGTGCCAGAGCCAAGAATACGCACCTTCATGCGCCCGCCCCCTCGCCGTCCCACAATACATCTGCATATTCAGGCATGTGTCCGCGCCTTCGTGAAAAGATTGTAGAAGTTCGCTGTGGTTGTATCGGCCAATTCCTCAACGGTTATTCCGCGCAAACCGGCCACAAAGCGCGCCGTATCGGCAGTATAGGCCGGCTCACACACCCGCCCCCGATGCGGCACCGGTGCTAGAAACGGCGAATCAGTCTCAACCAATAAGCGGTCCGCGGGGATATCGACCGCTACCGCCTGCAGATCTTGCGCGTTCTTGAACGTCACGATCCCCGATAACGAGATCGTCAGGCCTAATTCGAGCATCCGCCGCCCAAACGCAGCTGACGCCGTAAAACAATGAATAAGCGCCGGAAAATGTCCTTCCGCCAATTCGTCCTCGATAATCTGGATAGTATCCGCCTCGGCATCGCGGGTGTGGATGATCAAGGGCAGCCCGGTTTGCCGCGCCACCCGGATATGAGTCCGAAACAAGGCCTGCTGTGTCGCACGATCCGAATGGTCGTAGAAATAATCGAGGCCGGTTTCACCAATCCCGATTACCTTGGGATGTGCTGCTGCCGCCAGCAGAACACCCTCACCCAGATCAGCGTGGTCGTCCGCCTCGTGCGGATGAATGCCGACGGTGGCCCACACATCCTGGTTCCGCACGGCGGTGGTGATAATCGCGTCCCATTCGCTTTGCCGCGTCGAGATGTTGAGAAAACCACCAATCCCGGCAGCGCGCGCGCGCGCCAACACGGCATCCTGATCCTCGACCAAGCCCTTGTAATTGAGGTGACAGTGCGAATCGATCAGCATCAGAGAGCCGTCCCCTCAGCCGGCAAGTCAAGGCGGGGGAACACGCCGACGGGTTGCGCGAGGATAAAGCCAGAGGCTCGCAGGCGCTCGTACCAGGCGTCGTCGCGCAACGCCGCGAAATCGCGATCGTTGGCTGGGATGCCCATCTGGTCGAGCAATATGTCCGCGGACGCCGGAATCACTGGGCGGATGGTGATGGCCAAGTCGCGGATGCATTGGAAGAGATTGGCCAGAACGGCATTCATTCGTTCAGGATTAGTCTTTTTCAATGCCCATGGGGCCTGCTCGTCAACATATTGGTTGCAAGCAAAAACCAGCAGCATCCACGCGTCTAGGCCTCCTGAAAAATTGAGGTCCTCAAAATATGGACGAATGACGTCACCAAACGCGGCACGCTTGGCCATCAAATCGGCATCGTCATTTTCCGAATAGGCCTCACGCCCCGGCAACACCCCGCCCAAATTCTTGAAAATCAGGCTCAACACCCGTTGCGCCAAATTGCCAAAACTGTTGGCCAATTCCGCATTGCACCGCGTGACGATCGCATCGGCGCTGTACGACCCGTCATTGCCAAAGCTGACTTCGCGCATCAGGAAATAGCGCAAGCTATCGACCCCAAACCGCTCTGCCAATTCCAGCGGATCGACCACATTGCCGAGCGATTTCGACATCTTTTCGCCGCGATGAAGGAGGAATCCGTGGCCGAACACTTGCTTTGGCAAGGCCAGATCGGCGCTCATCAGGAACGCGGGCCAATAAATCGTGTGGAACCGCACGATATCTTTGCCGATCAGATGGATATTGGCAGGCCACCACTTGTCCATCTCCGGCGTCTTTTCGGGGAAACCTAGCCCTGTCAGATAGTTGGTCAGCGCATCGACCCAGACATACATCACATGGCCCGGCGCATCCGGCACTGGCACGCCCCAATCGAAACTGGTCCGCGATACCGACAGATCGCGCAAGCCGCCCTCGACAAAGCGGATCACCTCATTGCGGCGGCTCTCGGGCTGGATAAATTCAGGGTTGGCGGCAAAATAGGCCAGCAACGGCTCCTGATATTTCGACAGGCGGAAAAACCAGCTTTCCTCGACCGTCCATTCGACCGGCGTCCCCTGCGGCGACAGCTTCTCGGTCCCCTCGCCCGCGATCAATTCGCTCTCATCGTAAAACGCTTCGTCGCGAACCGAATACCAGCCTTCATAGCGGTCGAGATAGAGGTCGTCCTTGGCCACCATCCGCCGCCACAATTCCTGGCTGGCGGCATAGTGCTTGGGATCGGTCGTGCGCTGGAAAACATCGTAACTGATGTGAAGAGCATCGCACATTGCACGGAAATGTGACGACATTTCATCACATAATTCGCGCGGCGTAATACCCATCTCGCGCGCCTTCTGCGCCATCTTCAGCCCATGTTCGTCGGTGCCGGTCTGAAACCGCACGTCGCAGCCCTCGGCGCGTTGAAACCGTGCGATGACATCGGCGGCGATCGCCTCATAGGCGTGCCCGATATGCGGCTTGCCATTGGGATAGGCGATGGCGGTGGTGATGTAAAATGGGTCGGCCATGAGCCCGGGGCACTTTCTGGATGGAATTAATGTGCCGCCTCTCTAGGCATCGCGGCCGAGGCCAGCAAGGAGCCAATTTCCATCGCCAACAATCCCGGGTCGTAATTATACGTCGGCGCCTCGGTCCCCAGCCGGATGATCGCGGCATGGGCCTCGATAATTTTGGCGGCCTGCGCCCGGGGGGCGGTGCGGACGCCCTCGGCCAAAACCGCCCGCGCCAGCTCAAACGCGGCGGCAATCCGCTGACGGCTGGGCCGCCCGCCGATCTCCGCAGACAAGGCGCCACGCAGAATAAATCCGGCATCGCCCTCGCGCACCAAACGTTGCATCAAATTGTGTACCGGCGCCAAGGCTTCCGACACAAATTCGAGCGCAACACCCGGCGATCCTTGCGCAGCGGCTATGGCGGCCGCGCGCGTGGCGGCATC
>CAIOKP010000143.1 GCA_903858875.1 uncultured Sphingomonadales bacterium
AGCCCGGCCAATTCGCGCCGCTTGCGCACCAGGATCATCACATCGCCGGGCCCGCCTTTACGCGGCGGATCGCCGGGCTTGACGCCCTTGACCAACGGAAAGCCCTTGATGTGCCATTCGCGCACCTGCGCCGCCACGCGGTCGGCCATCTCGCGCTCGGGCTTCGACAGCCAGCTTTCGGCGCCTTCGTCCGCGGCCTCACTGGCCTCGCCTTCGGCCTCCGATGTGTCGCCCACCGCGCGCCACAGCACGACGGTGCCGGGCCGCGCCTCGCCCTGATGTGGCTCGGGCGCGCCAGACAGGCCAAAGGCCTCCGCCCCGACCTGAGCAATCGCCCGGTCGACAAATTCGAGCACTGGCGCTGCGGTACGGAACGACCGGCCCAGCCCCAGTTCCTGCAACCGCGCAACATCCGGCCCACCGCGCAATGCCTCGGCATTGGCCGCCGCGCCGTGCATCCGCGATTTGACCCGCTGGCGGGCGTGTTCGAAATTTTCGGGGCTGGTGCCCTGAAAACCAAAGATCGCCTGCTTGTAATCGCCCACCACGAACAGCGTCCGGATGGCCTCGGTGCGCGCGCCGTCGCCGGCAAAAAACTCCTCGGTCAACGCCTCGATGATCCGCCACTGCGCGGCGTTGGTATCCTGCGCCTCATCGACCAGAATGTGATCGAACCGCCGATCAAGCTTATACCTGATCCAGTCGGCCATATCCGACCGGCCCAGCAAATCTGCGGCGCGGCGGATCTGATCGTCAAAATCGATCAACCCCTCGCGCGCCTTGGCCTCATCCCACGCCAGCGCAAAACCGCGCCCCAATTCCAGCGCCGGGGCCAGCCATACGGACAGCGCGATCAACTGGTGCTGTTGGCGGATCGTCTCGATGGCGGCACCGATACGATGCGCGGCTTCGACAGCATCGGGATCGATTTTGTCGAAGGCCTTGCGATCGTTGGCGCGCAAAGTACCCTCGGCGGTGAAGAAAACCTTATAGAGGCCATCGAGCGTCGCCAATCGCTGCCCTGCATCGCCACCCAGCCAGGCCGCAATTGCATCCAAAGCTTTAAGCGCGGTGGCCGTGCCCCATTCCCGATAGGCATCGCGGCAACGCAGCAACGACCGCACATCAAACGCCGCATCCTCGCACGTCGCCATCACATCCGCCACGCTGGCATCGCTGGCCAGCCCGAGCGTCTGCCGGACCCGCGGCGCGACCGGCACAGTCCACGCGCCGGTGCCAAACCACATATCGCGCGCACTGGCACAGCGCATCAGATAGGCCTCTACCGCATCGGGGCCCATCCGCAATGACAGCGCCGCGACCGCATCCAGCACGCCCGGATCGCCGCGCGCCTCGGCATCGAGCAGCAGGTCGGCCAACACCTGCCGCGACAACAGCGCTTTTTCCTGTTCCTCCATCGGCCGGGCGCCCGCGGTCAGCCCCGCCTCTTGCGGAAATGCCGCCAGCAGCCATTGCGAAAAGGCGTGGATCGTGTCGATACGCAGACCGCCGCCCGAACAATCGAGCACGCCGGCAAACAAGGTCCGCGCGCGCCCTTGCGTCTCTGGCGTAATATCTGCGCCAATCGCTTGCAATTCCAGCGCCAGTCGCGCCGGATCGCTACGCACCCAGCGGGCCAATGTCGCATTGATCCGCTCGGCCATTTCGGTCGCGCCCGCCTTGGTAAAGGTCAGGCACAGGATCTGTTCCGGCCGCACTTGCGGTTGCAACAACAACCGCAAGACGCGGGCCGACAGCACCTGCGTCTTGCCAGTGCCGGCGCTGGCCGACAGCCAGACGGTGTCCTGCGGAATGACCGCCCGCGCCTGATTGCCCGCCAGCGGGTGCAGGGTCGGCGCACTCATGCCGCATCCTCCGCCGCGGCATCAGCGCCCAACCAGCCGATCCATTCGTCGAGCCGCATCAATTGATCATAATCGTTATAGCCACCAATATCGGGCCGCAATTGCGCGGTAAACGGGTCATTGCCCAACAGCCAACGGGCAATCGCTTCGCGCAGATATTCCTCGGTCTTATAGAGGAACTCGTCACGCGGAATGCCCGATTTCTTGCGCCCTTCCAGCACCGGCTCGTCCCGCCAGCCAAAGCCCGGCTCGCCCTTTTTGCGGGCGAGCGACCAATATTCGAAATGGGTCGGCTCGCCCGCCACACCGTCAAACCCACCGTCGCGCGCGATCAGGCCGATCAACCCCAATTGCAGCGCAAAGCCCGCCTCAACCATCTTGCCCGACGGCGGCGCGCCGGTCTTGTAATCAATAATCCCGAGCGCCCCATCGGGCATCCGGTCGACCCGGTCGGCGCGGCCGTGAATGCGGATACCATCGATCCGCATATCCCCCCGAATTTCCGTCGCCAGCACCCGCCGCCCCGCCGTGGTCAGCGCCGTCACTTCCGCATCGATCCATTCGAGCGCCGCCAGCAATCGCGGCCGCCATAGGCTGCGCGCCAGCGGGTGCGCGCTCATCGTGTCGAGCACGCCATTGGCGGTGGCGACCAGCGTGCCGGGCGCCGCGCCATCCTTGTGCCATTGATCGAGGATCGCGTGGACCGCCGTACCGCGCCACGCCGGGCTGGGCGCGGCATCCAGCCCGTCAATCGAGCGTAGGCCGAGGATTGCTTGCGCATAAAACTGGTACGGATCGGCGCGCAACCGGTCGAGCGCGGTCACCGGAATATCGACGCGGCGCTGCTCCTCGCTCGGCATGGGCTGTGGGCGCGGATGGGGTTCGACCTTGCGCCCCACATCAATGTCGCGCGCCAAGGCAATGGCCTGCGTCTCGCGATGCTTGCGCGCCAGATCCGCGCCCAGCATCGCCTGCACCCGCAACACAAAGCGCGAAGGGATCACCGGCCCCCCCTCATCGCGCTTGGCCCAGCTCAACACCACCTCTGGCGCGCCCAGACAGCCGGCCAGGTCATGCGCGGCAAGGCCAATACGGAATTCCGCCCCCGGTACGCCCAATTGGCGCAGCACGGCAGGCGGCAATAGCGCGTCTGGCGCGGGGCTTGCGGGCCAAGACCCTTCGGTCAGGCCGCCACAGATCACCAGATCGGCACGCGTCATCCGCGCCTCCAGCAAGCCATAGATCGCCACGCGCGGATGCCCGCCCCACGGCGGCCGCACCGCGACCAGATCCATCGCATGACGCAACGCCGCGCCCAGATCACGCCGGGGCAATACGGTGCCCTCGGCCCGCGCAGCGCCGCGCAAATCCTCGACAAAACTGGCCAGCGACCGGCCCGGCGCCTCGGCCCACAATTCCTCGCCGCACAGCGCCTCGCCCGCGCCGATCAACGCGTCGAGCAAATCCGCCAAAGGCGCCTCGTCGGCCAGCGCCAGCAAGGGCGACAGCACCGCCTCCACTTCTGTCCACCAAGCCGACAGGCGGCCGGGGCCTTTCTTGCGCTCGATCCGTTCAATAATCGCCCGAATCGGCGCCAGCCCCGCATCCGGCCGCGGCCCCCGCAATGCCAGATCCAGCACCCGCACATTATCGAGCCAATCGGCCCGCGCCTCGCTCCCCCGCACCATGGGATGGCCCAACAGCGCGATCAGCGGCACCGGCGGCGCGCCCTCACCCGCGACTTCCGCCAACAATAGCAACAGCCGCCCGGCCGCGGTCTGCGGCAAGGGACGCCCGGCGGTATCATCCGCCTTGATCCCCCAGCGTTGCAAATGCGCCACGACGCGGCTCGCCAGACCCCGGTCGGGCGTCACCAGCGCGACGCGGCGTTCGGGCGTTTCCAGCGCCTCGCGGATCAGGATGGCGATGGCCTGCGCCTCCTCGCCCGGATGTTCGGCCTCCATTAGGCGAACCGCGGCCAACCGCCGCTGCCGCTCGGGCAAATCGACCCAGCGGGCGGATGCGGCGGGTGGCAGGAACAGGTTGCTGATCGCGCGCGACCGTTCGGGCGGCGCGGCCGACGGCCCGGCGCGGTGCCACGGCTGAACCTCCTCGCGAGCTATCCCCATGCGGTTGAGCAGCAATTTGAGGTGATATTGCGGGTGGGTCACGGCATCCTCGCGCCCAAATGGGGCGTCGCCCACCGTCTCTGGCACGCCGGCGTGGCCCAATTGCCCCCACACATCCGCGTCCAGCGCCAGATCGAGATCGGGCATCACCACCGCGCCTTTTGGCATTTGCGCCACCACCCGCAACAACCGCGCCAAGGCTGGCGAGGCGCTGGTTATCCCCACCGCCACGATCGGATGCGGCGGCGGCTGGGTCCGCCACGCGCGCGCCGCGTGATCGAACAGGCCATTGCGGCGCGTCGGCGGATCAACCTGGCCCCGCGTGGCGAGGTCGGCAGTCCAATGCGCCTGTAATTTCAGGAACGACAGCGTCGATTGCCGCCAATGTTCCGCCTGATCACCGACCAGCGCGACGACCGGATCGGACAGCAAATCCTGCGGCGCGATCCCTTCGACCAACAGACGGTCGATGGTCCGCGCCACTTCGCCAGCGCGGCGCAGGCGAGCGGCGCCCTTGGGCGCGGCATCGCCCTCGACCACGCCGATCCAATGCGCCAATCGCAGCCAGCGCCGCGTCGGATCGACCGCCGGGGGCAAATGATCCGCCGCGCCAATCGGGTCGAGCAAGCTGCCCAACGTCTCGTCCAGATCGAGATCGCCGACCACCACCATGCGCGGCAACAACAGGCCGGCGCGGGCACCATCGGTATTGGCGCGAATAAACGCCTCGGTAATCGTGCGCGCCGCCCGCTGGCTGGGCAATAACAGCGTCAGGCGCGCCAAGCCCACGTCAGCGTCGCCATAGCGCGGGATCAACCCTGCCACCAACGCATCGGCAAAGCCCCGGTGGGCCGCAATCGAATAGACCGTCGGGCGCGGGGCCCGCTCGGACACGGGCCCCGGCTCAGACACGGGCCCCGGCTCAAACACGGGTCAGCATCGCCTCAGTTGGTGCGATGGAGCCGGGTGTGCCGACCTCGAACCATTCGCCGGTATGGACGAGGCCGAACAGCCGCCCTTCCTCGATCGCGCGGTTCCACAAGATGTTGGTGGAAAACGCCCCGTCGGGGCAATCGCGCAACAGACGGTGTGAAACGATTTGAATGCCGCTAAAGATAAATGGCGCGACCCTGCCCGGCTTGCGCCGGGTGGCCAGCCCCATTGGGTCGAGATGGAAATCACCGGCACCGCGATAATTGCCCGCGCCTTGATGCCGCACCATCAACAACAGCGCGTCCATCCTGTCCGCATCCCACGCCGCCGACAATTCATGGAACGTGTTAAACGGCCCATCGAGCCAGATATTATCGCTGTTCAGCGCAAAAAACGGGTCGGGCAGCATCCCGGCCGCAAACGCCTTGGCCATCCCGCCACCGGTTTCCAGCAACAGCGCGCGCTCATCCGAAATGGTGACTTTGGGCTGGCTACGCATCGCCAGATGCGCCTCCAGAGCATCGCCCATATAATGCACATTGACCACAGCCTGCGCGATGCCCGCCTCGGCCAAGCGGTCGAGCGCATGGTCGATCAACGGCTTGCCCAACACCTGCACCAATGGCTTGGGCCGCGTCGCGGTCAAAGGCCGCATCCGCTTGCCAAGGCCAGCGGCCAGCACCATCGCTGTATCGGATGCCAGTTTGGTCATGCCGCCCAGTTTGCTCATGCTGCGATGCTCCCACCACCAGCCTGCCGAATGTCGACGGGAATATTCGCGGCGAACCAGCGCGCCACCGGGGCCAGCGCCGGATGCGCCAGATCCCGCTCCAGCAAGGCCCAGACGCGGGGGATCATATCGAGATAGCGCGGCTTGCCATCGCGCTTGCACAGACGGACGAAAATGCCAACGATCTTGGCATTCCGCTGGGCGCCCAACACCGCATAATCGGCAAGGAAGGTCAAACGGTCAGCCCCGGTCGCGGCGAGGTAATAGTCGAGCATCGCCGTCTCCAATTCGGGCGCCACATCGCGCCGGGCATCCTGCAACAGGCTGACCAGATCATAGGCCGGATGGCCCACCAGCGCGTCCTGAAAATCAAGCAGCCCCTGAGACCGCAAAGCGCCACCCAGCAGCATGATGTTTTCGGCATGGTAGTCGCGCAACACCGTCACGCCCGCGCCCTGCCGCGCCAGCAAGGGCGCCAAGGCCGCTTCCCACGCCGCGTCATAGCCCGCCGCATCGACGGTCAGGCCCGCCGCTGGCGCGTACCATTCGGTCAACAACGCGGCCTCGCGCCGGTACACCGCATCATCATAGACCGCCCATGGCCCAGCAGGCAGCCGCCCCAAATCAACCAGCGCATCAATCGCGCCTTCATAGATCGCGCGCTCATCATGGGGCGCGGTGTCGAGATAATCGCGCACCCGCGCATCGCCGAAATCTTCCAGCAACACCCAGCCCTCGGCGGCCTCCTCGGCCAGAATGGCGGGCGCGCGCAGGCCGTTATCCGTCAGCCACCGGGCCACCGCCAAAAACGGCGCCGGGTCCTCATGCGGCGGCGGGGCGTGCATCAGCATCGCGCTGCTATCCCCGCGCCGCAGCCGGAAATAACGGCGGAACGACGCATCGCCGGGCAAGGGTTCAACCACCGCATCGCCCCAACCGGCGCGCGCAACAAAGGCTTCGAGGCCAACTGGCAAATTCATAGACATTCCCACCGCCCTAACCAATCCGCGCCCGCTTCGACAATGGCCTTGCGACCATTGCCATCCAACTCCGCATCCGTTTCCAACGCAATCGACAGGCAGCCGGCCTCATGGGCAAAACCGCCGGCATGGTCGGGCCATTCGGCGATCATCGCCCCGCCCGCGCGATAATCGTCAAGGCCCAGCTCCTCTGCTTCCTCCGCCCGCGCCAGGCGATAGAAATCGGCATGGATCAGCGGCACGCGTAACCCGTCATAGATCTCGATAATCGCGAAACTGGGCGATGGCACCTCGCCTGTATGCCCGAGCGCCCGGATAATCGCGCGGGCCAGCGTGGTTTTCCCCGCCCCCAGTCCGCCGGTCAGCGCGACCACATCGCCGGCCCGCAATTGGCCCGCAATCCGCGCGCCCAACGCCTCGGTCGCGGCCAGATCGGCAAGCGCGATCACCCGTGCCATCTCAACCCAACTCGACAATCGCGGCGGTACCCTGCCCCGGCTCGGACAGCATTTCGAGGCTGCCACCATGCGCCTCGATCAATTGGCGGGCCAGCGGCAGGCCAAGTCCTTGTCGCCGTTCAATCGCCTTGCCATCATCGGAGAGTTTTAGCCCGTCGAGCGCACGGGCCAGCGTCGTCCGGTCCATCCCCGGCCCATTGTCGGAAATCACCACGCGTGCCCGGTCATGCCCCTTGGCCCGATGCCGCGACACTTCGACCAGAATGCG
>CAIOKP010000144.1 GCA_903858875.1 uncultured Sphingomonadales bacterium
AATGTTGCCGTGCTGATCGCCCAGGATCTGGATTTCGATATGGCGCGGGTTGAGGATGAATTTTTCGATGAACACGCGGTCATCGCCAAAGCTGTTCAGCCCCTCGCGCTTGGTGGCCTCAAACCCCTCGCGCACATCCTTTTCATTATAGGCGAGGCGCATCCCCTTGCCGCCGCCGCCGGCGCTGGCCTTCATCATCACGGGATAGCCGATCTCGTCCGAGATGCGCACCGCGTGTTCGGTATCCTCGATCTCGCCCACAAAGCCGGGGACGACATTGACGCCCGCCGCCTTGGCCAGTTTCTTGGACTCAATCTTGTCGCCCATCGCCGCGATGGCCCCCACCGGCGGGCCGATGAACTCGATCCCCTCGGCGGCGAGCTGTTCGGCAAACGAGGTGCGTTCCGACAGAAAGCCATAGCCCGGATGCACCGCTTCGGCGCCAGTCTGCTTGCAGGCGGCAATGATCTTGTCGGCAATCAGATAGGACTGCGCGGCGGCCGACGGGCCGATATGCACCGCCTCATCGGCCATCTGCACAAATGGCGCGCGGGCATCGGCATCGGAATAGACCGCCACCGTGGCGATACCCATACGGCGCGCCGTCTTGATCACCCGACAGGCGATTTCACCACGATTGGCGATGAGGATTTTCTTGAACACGTCTCAATGACCCTTCACAACCCGTTCCCGCAAAAGGGAAAACTTAAAAACTATTCAACTGCGGCAACCAACTTCGCACAGCCCTTCGGCATCCGCTCGGCCGCAACCTCAGCCGCCGTCTGGCTTACCGCCATCGCGCGCAGCCCCAGCCGCGCAAACATCGCCGCATCGCTATCATCGCCCGCATTGGGCGCGGTCAGCAGCTTGTCGCCGGTGAAAATCGAATTGGCGCCGGCGAGGAAACACATCGCCTGCGTCATTTCGGACATCGATTCACGCCCCGCCGACAGCCGCACCATCGAACCCGGCATAGTGATCCGCGCCACCGCGACGGTGCGCACGAATTCCACATCGTCGATCTTGGCCAGCGGCGTATCGGCCAGCATATCGCCCAGCACCGTGCCCTTGACCGGCACCAGCGCATTGACCGGCACGCTGCCCGGATGTTCTGGCAAAGTCGCCAGCGTGTGAATAAAGCCAACCCGGTCGGCGCGCGTTTCGCCCATGCCGACGATGCCGCCGCTGCACACATTGATCCCGGCGCGGCGCACTTCGCCCAGCGTGTCGAGCCGGTCGTCCATCGTGCGGGTGGTGATCACCTCGCCATAGCGTTCCGGCGATGTGTCGATGTTGTGGTTGTAATAATCCAGCCCCGCCTCGGCCAGCATATCGGCCTGTTCCGGCGCCAACATCCCCAGCGTCATGCAGGTTTCCAACCCCATGCCGCGCACGCCCTTCACCATTTCGATGATCGCGGGCATGTCGCGCGTCTTGGGGTTGCGCCATGCGGCACCCATGCAAAAGCGCGTCGAACCATTGTCGCGGGCTTGCGCTGCGGCCTGCAATACGGCCTGCACTTCCAGCAACTTGGTCGCCTTGACGCCGCTGTCGGCCTTCACACTCTGGCTGCAATAGCCGCAATCTTCCTCGCACCCGCCGGTCTTGATCGACAGCAGGGTGGAGAGTTGCACCTCGTTCGCCGCGTGGTTTGCACGATGAATTTCGGCGGCGCGGAACACCAATTCGGTAAACGGCAGGTCGAACAGCGCGGCGATTTCCTCGCGCGTCCAATCGGTCCGTGCCTCGGTAGACAGGGTGTTGAGGGTCATGCAGCAATCTCCATCTCGGCACGGCGCGCGGCATATTTGGCCAGCGCAGCCGCATAATGCGGGGCAGCGCGGCGCGCATGCTCACCCGAGCCCAGCGCCGCTACGCTGTCGGCAATACGCGAGGCCAGCCCCGCACTCAACCGCGCGAAGGGTTCGACCGCGATGCCAATGGTGAACAACACCGCGCCGGTGTCCGGCAAACGTCGCACAGTCTGCCGCTCACAACGCAAAAACAGCGTGTCCCCGGCATTATCAGCACTGACATGGGCAAACCGCATGGCAGGATCGGTGGTCGGCAAATAGCGCGGCGCGGCGCTTTCTACGACGAACCAGTTTGATCGGCCAAAAATCTGCCCCACCGGCAATTGCGCGAAAAAATGGTCGACCCCTGCCGCCAAGTGCTCGGCATAGCCGTGGATCGGCGCGTGAATGGCGGTGAGGCCCTGCCCCATTTTATTCGCCACATGCCAATCGGTCGGAAACCCGACGGCGGCGGCGGTCAGGTGATAGGTCCCGCCCGCATCGGCCTGCAACACGCAGAGGTCTTCCCAAACGGCCGCCGCCGCCGCGCCCAGATCGGCCACGCCCGCGACCATGATCGCCGCCTCGCGCGCGGCGGCCTGCGCGCCGGGCAGCACGGTCACGCAGTCGGGATGGGCGGCGAACACGGCGGCGCGCGCGCCAGCGTCAAATGTCGGGAACAGCCACTCGGCCCCGTCAACGCGCGCCAGCCCCATGCGCAAGGCGCCTGCCCCGCGCGCGGTTCCGGCCAATGCCTCGACGGTGAAGCCCAGCGGCATCGTGATTATTCCGCCGTCGCCAGTTCGCTGCCCAAGGGCGGCATATTATGGCCCAGCAGGCGCAGCATATCAGCAGCGCATTCGACCACGTTCGATCCGGGGCCATAGATACCCTGCACCCCTGCCTCGCGCAGGAAGTCGTAATCCTGCGGCGGAATAACCCCGCCCGCCACGACCTTGATATCCGCCCTGCCCGCATCGCGCAGCAGACCGATCAGCGTCGGGATCAACGTCTTGTGCCCAGCGGCAAGGCTCGACGCGCCGACCGCGTCAACATCATTGGCCAGCGCCAGCGCGCAGACTTCCTCGGGCGTTTGAAACAGCGCGCCACTGGTCACGTCAAAGCCCATGTCGCCAAAGGCCGAAGCGATGACATTGGCACCGCGATCATGGCCATCCTGCCCCATCTTGGCGACCAGCAGGCGCGGCTTGCGGCCCAGTCGGCGGGTGACGGCATCCACGCCATCGGTCACTTGTTGGTATCGCGCGTCGCCCGCATAGGCGTTGCCGTAGACGCCCTTTACCGGCACGGGTTGCGTGCCATAGCGGCCAAACACGGCCTCCATCGCGTCGGAAATTTCGCCCAAGGTCGCGCGGTGGCGGGCCGCCTCCACCGCGAGTTCCAGCAGGTTGCCGGCGCCCTTCGCACCCTCGGTGATTGCCGCCAGGGCCGCGCGGCACTTGGCCTCGTCCCGTGCGGCGCGGGTCGCTTTGAGCCGGGCGATCTGCCCCTCGCGCACTAGCACATTGTCGACTTCCAGCGTTTCGAGATGGTCTTCGCTACCCAGCCGGTATTTGTTGACGCCGACGATGACATCATCGCCCTTGTCGACGCGGGCCTGTCGTCCGGCGGCAGCTTCCTCGATCATCGCCTTGGGCCAACCGGCGGCAACCGCCTTGGCCATGCCGCCATCGGCTTCGACGCGCTCGATAATCTCCCACGCCTTGTCGACGAGGTTTTGCGTCAGCGATTCAATGTAATACGACCCGCCAAGCGGATCGACGACATTGCACATGCCGGTCTCTTCCTGGATAACGATCTGCGTATTGCGGGCGATGCGCGCCGAAAAATCGGTCGGCAGCGCAATCGCCTCATCCAAAGCATTGGTGTGGAGCGACTGTGTCCCACCCAACATCGCGGCCATCGCCTCGATCGTCGTGCGGATGACGTTGTTATAGGGGTCCTGCTCCTGCAACGACACGCCGCTGGTCTGGCAATGGGTGCGCAGCATCTTGCTGCGTTCATCCTTCGCGCCCAGGTTGGTCATCACCCGGTGCCACAACACGCGCGCGGCGCGCAACTTGGCGACTTCCATGAAAAAGTTCATGCCGATGGCGAAAAAGAAGCTCAACCGCCCGGCGAATGTGTCGATGTCGAGGCCCGACGCCACGCCATATTTCACATATTCCTGCCCGTCGGCGATAGTGAAGGCCAATTCCTGCACCTGCGTCGCGCCGGCCTCCTGCATGTGATAGCCGGAGA
>CAIOKP010000145.1 GCA_903858875.1 uncultured Sphingomonadales bacterium
CCGCCACAACCCAATTTCGTCTTAAGCTGCGTCGCCCGCGCCCGAATGGCGGAAGGGGCGGTCGTGCCATAGCGATGCGAAAATTCTGCGAGAGCCGCACAGGCTTCGGGTGCCTTCTGCGTCGCCCCAAGGCTCTTGGCCAATTTCACCACCGCGTCCGGCGCCCAAGGCGATTTCGGCCAACCCTTCAAGGCCCGGGCGAACGCCGCCGTCGCATCGCCGTTCAGGTCACGAATTTGGTAACTATCCCCGAGCCAGTAATAGGCTTCAGCCGCCTTTGGGTCAGCCGGGTGGGCGTCGAGAAAGCTCTGGAAGGCGCCCGTCGCGCCTGCATAGTCGCCATTGGCCAGAAGTGCGCGGGCGGATTTAAACTCAGCGCTTGCATCCTGCGTCGGGGTGGTCGGCGGTGGGGGCGGGGGGGGCGCCGTCGCGCTGGCAAGCTGGCCTTCGAGCTTTGCCAGTCGGTCGGTTAGACTTTGGATCGCGGTCGCCCGGTCAGTCCGTTCGGTCTCAAGGCCAGCGCGGTTCAGATCAATGTCATGGCCAGTAATTTCGGAGCTTCCTTGGATTTTCCGTACCACGGCTTCAAGATCGTCGACACGCTGGGAAAGGGCGGCCAGCGCCGGGTCGGGCCCCTCGGGTCGCACTTCGACGGGCTTACCCGTGTCACGCGCCTGGAAAACAATGGCGCGCAATTCCTTCACCTGCTTTTCCAACCGGTCGACCCGGGCTGTATCCTCACCGGCAAAGGCCGGGGCACTGGCCAGGATGAGGAGGCTTGGCAAAAGGGCGAGGCTGGCCCACCGACCGCCGCGACCGACGACTTGCCCATTCCAGGCACGACCCATGAATGCTCCTCACCGTGGGAAGTAAAGAAAATAAGCTAAGACGCGAGAGCTTGTGGCCCTCGCGCCTTCACATCAAACGACATCTCTTGGATTAAGGCGTGCCGCTCGTAATCGCGGTGTGGCCGTTACGATTTTTGGCCCAGGCATCTTCGCCAGTTCCCGCATCGATCGGCTTTTCCTTGCCATAGGAGATGGTGGAAATCCGGCTTCCGGCGACGCCGTGAGCGGCCAAAAAGGCCTTTACCGATTCGGCCCGGCGGGCGCCGAGCGCGAGATTGTATTCGCGCGTGCCACGCTCATCGCAGTTGCCTTCGATCCGCACGCTGACGGAAGGATAGCGCGATAACCAAGCCGCTTGTCGGCTGAGCAGGTCTTGGCCCTGTCCGCTGACCGCATACTGGTCGGTGTCAAAATAGATACGATCCCCGACATTGACGACGAAGTCCTGCTCCGACCCTGGCGCGGGGCCGGGCGGCGGCGCGGGCGGCACATAGGGCGCGGGCGGCGGTGGAAGATAGGGCGCGGGCGCTGGCGCAGGCGGCGGGGTTGGCGCCGGTGCTGGGGCCGGAGGCGGTGGCTTGTGGGCGCACGCGGCTGCGAAGCCGGAGAGGGCGACAATCATCGCCCCTTTCACGATAATGGATTTGAGGCTTTGCACGACGAAAAGGCTCCTGCATGAACGTGATGGATATGGGGTTTGAGTCGATTGAATTGGCTGAAGCGGTAATGTAAGCAACGCCGTAAGGAAGGGCACCGTTATTGGGCAGGGGGTTGGGGTAGATGCAATACAGA
>CAIOKP010000146.1 GCA_903858875.1 uncultured Sphingomonadales bacterium
CGGGTGAAACCGGCGTTGGTCATGCCGATCTCCTCGCCTTGATAGATATAAGGTGTCCCCTCCATCAGGTGCAGGACTGTGGCAAGCGCCTTGGCTGACGCGACCCGGTGTTCGCCCTCGTCGCCATAGCGTGAGACTGCGCGAGGCAGATCATGGTTGCCCCAGAACAGCGAGTTCCAGCCCTTTGCGTGCAACGCCTGCTGCCATGTGGCGAAAATGGCTTTCAGCTTTGGCCAATCAATGGGCTTGGGCTTCCATTTTCCCAGTTTTTCATCCCAGAATTGGGTTACGTGCCCGAACTGGAACACCATCGACACTTCACGACGATCCGGAGCGCAGTAGAGCGGGGCACTGACTGGGGTAGAACTCCACGCTTCGCCTACCGTAACCGCGTCGCGCCCGACAAGTGTCGCCTCGTGCATTTCGCGAAGGTAGCGGTGGAGTTCCGGCCCGTCGGCAACTATACCGACCTCGGGCTGTTTGCCGATCAGGTCGATCACATCCATGCGAAATCCGGCGACGCCCTTGTCGAGCCACCAGTTCATCATCGCATGCACTTCGGCCCGCAAGGCGGGGTTGGCCCAGTTGAGATCGGGCTGCTGGGGCGCGAAAAGGTGGAAGTAATAGTCCCCGCTTTGCGGATCTTGGCTCCACGCAGATCCGCCGAACGAGGCCTCAATATCCGCCGGTGAACCTTGGGCTGGTCGCTGTTCGCGCCAGATATAGTAGTCCCTGTAGGGGGATCGGCGATCGGCGCGCGCGGCTTTGAACCAGCGATGCTGGTCCGAGGTGTGGTTGACCACCAGATCCATCACGATGCCGATGCCGCGCGTGCGGGCCTCGGCGATCAACTGATCCATGTCCGCCATGGTGCCGAAGATCGGGTTGACGGCGCGATAGTCGGAAATGTCATAGCCGTTATCAACCATCGGCGAAGCGTAGACTGGCGACAACCAGATGAAGCCGATGCCAAGTTCGGCCAGATAGTCCAGTTTGCCGATGATGCCGGGAATGTCCCCGATGCCGTCGCCATTGCTGTCGGCAAAGCTGGCCGGATAGATTTGGTAGCCGACCGCCGATTGCCACCATGCCTCATCACCCATTGTGATGTTTGCGCGCGCTGCCTTGGTGCCTTGCCCTTTCGAAAGCACGACCTTCGTTGCATCCTCGTCGGACATTTTGCGCATGGGCCCCATCAAAAAATGCTGCCACAATCGATTGCATTTAATATGATCCATGCCAATGGAAATTGCTATGCGATGCGCAGAAAGACCGGACCCTTTTGGCTTTTTCGCTGCACGAGCGGCCTTTAACTGCCCCGTTATCTAGCGTCAGAAGTGCTCGCAAGGTGACCGCGCACAGACCTCTGGGCATGGGCCACAATTCTACGTGCGATATATTCACGATCCTTGCGCATTCCTGCCATTCAGGTGCCCTGCTGAGCCAACCGTTCTGGCGCAAGGCGAAGTTGCCTCGTCTCATGGAATAAGTATGCGGCGGCCATGTTTGCGCTGCACAACGAAGGCGTTGCAGGCTAGTTTCCGGCCTTCATAATTGCGGGAACAGCCATGAAGCCGATTGAAACCATCATGCGCACCGCGCCGGTCATTCCGGTGCTGGTGATCGAGGATGCCGCCCACGCCGTTCCGGTGGCGCGCGCCCTGGTCGCCGGTGGCCTGCGC
>CAIOKP010000147.1 GCA_903858875.1 uncultured Sphingomonadales bacterium
GGCGCGCCGATGGCGAGGCCGCGCAGAAGTTGAAAAAGGACGGTTCGGGCCAGATTCCGCCGCTGGCGCTGGTGGAGAACCCGGATATTCTGGCGGCGCTGTGCCGGTCGGATCGGCGCCCCGCGCTGGTCGTCGGTTTTGCCGCCGAAACACAACAGGTGATTGCCTATGCCCAGGCGAAAATGGCGCGCAAGGGGGCCGACTGGATCGTCGCCAATGACGTATCCGGCGGGCCGGGCGCCAGCGTCATGGGCGGGGCGACCAATGCGGTGCATATCGTCACCGCATCGGGCGTTGAAAGCCTGCCCGATATGCCCAAACTGGCGGTCGCGACCGCGCTGATTGAAAGGATTGCCCGTGCATTCGTCTGACCCGATCCCCTTGCGCGTAAAGCGGCTGGCACATGGCGAGGGGCTGCCCTTGCCGGCCTATGCGACGGCGGGCGCGGCGGGCATGGATGTTGTGGCGGCAGAGGATGTGGTGATCGCGCCCGGTGCGCGCCATGCGGTGGGGACCGGCCTCGCGCTGGCCATTCCCCATGGCTTTGAAGTACAGGTGCGGCCGCGGTCCGGGCTGGCGCTGAAGCATGGCATCACCGTGCCAAATACGCCCGGCACCATCGACAGCGATTATCGCGGGGAGCTGAAAGTTATCCTGATCAACCACGGGGCGGACGATTTTGCCATCACGCGTGGCGATCGGATCGCGCAACTGGTGGTCGCGCCGGTGGTGCAGGGGGCTTGGCTGGAAGTGGCCGAGTTGGACGACACCGCACGCGGGGCGGGCGGGTTTGGGTCAACCGGCGGTCTGGCGGCTTTGGGGAGTTAGGGTTTGGGACGTTAGGGTTTGGCGGAAGGCGCGAGGGCTATCGCCCCCGCGCATCCGGGATCTCTTGCAGCGGCGTTACGCCAAACGCCTCATTTGCCCTTCACCACGGCCTTTTCCGGCGCCACGGTAATGCGCAACGTCTCGCCCGAATTGCCGGGGAAGCCTGTAAACATCGCCTCGACAAGGTTCGGCACGAGGTAGGACAGACGGTTCGAGGTGGAGGCGGCTTCGGCCTTGCCTTCGAACACGCGCTTGCCTTCGGCTTTGCCGTCGATCTTCAGGCTGATCCCGCTGGTATAGACGGTGTAGCTTTCGACGCCGCCGTCGAACCACGGGTCATACCAACCATAGCCCCACGTGCCATAGCGATGGAACCCGCCGCCCCAGCCGGGGCCAAATCCCCCCATATACCCATGGCGATAGCCACGCCACGGCCCCCAATAGGGATCGGACAGGCCGGTCGACCGGATCTGTGTATGGCCCTTGTCGACACCATAGGCAAAGCGCACGAGCAGGGTGGCCGTGTCGGGTGTCGCGGCTTCGGTATAGCCCTTCTTGGCCAATTCGCCGGCGACGAGGCGCGCGTATTGGCCAAATTCGATGCCACCGGCCAAGGCGGGATCGTCGGCAACGATGGCGAAGGTCTGCCCTTGGGGCGCGGGCAATTGCGATTGGAACCGGGTGACCTTGGTGTCAAAATTTTCAGCGCAGGCCGACAGGCCCAGCACCATCAGGCCCGCAATGGCCCCTTTTGCCCATTTCGACGCGACGCTGCTCATGCTTGTGTCCTTTTCGCTGCTGTTGTCCTGAACGACCCGTCCCCCCCGGTTAGGCGCAGGTGTGGTAATGATAGCGTCAAACTAGGCACGCGCGGATGAACGGCGTTTGAATGAAGGGGATAATTAGCGGACCAACCCCAAGGCATCATAGGCCGCCGCCAAAGTGGGTGCGGCTGCCGCGCGGGCTTTGGCGGCCCCCTTGCGCAAAATGGCGTCGAGCGCGTCGCGGTCCTGTCGCAAGGCGACAAAGCGGGCGTTGATCGGCGCCAGTTTGTCGACCAGCAATTCGCCCAGCGCGGGTTTGAAGGCGCCAAAGCCCTTGCCGCCAAAGTCGGCGAGGATTTGCGCCACGCTTTGGCCCGACATCGCGGCATAGATGCCGACGAGATTGCGCGCCTCGGCACGGCCGTCCAGCCCGGCGGGTTCCGACGGCAGGGCGTCGGCGTCCGATTTGGCCTTTTTGATCTTGCTCATGATCGTGTCGGCATCGTCGGTCAGGTTGATGCGGCTGAGGTCGCTGGGGTCGGATTTGGACATTTTCGATGCGCCATCGCGCAAGCTCATGATCCGCGCGGCCTCTGGCGGGATGATCGGTTCGGGCAGGGTGAAGACCGGCGCGGCCTCGCCATTCTCGTCCCGGGGGGCAAAATCATTGTTGAACTTTTGCGCGATGTCGCGGGCCAGTTCGAGATGTTGCTTCTGGTCCTCGCCCACTGGTACGTGGGTCGCCTGATACAGCAATACGTCGGCGGCTTGCAGCACCGGATAGGTGTATAAGGCGACCGAGACGGAATCGCGGTTCTTGCCGGCCTTGTCCTTGAACTGCGTCATGCGCGACAGCCAGCCCATCCGCGCCGTGCCATTCAACAGCCATTGCAGTTCGGCATGGGCGGGCACTTGCGTCTGGTTGAACAGCGTTGCCTTGTCCGGATCGACGCCGCAGGCGACCAGCGCGGCGGTCATCTCACGCGTGTTGGCGGACAATTGCGCGGGCACATGCGGCTGGCTGATCGCGTGCAGGTCGGCCAGGAAATAGAACGCCTCGCCCCCGGTGTTGACCATGTCGTCCTGCATTGCCACCCAGTTGCGGATCGCCCCGAGGTAGTTGCCAAGGTGGAGATTGCCCGTGGGCTGAATGCCGGAAACGATACGCATGATGGTCCCTATGATTAGGCGGATCAGGAAGCGCGACGACGCCGCAACAAAGCGATGTCTTCGCGCGTGAAGGCGCCCAGCGCCAACGTGGCGAGGGCATAGACGCAAACGCCCGCGCCGACCAGCACCGCCATCGCGGCCAGTCGCACGAACCAGCTGCCGTGCGTATAGGGCACCAGCCACCCTTCGCTGACCCACAGCACAATGCCCATGGTCAGCGCCGCGACGCCCAGCCGCCATGCGCGATGGCGCAGCCGGAAATCGGGCACGAAATCGCCACGCCGCACCAATTCGCGATAGAGCAACGCGACATTGACCGTCGACGAAATCGCGGTGGCCAACGGCGGCCCCATATGTTTGAGCGGCAGGATCAGGATCAGGTTGAGCACGAGGTTGACCCCCATGCTGATCGTGGCGAAACGCACTGGCGTCCGCGTATCATGCCGCGCGTAAAAGCCCGGGGTCAGCACCTTGACCAGAATATAGCTGGGCAGGCCGATCGAAAAGGCGGCCAGCGCCTCTGCGGTAAAATGCGTGTCGGCGGCGGTATAGCGGCCATAGCCGAACAGCGCGGCGGCAATCGGCTCGCCGCAAAATACCAGACCAATGGTCGCGGGCAGCGTCAGCAGCAGCGCCAGTTCCATGCCGCGGTTTTGCGTGTCCATCGCGCCCGCCGTATCGCCCGCGCCCAATTGGCGGCTGATGGTGGGCAGCAACACCGTGCCCAGCGCGATGCCGATCAGGCCCAGCGGCAATTGGTTCAGCCGGTCGGCCATGTAAATATAGGTCACCGAGCCGTGATCGAGCACGCTGGCCGCCAGCATGGTCGAGACGACGAGGTTGATCTGTACCGCGCCCGCGCCCGCCGCCGCCGGCCAGATCAGCGCCATCAGCGTTTTGACCTCTGGCGTCAGGCGCGGCCAGCGGGGGCGCAGGTTCACCCCGTTGCGCGCCGCCGCATGGGCCAGCCACGCCAGTTGAAACGCCCCCGATACCGACACCGCCAGCGCCTGATTGCGCGCGGTCAGCATCGGATCATGGTCGTGAAACAGCAGCATCGCAAAGATCAGCGTCAGGTTCAGCAGAATCGGCGCCGCCGCATTGACCCAGAACTGGTGCAGCGAATTGAGGATGCCGCCAAGCAAGCTGACCAGCGAGATCAACATCAGATAGGGAATGGTCAGCCGCGACAATTTCACCGCAAAGGCGAATTGGTCGGGCGTCACGCCATGGAACTTGCCCGATAGCGCCCATGTGACGGGCCAGGCGAACACCTCCAGCGCGAGCGTCATCACAATCAGCGTTGGCAAGAGCACCGACAGCGCCGCTTCGGCAAAGGCGATGCCATCGGGCAGGCCGCGCCCGTCGGGGTCGGACACTTTTTGGTTGAACATCGGCACAAAGGCGGCCGCAAACGCCCCCTCGGCAAACAGCGCGCGGAACATGTTGGGCAGGCGGAACGCCACCAAAAACGCGTCCGAGGCGAAGCCGGCACCGACCAGCCGCGCGAACAGCGAATCGCGCACCAGTCCCAGAATGCGGCTCATCAGGGTGAGGCCGCCGATAGTGCCGGTGGCCTTGAGGAGGTTCATGGGCGGATCACGCTTTGGGTGTTGGCCCCCGCGCTGGCCGTTGGGCCGGGCGCGGGGGGCAGGAGATCAGGCGTTGCCCGCAGGCTCGTCAGTGACCGAGGCGCTGTGGGTGTGGTCCTGCGCCTGGGCCTGTGCGGCCAATTGCTGGATATACAGGCCGTTGAAATCGATCGGTTCGAGCATGACCGGCGCAAAGCCGGTGTCACGCACCGCATCGGCGATCACGCGACGGGCAAAGGGGAACAGGATGCGCGGCGCTTCGGCAAACAGGAAGGCGTGCATCTGGGCTTCTTCGAGGTTGCGCATACCAACCAGGCCCGCATAGGTCAGGTC
Organism: uncultured Sphingomonadales bacterium; assembly: GCA_903858875.1. Lineage (GTDB taxonomy): Bacteria > Pseudomonadota > Alphaproteobacteria > Sphingomonadales > Sphingomonadaceae > Novosphingobium. The sequence continues at coordinate 4,688 of CAIOKP010000147.1, forward strand.
GATGATATAGGCGACGCCAGCTTCGGTCCGGGCGTTGATCTGGATCTTCAATTCGACCTCGTGCACATCGCCCTCGATGGCGCGGGCGGCGATGTTGAATTGCACATCCATCGACGGCGCGTCGGCCCATGCAAAGCATTCCGGCGCATTGGGATTTTCGACCGACAGATCCTTCACATATTGTGAAATGACGCCAGCGGTGGGCAACGTGTCTTCGCCGTTGCCGTCGATCTTGAGGGAAGAGGTGACGTTGCCTTCGTCGGCCATGGTCGGTGCTTTCTGTCTGGACGTGGTAGGGTATGGTGTCGATATCGATCGCCCGGTGACAGGGGGGCTTTTCTGCGCCGCCCCCGCTATCAGGCAATGGTCGCGCCGCGCCTAGCACTCCGCCTGCGCGGCGGCAATGATCTTGCGGTCCTGGCCGTCGCGCGCCGCGCCGGGGAAAATATTTGCCCCCTAGTGTAGCGTCCATGCGTTGTTCATTTGTCAATCGCCATTATCTAAGGCAGAGTGAAACCCCTCCGCTCTCGTCGTCGAGGCGCAAGCAACTGGAAACCTGCACACGTGACTGTCGAAATCGTCATTCTGGCCATGATCGCGGCCTTTTTGGGTATGCGACTCTATTCGGTGCTGGGGCGCCGTGCCGAACATGGCGAAGAACCTGTGCAAAGCCGATTCGACGCACAGCCCGGCGCGCCGGGTGCGCCCCCTGCCGCGCTGCCGATGGCCGAACGGGGCGGGGCCGCCGGTGTGCGTCCGCGCGAACTGGCGCCGATGATGCCTTCGGTCGAACGCGGCCTGCGCGAGATTATTGCGGCGGATCGCCGGTTTGATCCGCATGCCTTTGTCGAGGGCGCGCAATCGGCCTATCGGATGGTGCTCGATGCGTTCTGGCGCGGGAACAAGTCCGAATTGACGCAATTGTGCGATACCGATGTGCTGGGCAGCTTTGCCAGCGCGATCGATGTGCGGATGGCCGCAGGCGAAGTGCTCGACAACCGGCTGGTACGGATCGAGGAGGCGACCATTGTCGCCGCCAGCTTTACCGCGCCTTATGCCCGCGTCACGGTGCGCTTTGTTGCCGATGTCGCCGCTGTCACGCGCGATGCCGAAGGGCATGTGATCGCCGGTTCGCTGAACGACGCGGTCGAAGTGCGCGATGTATGGACGTTCCGCCGCGATATTCATTCGGCCCATCCCGACTGGCTGCTCGAAGAAACCGACGAGGGCTGAATCCGATGAGCGCGTTGCGTCTGCGCCCGCTGGCCCGACTGGCGGGGCTTGGGGTCAGTGTGTGCCTGTTGGCGGCCTGCGGGCGCATCATTCCCGAGGGCCGTGGTCCGGGGCCATTGCCCACGCTGCCACGCCCGCCGATGACGCAAACGCCGGTGCCGCCAACCCCGCCGCCGCCCTCCGTCACCGCGTTCAGCCTTGGCGTCCACGCCGGACCGGATCTCGCCGCCCTTGGCCTGAGCAATGCCGCCGCCGGGCCAGCTTTGGTGTCGTTCCGCGAAAGCTGTCCCAAGCTGGTGGTGCGCAAAGATAGCAGCGGATTGACGCGGCCGGGCGACTGGCGCGATGTGTGCGCCACCGCCGCCGGATGGCCGGTGGCCGATGCCGCCGGATTTTTCCAAACGCTGTTCGAAACCGCGACGGTTGGTGATGGCGCGACCTATGTCACCGGCTATTACGAGCCGGAAATCGCCGGCGGTCGCACGCGGCAGGCCGCGAGTGATGTGCCGGTCTATGGTATGCCCGCCGACCTCGTTCACGCCAAACCCGGTGACGCGCCGGTCAAGCCCAATGGCCAGACCCCCTTTGGCCGCTATGACGAGACCGGCCATTTTGCGCCCTATTACGAACGCGCCGACATCGACCGGGGCATTCTGGCGGGCAAGGGGTTGGAGATCGGCTGGGCATCCGATCCGGTCGAATTTTTCTTTTTGCAGATTCAGGGGTCCGGCCGCTTGCGCGCGCCCGATGGCACCGTGATGCGCATCGGCTATGCCGGCGATAACGGCCAGAATTACACCGGCGTCGGCATCATCATGCGCCAGCGCGGCCTGCTCGGCACCGGGCCGGGGCAATATGCCAGTTCGATGCAGGGCATTATGCAATATCTGCGCGATCACCCCGACGACGGACGCGCGTTGATGGAGCAGAACAAGAGCTGGGTGTTCTTTCGCGAATTGACCGGGGATGGTCCGATCGGCGCGCTGGGCGTGCCGGTGCGGCCGAATGTCAGCCTGGCCGCCGATCCGTTGTTTGTGCCGCTGGGCGCGCCGGTGTTCCTGTCGATCGACAAGACGTTGGCGGGCGCGGGCCTCGCCAATGGGTTGTGGGTGGCGCAGGATACCGGCGGCGCGATCAAGGGGCCGAACCGCTTCGACAGTTTTTGGGGCGCGGGCCCGGATGCGCGGACCATAGCTGGCGGAATGCTGGCGCGCGGATCGGCGACGATCCTGTTGCCCAAGGGCACCTTGGCGCGGCTTGGCGCGCGACCTGACGCTCCATGAGGATCGGCGGCCGGCCAGCAACGGGCCGGTCAGCAACCGGCAGGCAAGCCCGGCACTTGTCGCCCGAGGAGGCAGCCTTGTGGGCGCGTGTGGCCGAAACCATCGAACCGCTGGAGCCGAAACGCCGGGCGGACCCGGGGGTGGCGCCGGTCGGGGTGCCCGTTGGGGCGCCGGCGATGCCGGTGATGCCGCCGGCCAAGCGGATCAAGGGCCGTGTGCCAGCGCCTCTGCCCCCGCCGCCCGCGCCGACTGTTGTGACGCGGCCGCTCGACCGGCATGGGCTGGATGGTGGCTGGGACCGACGGTTGAACAAGGGCGTCGTCGCGCCCGATTTCACTCTCGACCTGCATGGCGCCAACCTCGAAAGCGCGCATAGCCGGCTCGATCACGGGCTCACGCTGGCGCTGGCACAGGGCGCGCGGGTGGTGTTGTTGATCACCGGACGCGCAAGGCCACAGCCGGGGCCAGCCGATCGCGGCTCCACCCGCGGCGCAATCCGGGCCAAGTTCCTCGACTGGCTGGCCTATGGGTCGCATGCGGGGAATATCGCGGCGGTGCGCCCGGCGCATCCCCGGCATGGGGGCGCAGGGGCGGTGTATATCGTATTGCGGCGGGGGAAGGTTTGAGGGGTTGAGAGGCGAGGGGCACACCCCTCGCTCTCCCCTCGCACCTACCCCTTTAAACCGTCGCCACCGCCGGCAACCGGATCAAATGGTCAAACGCCGACAGGCCCGCCGTCGCCCCGGCGCCCATCGCGATGATGATCTGCTTGTACGGCACGGTGGTGCAATCGCCCGCCGCGAACACACCCGGCACCGAGGTCGCGCCCTTGGCATCGATTTCGATTTCGCCGCGCGGGGACAGGGCGAGCGTGCCTTTCAGCCATTCGGTGTTGGGGACGAGGCCGATCTGGACGAAGATCCCTTCCAATTCGACGGTGTGGATGTCGTCGGTGGTGCGGTCCTTGTAGGTCAGCGCGCTGACCTTGCCGTCGCGGCCCAGCACTTCGGTCGACAGGGCCGAGGTGAGGATGGTGACATTGGGCAACGAGCGGAGCTTGGCCTGCAATACGGCATCGGCGCGCAACGTGCTGTCGAATTCGATCAGCGTGACATGGGCGACGATGCCGGCAAGGTCAATCGCGGCCTCGACGCCGGAATTGCCGCCGCCGATCACCGCAACGCGCTTGCCCTTGAACAGCGGGCCGTCGCAGTGCGGGCAATAGGCCACGCCCTTGTTGCGATAGTCTTCCTCGCCCGGCACGCCCATCTGGCGCCAGCGGGCGCCGGTGGACAGGATCAGGCTGCGGGTTTTGAGCGTTGCGCCATTGGCGAGGTGGACCTCGTGCAGGCCGCCCTCGGTGGTGGCGGGGATCAGCTTTTCGGCGCGGGCGAGGTTCATCACATCGACGTCATAATCGCGCACGTGGCTTTCCAGCGCGGCGACCAGTTTTGGCCCTTCGGTGTGCTGTACCGAGATGAAGTTTTCGATCCCCATCGTGTCGAGCACCTGGCCGCCGAAGCGTTCCGCCGCAATGCCGGTGCGGATGCCCTTGCGCGCGGCATAGATTGCCGCCGCAGCGCCAGCGGGACCACCGCCGATGATCAGCACTTCAAACGGGTCCTTGGCATTGATCGCGGCGGCGGCTTTCTCCTCCGCGCCAGTGTCGAGCAGGGCGACGATTTCCTCCAGCGTCTTCTTGCCCGACAGCCACATCGTGCCATCCTTGAACACGGCGGGCACGGCCATCACGCCGCGCGCATCGACTTCGGCCTGATAGGTGCCGCCTTCGATCATCGTCGCGGAATAGCCGGGATTGTTGAGCGCAATCAGCGTCAGCGCCTGTACCACGTCGGGGCAATTGTGACAGGTGAGCGAGAAATACATCTCGAACGCATGGCCACCGGGCAGCGCGCGGATCGTCGCCAGGATCTCGTCCGAGACCTTGGGCGGATGGCCGCCAGCCCACAGTAGCGCAAGGACCAGCGAGGTGAATTCATGACCCAGCGGCAGACCGGCAAAGCGGACGCTGGCGGCGGGGTTGGCGACGCTGGCGATCGAAAAGGAGGGCGCGCGCGTATCCTGACCGTCAAAGCGTGCGGTGACCTTGTCCGACAAAGCGGCGATTTCCGTCAGCAACTCTGCGGTCTGCGTCGATTTTGCATCCTCGCCAAGACTGGCGACCAGCTCGATCGGCTCGCGCAGCATGGCGAGATATTGCGAGAGCTGTTGCGTCAGGGTGGCATCGAGCATGGCGAGGATCCTTTGAAGGGAGAGGAGATGCGCGGTTTAGGGCAGAGAGGCGGGGGCCATTGCCCCGTGCACCCCCGTATGTCTTCCGGCGATTAGTGGTGTGGTGGGCGGCGATGCGCCCAGCCGCAATGCGGCTTTAAAACCCGGGTCGCAATGCGGCTTTAAAACCTGGGTCGCAATGCGATTTTAAAACCTGGGGCGCGGCGGGTTTGGGGGCGATGCCGCCGTCACAACGCCTCGCCAGGAGACAATCAGGGCGTCCGAGGGGGTAGCCCCCCTCGGACCTTTCCCTGAAATTATGGTTAGATCTTGCCCACCAGATCGATCGACGGGGCGAGCGTGGTGTCGCCTTCTTCCCAC
>CAIOKP010000148.1 GCA_903858875.1 uncultured Sphingomonadales bacterium
GTCGCCAATGCGCAGCAGAAGCAGGTCAGCTTCCTCGACGTCAAGGGGGCCGCGGCGCAGAAGACCTATTGGTTCCGCAATGGCTGGCTCAATGGCCAGAACGAGGCGCAAAGTTTTGCCACGGTGCTGAGTTTTTCCAATGCGCAAGCGCAGGCTGGCGGGTTGGGGGATGCGCTGCCCGCTGGGACAGTGCGCGTCTATATGCGCGATGCGCGGGGCCAACCGCAATTTGTCGGCGAGGATGTGATTGGCCACACGCCGATGGGGTCCGGCCTCGTGCTGAAAACCGGCGAGGCGTTTGACGTCAAAGTCCAGCCGACCGTCGATGCCCGCGAAAAGATCGATAGCAACGAGTGGGTGAGGGTCGCGCAATATCGCATCACGCGCGACGGGCGGACCAACGACGTCAATATCAGCGCGCCCAAGACCTATTGGCGCACCCATATGTCCTACCACCTGACCAATGCCCGGGCGCTACCGGTGACGGTCGATGTAGTGCAGGCGGGGCTGGACAATGGCTGGGGCGATACCCGTGTGTCGGCGGAAAGCATGCACGGCACCCAGCGCAATGCCGATGAACGGGTGTGGCACGTCACCATCCCGGCGCAAGGTGAGGTGGTGCTGACCGCCCAGATCGACACACGGTATTGAGCCGGGCGGTGGCATTCCAGCCTATTTTGGCGGCCAGTGTCGTGATCGCCGCGCCCGCCGCGGCGCAGGATAGCGCGGTGACGTCGCCTGCACCCTCTGCCGTATCGGTGACGGTCTATCGCGCGCCGGATCGCGCGGCGGATCAGCCGATGCAGACGGGCTGGCTGGGCGGCTACGCACTGATTACCGAGGAGCGGGAGGTCGAAATCCCGATGGGGCCGGCGACGTTGCGGTTCGAAGGGGTGGCCGCCGGCATGCTGCCCGAAAGCGCGATTGTGTCGGGCCTGCCGAGCGGGGTGCGGGAAAAGAACCTGGATGCGCAATTGCTGTCGCCGCGCAACTTGTATGCCCGCGCCTTTGGACGCCCCGTGATGCTGCGTCGCACGACGCCCGATGGCAAGGTCGCGCACGAAGAGCCAGCGATCCTGCGGTCTACCCCCGATGGTGCGGCGATCCTGCAAACGCGGGCGGGGTATGAGATAGCCAGTTGTGGCGGGTTGACCGACACGATTGCGTATAAGGGTGTGCCGCCCGGCCTGTCGGCGCGGCCAACCCTGTCTGTGGCGACCGATGCGCCGGTGCCGACGCGGGCGCGGGTACGCTTGTCCTATCTGGCGTGGGGTTTTGATTGGCAGGCGAATTACGTGCTGCGGCTGCGTGCCGGGGCAGAGGCGGCGGACCTGACCGCCTGGGTGACGCTGGCCAGTTCCGACAGCACCAGCTTTGCCAAGGCGCAAGCGGCGGTGGTCGGCGGCAAACCCCATTTCGCCGCGATCCGCGAAGGGGCGGCGGGGGCAGAGGAATTGGTGTTCCATTGCTCGATCTGGCCGGTGCAGGCGCCCCCGTTGGCGATCGCCCCGCCGCCGATGCCCGCGCCGGTGATGGCGATGGCCGCCGATATGGTGGTCGTGTCGGCGCGCAAGGCCATGGCGCCGATGGTGGTGCAGCAAGAGGCGCTGGGCGATCTCAAGCTGTATCGCGTGCCGGTGCCGACCACGGTGGCGGCGCATGGGCAAAAACAAGTGGCGTTGCTGGATATGCGGCAGGTGAAATTGGCCTTGATTCATACCGCCGACATTACAGGCGATGATATTCGCCATGCCCGGATCAAGGTACGGTTGCAAAATCGCAAGGCCGATGGGCTGGGGCTCGCGCTGCCCGCCGGGTGGGTCAGTGTGGTGCAACCGATGGGCGCGGCGGCGATCCCGGTGGGCGAGGGCCATATCGACGACAAGGCCGAGGGCGAGGAAATGACCATCGATGTGGCCGATTCGCCCCAAGTGCATGTGGTTTCCATCCGGCAAAACGCGGTCAAAGGGCCGGCGCTGGTGACTGCCACGGTGACGAATGCCAATCGTTGGCCCGTGCGGTTCGAGGGACGGTTGCAGGTCGCCGATGGGGAGCGCATCGAAGCCGCATCCGCCCCCTTGTCCCGCAAAGATGGTCAACCTTTATGGGCGGTTACGGTGCCGGCGCAGGGCATGGTACGGCTGACCTATCGGCTGCGTACGGCCCCTATGCCCTGATATTTTGTGCAACCGATTGTCCATGGTCCGGCGCCCCACGGCAGCGTGGGTGTCATATTTTGCACCTGCGAAAGTGGATCGCACTTGCGCAAAACGCCAGTTACCGCCAATCTGTATACAAGACATACTTTTATTGGCACTAACAGGTAACGAAAGAAGGCAAATCTGTGCTCGACGTCCATGCGACATTCACCTCCGGCGATGATAGCGTTCTGTCGCAGACCGACACCGACGTGGTGGAATTGGCCGAGAGCGGTCAGATCAACCTGAACGGGCTGGGGTCATTGTTGGGCTTCAATCTTGGTATCGCCTATGCCGCCCTTTCGTTTGATCTTGATCCGGCGCTGCGACTGATCGACCTGACGCCAAAGCAGACGTCTATCCTGTGGCTGGTTGAATCCAATGCTGGCGTCACCCAATCGGCGCTGGCCCGCCTGTTTCGGATGCGACGTGCCACCATCCACCAGATGATCGCCAGCCTGACCCGCAAGGATCTGCTGCGATTGGAAGGCATCGCAAGTGATCGGCGCGCGCAGGGACTGTTCATCACCGATGCCGGGCGTGCGAAATTGCACGAAGCACGCAATCGCGTGTCGAAGCTCGAAAATGCCTTTGCCGGCGTGTTGACCGATGCCGAATTTGGCATGGCGCTTGAATTGTTGCAAAAAATTCAGGCAGGCTGCCGCTCGGCTTGATCCGCCAGCGGGGGCCAGCGGCGCCAGCACATTGGCAACACTTTTGGTTATGCCTTACGCTCCTGCATCATTCACGTTTGTTGGTCCCCATTGACGCCGGGACGAAAACCCATCATTAGCGCGGCCACCGGCATGCCGGGCGGTTAGCTCAGTTGGTAGAGCATCTCGTTTACACCGAGAGGGTCGGGGGTTCGAGCCCCTCACCGCCCACCATTATTTAGCAATAAATTCAGCCACTTAAAGGTCTGCCCCAAGACTAGACTTTGACAGGATGGGCCGCGATTCGCCGCAGTCGTTTCTAGCCCACCCACCCGACAACTGTCCCCCTCCGATCATCGCCTTGGCGGCGTACCCTAGGAAGAATGGCATTTCGCCCGTTTCCATGCGGGCCAGCAGCAACTCGGCATCGGCGCGCTCGGCTAAGCCTCTCCAAACAGGTAGGCCTGCTGCTTTTCCAGTTCCTGGGCATAGCGGCGGCGGACATAGTTTTCGGTGAGCACGCCCAGGATCATGCCCTGTTCGTTGACCACGGCGATATCATCGACTTGCAGGCGCTCGAACCCCTCGAGAATGGTGGGCAGCGTGTCGGAAGGCAGGAATGTCGCCTCCGCCAGGCGGGTGATCGTGTTGGCCGGCGTATTCGGGGCAAGCTTGGGATCAAAGGCTTCGCTGGTGATGATAATGCCGCGATATTGCCCATCAGGTGCCACCAACATGACCCGGCTTGTGCTGCCCAAAGGCACATCGTGGCGCAATTGTGCGATTGTGATCGTGTCTGCCACTGTTACGGGCGCACGGCGCATCAGCCGTCTTGCGGTGATTTCGTTCATCCAGCCCTGATCGCGTGCGCTGCGGATGCTGGTGCCGCGCAAATGCAGGCGCCATGTCGAGAATGAATAGCCAAAATGCGCGCGCGCGAAACTACTGGCGCAAAGCACTGCCATCACCACCACGCCGGTCAACGCGAAATCATGCGTGCTTTCGAGCACCAGCAGTGACAAAGTCATAGGCCCACCGACCACCGTCACCGCCAGCGCTGCCATCCCCACAAGGGCGGCGGTGGCCGGGTGGATGAGCTCAAAGCCGACCAAACCGTTTACGACGAGCGCGGATGCCGGGCCAAGCAGTGATCCGAGTAGCAGCGAGGCGAAGAAGAGGCCGCCGCGAAAGCCAAAGCTGAGCGAGATGACCGAAGCCAGCACTTTGAGCGCGAACACCGTGAACAGAAATTGGGCATCGGTGTGCAGGGCGAGTTCGAGCCGCAGTGCGCCATGGCCTGACGACAAGGCTTGCGGGCTGATCCAGGCAATCGGCATGAGCAGCAATCCACCCACCACTGGACGAAACAGCGCGGGCAACGGCCAGCGCTGTACAAATCGTTCGAGCCCCGTTTGCAGCCGCATCAAACCAATACCCGCGATCGCCATGACAACACCGAGAATGGCGAAGGTGACATAGTCATGCGTGGCGATCCGGCCGACGTCGCCGGCCGCGACGAGATAACCTTCGCCGCCCAGCAGGCGTGTGACGATCCTGGCCGAAAGCGCAGCTGCCATCACGGGGGCGATCGCAGCTGGGGTATAGGCACCGATCACGATCTCGAAACCGTAAAATGCCCCGGCCAATGGTGCGCCAAAGGCAGCGCCAATCGCCGCCCCAGCGCCAGCTCCCACCAGATTGCGCATATCCTCGCGCCGGAGGCGCAGTCGCTTGCCGATCACGCTGGCGAGTGCGCCCCCAGCTTGCGTATAAGCCGCTTCCAGCCCGACAGAGGCGCCGAATCCGTTAGAAATCAAGGTTTGCAGGCAAACGATCCAACTGTCGGAGGCGGGCACGCGCCCGCCATGCAGGGCATTGGCTTCGACGACGTCGATGGATGTATGGCGCCGGCCGATCACCCGGTTGAACCCCATCAGGACCAATCCGCCCAATGGCAGTGCAAGCAGTTTCCAGGGGTGCTGGATAGAGGTCAGGGCGGACAGCCGATTGATGCCCACGCCATAGAGCACCTGCTGCAACCCATGGGCGACCATGTTCTGCGCGCGCGTCGAAAGCCCCGCCAAGATGCCCACAATCGTAGCAACGGCAATCATCGCCGCCTCGCTGCTCGTCAACCAGCGCCTGAGGGACAACTCATGCCGTCTGAAGGTGTGATGGGCCATAATACTGATCCTGTTTGCGCCATATCGCATAGCGGCCAAGCGGCCTTGCGCCAACTCGCATGGAGCCGGTGGATATGAGTTTACGCAGGTTGATCCCTATCAATTCCTCACA
>CAIOKP010000149.1 GCA_903858875.1 uncultured Sphingomonadales bacterium
GGTTTGAGGATCGGGTCCGAAATGCGGGTAAAGGCCAATTGCCCTGCCTTCACCTCGGTGACGACATCGAGCGAAGTCAGAATGCCGATGCCGATACCTTGGAGTACCAGCGAGGTGATCATCTGGATATTGTTCGACGTGACCTTGTGCTCCACGGGCAGCTGTGTCGTGCCTTCTAGGACAGCCACCTGTTGTGACACCGCCAGCGGGCTGGCCGGCATGATGACCGGATAGCCGAAGCAAGCGGAAAACCGGGCCGAATTCTGTTCGCTGAACGGGTGGCCGGCGGGGGTGACAAAGCCGAGGTCGATCTCGGCAAAGGCGCGCACGGTCAGGTCGCGAAACGATTGCGGTTCAAAACAGATGCCGAAATCGACCTCGCCGGTCGCAATGGCGCCGCGAATGGCATCGTTGCCCATCACCCGGACGCCGATCGAAATGCCGGGATAGCGGGTCTGGATCGCCTGAATCGCGCTGGGGATATAGCCTTTGGTCAGCGCGTCGATGATCGCGATTTCGACATGTCCGCGTTTGAGACCGCGCAAATCCTCGATTTGCGCCCGCACATCGGTCAGCCCCTTTTGCCATCGCCCGCCCGCCGCCATGACGATCTCGCCCGCCGCCGTCAGGCGCAGGCCGGTGGGCAAGCGCTCGAACAGGGGCACACCGAATTCCGCCTCGGCGTTGAGGATCTGGCGGTCGATGGCGGAGGCCGAGACATTCAACTCGTCGGCGGCTTTGCGGATCGAGCCTTGGCGACCGACCGCGATGAAATACCGGAGGAAACGCGAGAAGGTGGGCATAGGGGCGCTCTGTTTTTTGCAACGCTGTGTCAGGATCATTGCGTTTGATCGCAATGCGTCAAGCCCTAAGCTTTTCCAAGCAGTTTTACGACCGGGGGGCAAATCTAGTGAAGCGGGGGGCGTCCGCACGAGCAGACAGGGCCAGTTGGCGCGCAGGAAACTTGCGTTTCCCGGCGTGTTTTGCGATGGCTGTGTTGGCGGCGCCCGTTGGTCCTGTGCGAGCTGATACGGTGGCGGATAGCCGTGAAGCGGCGGTTTCCATGATCTTTGACGCCGCTGTGTCCAGTCCACCGCGATTACGTATGTTCCTCCATGCCATGCCCAAGGGCGGAGATCTGCACAATCACCTGGGCGGGTCGGTCTATGCCGAGGATTTTGTGGATTGGGCGACGACCGAGGGCCTGTGCGTCGATACGGCGGGCGCAGGGTTTGCCAAGCCGCCCTGCGTACCCGGCAAGGCGTTGGATCAGATCACTCGCGATCAACCCTTCGCCTATGGCCGGTTGATCGACAGCCTGTCGATGCGCGGTTGGCAGCGCGGTGTGGGGCGCAACGACGTCACCGGGCACACGCAGTTTTTCGGCAGTTTTGACAAGTTTGGCGTCGCCTCGCACGGGCATGATGCCGAGGCATTGGCGGCGACGCGGCGCATCGCGGCGGGCGATAATCTGTCGTATCTCGAACTCGATCATAATCCGCCCGCGATGATCGCCGCCACGTTGGCGACGCCCGATGTGCCGCTGGCGGCGGCCGGCCTGGCCGCGCGGTATGTGCAGGAAATCGCGGCCATCGGCCCGGTTTTGGACAAGGCTATTGCCGAACTCGACCGGGATGAAGCCAGCGCCCATGCCGCTATGGGCTGTGGCGGGGCGATGGCGGAGGCCGGTTGCGGTGTGGCGGTGCGCTATCTGGCGTGGGGGTGGCGTGCTTTGCCCCCGGCGGCGGTGTTTCGGTCGCTGATCCTTGCGTTTGCGATGGCGGCGCGCGATCCGCGCTTTGTCGGCGTGAACATCGTCCAGCCCGAGGATTGGCCGGTGCCGCTGCGCGATTATGACCTGCATATGGCGATGTTCCGCTTTTTGGCAGCGAAATATCCGGGGGTGCGGCTGTCGCTCCATGCCGGCGAACTGGCGTTTGCGCAGGTGCCGCCGGGCGATTTGCGTGATCACATCGCCAAGGCGGTCGCCGCCGGAGCACAGCGTATCGGGCATGGCGCCGACATTGCCTATGAGGACGATGCCCGAGCCACGATCGCAACGATGGCCCGCCATGGCATTGCGGTTGAAATCAACCTGTCGAGCAATGACGCCATTCTGGGGCTGAAAGGCACGGACCATCCGTTGTCGCTGTATCGCCAGATGGGTGTGCCAGTGGTGCTGAGCACTGACGATCAGGGCGTTTTGCGCACGGACATGACGCAGGAATATGTCCGCGCCGCGCGAGAGCAGGGGTTGCGTTACGCTGATCTCAAAGGCGTTGCGCGGGCCAGTCTGGAATATGCCTTTCTGCCCGGTGCCAGCCTTTGGCAGGGGCGCCGGTTGGGTGTGCCTGTCGCAGCCTGCGCCCATGATTTTGGCGATCCGGGATGTCGCCAGATGTTGCGTGTCAGCGAAAAGGCACGGTTGCAGGCCGGGCTAGAGCAACGGTTCAACGCATTCGAAGATAATGAAATAGAATTCGCGACACTGCATTAAATAGGCGGGCGCAAATATTAAAAAATGAATACCCGGGGAGGGTAATAAATAAACTGGGATTTCGGTATTTCCGATCGTTATTATACATGAGGGCAAGGCATTATGAGGCAGGTCGAATTTTTGAACGCCAAGGCGATTTCCTCCCACGCTCAGCGGGGGTGGAGTAAGTCGGCGATGGTCGCGTTTGCATTGCTGTCCTGCACTGCGCTGACTGCGCCGGCGATGGCGGCGGATGCCGATGGTGGGGCTGCAAAGCCAACCGCAAGCAATGACGCGCCGACCACGGATAAGCATGAAATCGTCGTGAACGGTTCGCTGGGCGCTTTGCCGCTCAAGGACGTTGGGTCGGTGTTCGGTTTTAACAAAACGCTGGTGGAAACCCCGCGCTCGGCCTCGACCGTCACCAAGGAGCAGATGGACCGCTTTGGCATCACCCAGATCTACGATCTTGTGTCCCAGACGCCAGGCACGTTCACCAGCTCGTTTTTTGGCACCGGCGGCGCGCTCGATATTCGCGGCGCGCCCAGCGATGTGTATTTTCGCGGCATGTTGCGGTTGGATAACCCTGGCAACTATGCCACCCCGATTGGAGCGGCCGACCGCATCGACATCGTGCGTGGTCCGGCCAGTGTGATCTATGGTCCGTCGAAGATCGGCGGCTATATGAACTTTGTGCCCAAGACCGCACGTGCCGCCAACGGCACCTATGCACCCGATGCCAAGGGCGATCTCGAGGTCGATCTGGGCAGTTGGGGCCGCAAAATCCTCAAGGGCAGCATCACGGGGCCGGGCAAGCTGCTCGATCACGAATTCGGCTACAGCCTTTATGGCGAGGTTGAGGATTCCGACAGCTATTACCGCAATGTCACGACCAAGAACGCCCTGTTCTCGGCGGCCTTTGATGCGGACCTGACCCCCGGTCTGCGCACGGAATTCGGCGCGACCTATCAGAAATATGATGGCAAGCAGAACAGCGGCTGGAACCGCCTGACACAAGACCTGATCAATACCGGCACCTATATCACCGGCACCGCCCGCAATCTGGCCTCGCCGGGGGCCAGCGGCTTCACGCGTGAGCAAGCCTATGCCGCCAACGGCGGCGGTGGCCTGACCCAGTTCTTCGGTCCATATTGCGCGCCCGGCCTGACGCCCACCGCGTGTTTCCAGGCCAACCCGGACTTTAATCTGGTCAATCCCGGCACCACGCATCTCAGCGCGCGCGACACGCTGACCGGGGCGAATGACAAGAACAACAACGTTCAAAAGACAGCCTATTTCGACCTGATCTGGGAAGGCAGCGGCGATCTCAAGATCAAGAACCAGATGTTTTATGACGGCGGCGTCAGCTTGAACGAGAATGCCTATGGCTTCTCGCAGGCGTTCAGCTCCTACGTCATGGAAGACAAGATCGTTGTCTCCGACAGCTTCAAAACCCCCTTCGCCAAGATCTCGGTGCAAGGTTCGCCGTCGCTGCGTTACACGCATTTCCACTTCGCGGATGACTTTGGCGCCGAATTCTGGAACCGTCCGGACATCAGCATCGACAATCTCTATCAACCCTATGACACCCGTATTTTGTCGACCCAGAGCGATAGCGACTATTCCGATTACCTCGTCGGCCATTATACCGACCTTGGCGTCGCTGGCCTGGTCGACGTCGATACGACCTTCGGCCTCGATTTCCTCGGCGGTGTGCGGTACGATAGCGTTCACGCCGTTTCGACCGCCATTCTGTCAAAATATGACCCCAGCAACATCGCCGGCAACGTCTATGGCTATGGCCCCGCCTTTGCCGCGACCCAATCCGGCACCGAAGGCGGCGTTTCGTGGAACGCCAGCCTGTCCTATAAATCGCCGATCGGCCTCATTCCCTATATCACCGCATCGCGTCAAAGCACGGTGGTCGCGGGCGAAGGGTCGGAACTGTATCTGGCGAATATCCGCGGTGGCGAAGTGCTGGGCAAATCCAACCTGCTCGAAGGCGGCATCAAGGGCAGCTGGCTGGGCGGCAAGCTCTATGCCGCTGTATCGGTCTACAAGCAAAAGCGCACGCAGGCCGGTGCCGAAAGCGGGCTGACCAACCAGATCCTCCAGAGCAAGGGCGTGGAAGCCGAAGTGCGCTGGTCGGTTGATCGTCACCTGCTGGTGACCGGCTCGTTCACCCACATCAATGTGATCAACATTGGCGCGCTGAACGCCGGATCATACTTCAACTACTTCGGTGCGGGCGATTATGCCGGCGTGAACCCAGCGCTCATTTTCGGCGGTTCGCAAATTGGCAATATCACCATCACGAGCGCGCAGATGGCCAAGCGTCCGGGTGAACCCGAAAATGTTGGTTCGGCGACGGCCACCTATGCCTTCGACAACGGCATCGCGCTCAGCGGCGATGTCAGCCATGTCGATGCGGTTTGGGCGAACTATACGCAGACAGTGAAATTGCCGGCCTATTGGCTGCTCAATCTCGGCGCCTCCTACACCACGGGGCAATGGCAGTTCCACGCTGGCGTCAAAAATGCCAACAATGCCCGCTATTTCCGTGCGGGTGGTCAGGATCTGTTCGGTGCCGACATTGCGTTGCCGCAATTGCCGCGCAGCTGGCAGGCAAGCATCAAATACAAGTTCTGATGATGGCCGGGGCGGCGGCATTCGTGTCGCCGCCCCGTTATTTTGGACCGCCCCACCGGCGGCCCGATGATTGTTGAAAGTATAGGGAATGCAAAGGCTGAGCCGGTTCTTGGCGATGATGTGTGCGGGGGTTGCCTTGTGTTGGCAGGCCGGTGCCGCGGCGCAAACGCCAAACAACCGGCTGGTTACGGTGTTGGCCTGCCAACCCACCGCGCCTTGCAACGAGCGGTTACCGGTGCGGATTGTTGTCGTGACCATGTTCGAAATCGGCAAGGATAGTGGCGATGCGCCAGGCGAATTCCAATTCTGGAAGGAGCGCCGGCATCTCGATGTACGGCTGCGTTTCCCGCAATCCTATCACGACCTTTATTACAATCCGGACAGCCAGATTTTGGGCATGGTGACCGGCATGGGGTCGATCCGTTCGGCCACCGCGACGCTGGCGCTGGGGTTGGACCCGCGGTTTGATCTGTCGCATGCCTATTGGCTGGTCGCCGGGATTGCCGGCGTCGATCCGCATCAGGCGTCGATCGGCTCGGCGGCTTGGGCGCATTATGTTGTCGATGGCGATCTGGCGCATGAGATCGACGCGCGCGAAATCCCCAAGGGTTGGCCATCGGGCTATTTCGCGCTGCATAGCAAGGGGCCGGGTGATCCCACCCCGCTGGCGCCGGTCAATGGCGAGATGTTCGAATTGAACCCGGCCTTGGCCGATTGGGCGTATGACCTGACCAAGGATTTGCCGCTGGCCGATGACCCGCAGATTGGCGCGGCGCGGGTGCAATACACCGGGTTCCCGCTGGCCCAGCGCCCGCCCTTTGTGTTGCAGGGCGACAATCTGGCCGCAATGACGTTCTGGCATGGCCGGTTGATGACCGATTGGGCGCAGGATTGGGTTAAGTTCTGGACTGGGGGCAAGGGCACCTTTGTGACCTCCGCGATGGAGGAGACAGGGACGTTTCAGTCGATCGAATATCTGGCCAAGGTCGGTCGCGCCGATCGCAATCGCGTGATGGTGCTGCGCGGGGCCAGCAATTTCACCATGCCGCCGCCGGGCGTTTCGGCTGCCGACTATCTGTTGCGCGAAAATCAGGGGTACGCTGGCATGCATGCCGCGCTGGAAAGCCTGTATCTGACCGGATCGAAGGTCATCGACGAATTGCTTGCCCATTGGGATCGCTACGAACTGGCGCCCCCCGCCGGGAAATCCCCGCGATGAGCTTGACGGTCATCCGAAACGCCGATGTGCTGGTCACGATGGACGATGCGCGGCGCGAGATTGCGGGCGGGGCGGTCGCGTTTCGTGATGGGGTGATCGTCGCGGTGGGCACGACCGCCGACCTCGCGCACGAGGTGGCCAATGCGGCAGAGGTGATCGACGCGGCAGGCTGTGTGGTGACGCCGGGCCTCGTCAACACGCATCACCATATGTACCAAACATTGACCCGCGCGGTGCCGGGCGGGGCGAGCGCCTCGTTGTTTGGCTGGCTCCAGACACTCTATCCGATCTGGGCGCGCTATCGGCCGGACGATGTGTTCAATGCGACGCGGCTGGGGCTGGCCGAACTGGCGCTGTCGGGCTGTACGCTCAGCTCTGATCACCTGTATCTGTTTCCCAACGGCGTCACGCTGGATGATACGATCGCGGCGGCGGCGACCATCGGCATCCGCTTTCACCCGACCCGTGGCAGCATGAGCGTGGGGGAAAGTGCAGGCGGCCTGCCGCCCGACAGTCTGGTCGAGCGGGAACCGGCCATTCTGGCCGATACGATCCGGGTGATCGACCGGTATCATAATCCGGCGGAGGGGGCGATGGTGCGGGTCGGCGTTGCACCCTGTTCGCCATTTTCGGTCAGTCAGGGTCTGATGCGTGATGCGGCGTTGCTGGCCCGCGACAAGGGCGTGATGCTGCACACCCATCTGGCCGAGGACGCCGATGATGTGGCGTTTTCGTTGGCGCGGTTTGGCTGTCGGCCGGGCGAATATGCCGAAAGCCTCGGGTGGACCGGGCCGGATGTCTGGCACGCGCATTGCGTCCAACTCGACGCGGCGGAGATTGCGCTGTTTGCACGGACCAAGACGGGCATCGCGCATTGCCCCTGTTCCAATTGCCGGCTGGGGTCGGGCATCGCGCCGGTGCGCCGCATGGTCGATGCGGGGGTGGCGGTGGGGTTGGGCGTCGATGGCTCGGCATCCTCCGACAGCGGGCATTTGTTGAATGAGGCGCGCCAGGCGATGTTGCTGCAACGCGTCGGCGGCGGTGCCGGCGCGATGACCCCGCGCGAGGCACTGTATCTCGCCACGCGGGGCGGGGCGCAGGTATTGGGTCGCACCGATTGCGGGGCGTTGGCCGTCGGTAAGCGGGCCGATCTGGTCATCTGGCCGATGGCGGATATCGCTTCGGCGGGGGCGTGGGACAAGGTCGCCGCGCTGGTGCTGGCGCCGCCGTTGGGCGCCCGCGATGTGTTTGTCGAAGGGCGCGCCGTGGTTCGTGATGGTGACCTCGTCCAAACGCCTCGCCGCGAGATCGTACAGGGGGCCGAGGCCTCGCTCGCCTATTTGATGGGTTTTGCATGATGCCCCTTTCCCCATGCGTCAGGAGTTGAGCGGAGATGTCCGTGGTTGCCGAGATTTCCCCGTCCGCCGTGCCTTATCCCGCAACGGTCAGCGCCATCCCCGCAGCGGCGGCGCGCGATCCGGATTATTTTCCCGGGTTTAGCGTCGCGGTGCCGTTGGGGATCCAACATGTGTTGGCGATGTTTGTCAGCAATCTGACGCCGCCGATCATTATTGCGGGCGCGGCAGGCTTTGGCTTTGGCTCGCCCGACCCCAGCGAACTGATCTATATGATCCAGATGTCGATGCTGTTCGCCGGGATCGCCACCTTGTTGCAGACGGTCGGGCTGGGGCCGATCGGCGCGCGGCTGCCGTTGGTACAGGGGACGAGTTTTGCGTATATTTCAGTGATGGTGCCGATCGTCGCGGGCAAGGGCGTCGGCGCGATGGCGGCCTTGATGACGGCGGCGCTGTGTGGGGGCCTGTTGCACGCGGGGTTGAGCCGGTTTGTCGGGCGCATCCGGTTTGCCTTGCCGCCGCTGGTGACCGGGTTGGTGGTGTTGATGATTGGCCTGTCGTTGATGCGGGTGGGGGTCGAATATTCGGCGGGCGGTGTGCCGGCGATGGGGACACCGGCGTTTGGCGCGGGGCAAAGCTGGTTGTTGGCGGGCGTTGTCGTGCTGGCCACGCTGGGGTTGAAGTTCTTTGGCCGGGGGATCTGGTCGACGGCCTCGGTGCTGCTGGGCTTGCTGGCGGGTTATGGTTTGGCGTTGGCGATGGGGCGGATTGATTTTGCGCCAGTTGGCCGTGCGGGGTGGATCATGATGCCCTCGCCGTTTCACTTTGGTTTTGCACTGTCGGCTTCGGCGATCATCGGGTTTTGTTTGACGGGGTTTGTCTCGTCGATCGAATCGATTGGCGATGTCGAGGCGATTTGCGAGGGCAGCGCGGGGCGGCGCGCCACTGATCGCGAATTGATCGGCGCGGTGGGGGCCGATGGTGTGGGGACTGCGCTGGCCGCGGTGTTTGGCGCGATGCCGAACACGACATTCAGCCAGAATGTCGGGCTGATCGCGATGACCGGGGTGATGAGCCGCCATGTTGTGACGATCGGTGCGGTGTTTTTGATCCTGTGCGGGCTGCTGCCCAAAATCGGTGCGGTGATCACGACGATCCCGATCGAGGTGCTGGGCGGCGGGGTGATCGTGATGTTTGGCATGGTGGCGTCGGCCGCGCTGTCGATGCTGTCGGCGGTTGTGTGGAACCAGCGCAACATGCTGATTTTTGGCGTTGCGCTCTCGCTCAGTCTGGGTTTGCAGCTCGAGCCGGCGGCATTGGCACATGTGCCGGAAACCTTGCGCATTTTGTTGACATCGGGCGTGCTGCCGGCGGCAATCATCGCGTTGTTGCTCAATCTGGTGTTGCCGGCGGAAGTGGGCAAATCATAAAGGGGGCGTTGCCAAAGCAAAATGCCGGGCTTTCACGGTTTTCCGCATTGACGCAGTGCAGCATCGCACCTACCAGCCCGCGCTCTCAACCCGCTAAGCCCGATCAGGCGCAGCCTTTGCTCAGCGCTGGAGGCGCCGCTTTATAATGAAAATGACTTTCGCCGATCTCGCTTTGGCGCCGTGTTTGCTGCAAGCTCTGGCGGACGAAGGCTATGTCAGTCCGACGCCGATCCAGGCGCAATCCATCCCGATGCTGCTGAAGGGGCGTGACATGCTGGGCATGGCGCAGACGGGCACTGGCAAGACTGCTGCTTTTGCGCTGCCGCTGCTGCATCGCCTGGCCGCGGATCCCCGCCCGGCGCCCAAGGGCGGTGCCCGCGTGCTGGTCCTCGCACCCACGCGTGAATTGGTGTCCCAGATCGCCACCGGCTTCGAGGCCTTCGGCCGTCATATGGGGCCCAGCGTGACCACGATCTTTGGGGGCGTCAGTCAGTTTCATCAGGTCAATGCGCTCGAGGCTGGCATCGACATTATCGTGGCAACGCCGGGGCGCTTGCTGGATTTGATCGAACAGGGCCTGTGCGATCTGTCCGCGCTGGAGGCGCTGGTCCTGGATGAGGCCGACCAGATGCTGGATATGGGCTTTGCCAAGCCGATCGAGCGCATTGTCGCGGCGCTGCCGGTGGATCGGCACACTGTGTTGTTTTCGGCCACGATGCCCAAATCGATCACCGCACTGGTCGAGAGCCTGCTGCGCAATCCGGCGAATGTCGAGATCGCCCCGCCGTCGACCACTGTCGAGCGGATCGAACAATCCGTGATGTTTATGGATGCGGCGCACAAGAAGGCCGCGCTGCTGGACCTGCTGCGCACACCGGATATGGGGCAAGCGGTGGTCTTCACGCTGCAAAAAAATATCGCCAACGAGGTCTGTGCCTTCATCAGCGAGGCGGGGATCACCGCCGAGGCGCTGCATGGCAACAAGTCGCAAGGTCAGCGCGAACGCGCACTGGACGCGTTCCGCGCCGGGACTGTGCAAGTGCTTGTGGCGACGGATATCGCCGCGCGCGGAATCGATGTCGACACGGTGACGCATGTGTTCAACCACGACCTGCCGAGCCTGCCGGAGAGCTATGTCCACCGGATCGGCCGCACCGGTCGCGCCGGGCGCAGCGGCTTTGCCATCACGCTATGCGATGCCGAGCAACGCGCGTGGCTGCATGATGTGGAGCGGGAAATTGGTCGCACTTTGACGGTGCAGGACGATCACCAATGGCATTGCGAAGTGGCACGACACTCGACCAAGCGCGCGCCCGTGCTGGGCGGGGGGCCGGTCAAGAAAGTCAAACCGCAAAAGGAACGCCAGCGCAAAATCTGGACCGAAGAAGAGAAGCTCGCCGCACGAAGGGCGGCAACGGCTGCCTGACAGGGCAGGCCTGCCGACATGCTGCTTGCCATACGCCGGTCGCACCGTTCATACGGTTGATCAGCGGGGGGATATGGCATTGCGAAATACGGTTTTGATAGTGTTGGCATCGACGCTTCTGCCGCAGGCTGCCTATGGTCAAAACACCGAAGTCCGGCGCGGTGCCGTGCCCGACTGGGCGGTCGCGTCCGACCTGATGGCCGTGCCAGAAAATGCCAGCGGCTTGGTGTTTGTGCGGCGTCAGGACGCCTTGATCCATCTCGATGATCAGGGCGAGGCGCAATATGTCGGCTATCGCGTCAAAATCCTGCATTCGAACGCGCTGCAACTTGGCAATATATCGATCACATGGAACCCGGCGACCGGAGCGCCGACGGTGCATGCCATCAAGATTTACCGCGACGGCGAAAGCATCGACGTGCTTGGCAAGGCGTCGTTCGAGATTTTGCGGCGCGAGGATCAGCTTGAAGCGGCAAAGCTTGACGGGTTCCTCACCGCGGTGCTGCGCGTTCCCGACCTACGCGTTGGGGACGAACTGGAGGTGGGGCTGACGACCCCTGTGAATGATCCCACGCTGGGCAAGGATAGTGCGGGTTTGCTGATGCTTCTTCCCAATCCGGCGCCCGGGCGGTATCGTTTCGGGCTGAGCTGGGCAGAGGGCAGGCAGCCCCATATCAAGGTCACGCCGGACATTGCCCCGGTCGCGAAAAAGGGGCCGCGGACGATCGAATTCCTGTTCGACAACCCCGTCCCTATGGCGCCCCCCGGCAAGGCGCCTGGCCGTTATCAGTGGCAAAGGGTCATCGAATACAGCGATTTTCCCGCATGGACGACCATTTCCCAACGCTTTGCGGTGCTATATGCCAAGGCGGCAAAGCTCAACGATGGCTCGCCGCTCAAGCAGGAGGCCAAGCGTATTGCGGACGCCCATGCCAGCCCCTTCGATCGCGCCAGCGCGGCCCTGAAACTGGTGCAGCAGGATGTTCGATACATCTACGTCGGGCTCAATAATGGCAATCTGACGCCGGCCTCGGCGGACGATACATGGGGGCGACGCTATGGCGATTGCAAAGGCAAGACCGCCTTGCTGCTCGCTTTGCTCGGTGAATTGGGCATCGAGGCAGAGCCAGTGCTGGTGAATAGCGCAGGCGGCGATGATGGTCTCGACCAACGGTTGCCTAGCCCAAAGATGTTCGATCACGTGTTTGTGCGGGCACGGATCGGTGACACGGTCTATTATCTGGATGGGACATTGCCGCCGGTGGTGCCGCCGGTCACCACGCCGGTTTTCCCCCTCCGGTGGATACTGCCGCTGACCATCCGGGGTAATGCGATCGAACACCTTGAATGGTCGCCGCCCAAAAAGCCCGACGAAATCACATTGTTTGAAATCGACGCGACCAAGGGCTTCGACGCGCCGGCCCACCTCGTCAATACGACCATTGTTCGGGGTATCAAAGGGCTGCAACAACAGATGCAGTTTTCCGGTCTCGCGCCAGGAGAATTGCTGAACAGCGCGCGCCAGAATTGGATCGGCGATACGTGGCAAATTATCGACGATGTCCAGTGGCGGTTTGACCAAAAGGCGCAGGCAAGTGTGCTGACGATCAGCGGAATGGGCCAGATCAACTGGAGCGACGATGGGCATGGCGCAAGGTCCTTCGCCCTGCCCGGCGGCGGCTTTAGTCCGCCCGACCGGCGCGTTCGAGCCGCGGACCAAAACCAGAATTTGCCCTATTACAACAAGCCGGCATATGACTGCAGCGTCACGACGGTTCGACTGCCCGTGACCACGCGATCAAAACAATGGTCGTCCAAACCCGAATATAATGCCCGCATTTTTGAACAGAATTACTACCGCGCCTTTGAATTGCGCGCCGGGGCCATTCGGATGATCCGCGGTTTTCGCGTTGAAAAGCAGGAAGTCGATGCCGCGACCGCCCGGCGGGACAATGATCGGATCGCCGCTTTCGACAACAGCATGGCGTGGATCTATTTTGATCCAGCGGGTCAAACAACGCCGGTCGGTAGTGGCAAACCGGTACCCGCCACGTATGATATCGATTGGACCGCCGATTATGTCCCTTGTCTGGCCGCCGACGCAGCCCAGGGCCAAGCTGTCGCGACGCCCCATCGTTAGCCGTCACGGCACAAAGGGAAACCGCATAACCTTTGCCCGAAAGACGCGGATCGCGGCGTCGATGCTGGCTTGCGCCCCTGCGGCTTGGGCAAAGGGTAGTCCCTCCAACGCCAGGCCCATCGAGTCGCCGGGCCACAACAGGACGAGCGCCTACGACAGGATGCGCTGAAACAGCGGTTGCATTGCGCTTCTCGTTTCATACCCTAACTATACCTGCAACGCTTTCCCAATGCCGCGCATCATGCCCTCACACCAATGACCGGAACCTCCATGCCTGATACCAACCCCCTGTTGGCCCCCACTGATCTGCCGCACTACGCCGCGGTCCGGCCCGAGCATGTCTTGCCCGCCGTGGAGGTGGCGGTCGCGGCCCATGCGCAGGCGATGCGCGATTGTGCGGGGATGGCGGGCGATCCGGCGCTGTTGTTGGCCAAGGACCTGGCCGACGCGGCGCTGTCGCGGGTATGGGGCGTTGTCGGGCATTTGCTGGCGGTGACCAATTCGCCCGCCCTGCGCGCGGCCCATGCGCAGGCCCAACCGATCGTCGTTGCGCACCTGAGCGCCGTGGGGCAGGACAAGGCGCTGTATCAGGCGCTCGCCGCGGTCGATCCGGCGGCGCTCGATCCGGCCGCGCGGCGGGCCTTGGCGCTGGCTTTGCAGGACTTTGAACTGTCTGGCGTCGCGCTCGCGGCGGAGGCTGCGGCGCGGTTTACCGAAAACAGCATGGCGCGCAGCCGGCTTGGTACCGAATTTTCCAACGCGGTGCTGGATGCGACGCAGGGCTGGACGCTGGATGTGACGGATGAGGCGCGGCTGGCTGGCCTTCCCGAGGCTGACCGGCAAGGGTTGGCGGAGGCCGCGCGGCAGGCAGGCGTTGCGGGCTGGCGGCTGAGCTTGCAGGCGCCTTGCGTGATAGCGGTGCTGACCCATGCACAGGATCGCGATTTGCGGCGCGAGATCTACACCGCGCAGAACACCCGCGCTTCGGATCAGGGGCCACAGGCGGGGCAGTTCGACAATTCGGACCGGATGCGGGAATTGCTGACACTGCGCGGGGCCTCGGCGCTGATGCTGGGCTATAGGGATCCGGTGGCCGTGTCGCTGGCCAGCAAGATGGCGCGCGATGGCGACGAGGTGGAGGCGTTTCTGACCGGACTTGCCGCGGCGGCGCGCCCGCAGGCGGAAAAAGACATGGCCGCCCTGCGTGCATTTGCCGCGCAGGAATTGGGCATCGTCGATCTGCAACCATGGGACATCGGCTTTATCAGCGAACGGATGCGGCGGGCGCACCACGCGCTCGACAGCGCCGAAATCCGCCAACACTTGCCGCTGGATCGCGTGCTGGACGCGCTGTTCGATCTGGTGCGCGCGTTGTTCGGGGTGGAATTGCGCGAGGCGCAAGCGCCGGTGTGGCACGAGGATGTCCGCCATTACACGCTGCATCGCCCCGATAGCGCACAGCCGGTCGCGGCGCTCTACACCGATGTTTTCGCGCGCGAGGGCAAGCGAGGGGGCGCGTGGATGGATGTCTGCCGAGCCCGTTTCGATGACGGTGAGCAACGTCAGCTGCCGGTGGCCTTTCTCACCTGCAACTTTCCGCCGCCGACCGGCGGCAAGCCGGCCCTGCTCACCCACGACGATGTGCTGACCCTGTTCCACGAATTCGGCCACGGCCTGCA
>CAIOKP010000150.1 GCA_903858875.1 uncultured Sphingomonadales bacterium
CCGCCTCGACAGCATCGGCATAAGCCGCGAGTTGTGGCCAGTAAGTGGCCATGCGTTCAGCATGGTTTTCCACCGCTCCGCTTTTATGGTCGACAATCACGTATCCATGTGGCCCCTCGGCGATAAGGTCGATTATGGCGGCAAGCGTGCCACCATCCGCCAGCGCGATTTCGAATGGCTGCTCGACATGGAAGTCGGGGTAACCCATATCGGCGAGCGCTTTCGTAAGGCCCTGTGCCTGCTGTTCCAGCGCCTCCACATCCGCCTCAGACATGCGGCAATGTGCGGCAACACGATGGGCAAAATCCGGGCGCTGCAACAAGATCCGCAAAGCCGCATGTACGGCGGTCCCCTTGTCGACCGCTACTGGCAGCTCATCACCCTCAATCCGCCAACCCCGCGTAACCTGCGATGTCGTCACCGCTACCGGCATGACACGCGTGGTTTCCAATGCCTTTGATGGCGAAACAATCGCAACCTCCGGCACCATCTCTTGCTCGATGATAGCGAAACGCGGTTCCTGCTTGGCGGCCGCTTCATCGCTGGCGGCATCCTCGCCAAAGCATGGAGGCAAGGCAGCCTGTAGCGCGTGGACCTTTGCGGAGAAGTTCTGACCGCTTAGGTCCACGGTATTCGCTCCCAAACGCAAACCGCCATGCTCATCCATCAAACGGCGGGCGGTAATCGGAAAAGGTTGTTCCTCAGCCCCATCGTCTTGGGGCCATTCGACGATCAACCGGTTCCGGGCACGGGTCAGCGCCACGTAGAGCAGCCGGCGCGTCGTCTCGTCGGCATCAGGGCGAAGACGGGCCAGAAATCGCTCGGTTGCTTCTGGAGCCGCGAAGGCGGGCGCATAGGCCAGCGTGGCGCCTTCGATCACACGATCGAGATCATCAAAGCCGGGGTAGCGCGTCTCGAAGGAACCGCCCCGCGGGTCATGCTTCTGGTCGAGGCAGACGACCACGACGACTGGCCATTCGCGCCCCTTGGAGCCATGCCAGGTGACGATCTCGATGCCGTCAGCCTCGGAGCCGGATGGATTGGGGCGCTTGTCCTCGCCCTTGAGTCTCATCCGGCTTTCGAGCCAGCCCAGGAAGACATGGGCGCTCTGGCCATAGAAACCCGAGGCTTCGCGCATGTCGCGATGGGCTTCGATGAAAGCGGCTGCCTCGGCCTCGAAGCGCAATAGGTCGGCGCGCATCTGGTCAGGATCGCAGAGATGGTCGCACCAAGAGCGCAAACCGGCAGCGCGGATCACCTGATGCACCAGCACATTGACCGGCATGGCGAGCGACTCTGGCCAAAGCGCCTTGAGTGCAGTCAGGTCGGGAGTGTGGATCGCATCGCCCGCCGCCACCGCTTTGAGCGCGTGATCGAGCGGCACCGCCGATGGCCCCAGCGTGGCAACACACAGTGCTGCATGTGTATCATCCGGATCAACCGCATAACGCAGGGCAAAGCTGGCCGCATGCACAATCCGGCTCTGCCACCAGCCCCCATCAGCGACGCGCACGGGCAGACCCAGCACCCTTAGCGCCGAGCCATAGGTGGTACACTGCTTGTGCGAATAGCAGAGCACAGCGATATCGCGGGGCTCCAGCGGACGGGGCTGCTTAGTGTGGCGATCCTTGATGACCACACGCTCGTCCAGCAGAGACTGGATGCGCTCAGCCACGAAATGATGCGGTTTGCCGCCTTTAGTCGCGCCGCGCTTCTGCGCCAATTGCAAGACTTCGAGCGCAGTGTCGCTCCCTTCCTCTTGCGTTGGAGCCAGCGGCGCATAGGCATCACCAAATAGGCAAGGCCCCAACAAGTTGACGAAGTGCATGATACGCGGGTCGGAACGCCAGTTGCGGTCCAGCGGGCTGGTCTCGAATTGCTCAGTCAGCGCAGTGGTCAGGCGCGGGTCAGCGCCCTGAAAGCCCATGATCGCCTGCTTAGTGTCGCCCACGATCAGGGCGCGCTTGGCCTGCCGTGCCAAGGTCCACAGAAAGGTGAACTGGATCGGGTTGGTATCCTGAAACTCGTCGACGATGACGCAATCGACTTCCTGCATCACCGCGCCCAGCACCGCCGGGTTGTCGCGCAGCAATTGGGTGGCGTTGGTCACCATGTCGGAATAGTCGATGACACCAAGCTTGCGTTTGCGAGCCTCGTAATCTTCCATGGCGCTCTGCGCGCCTTCAACCAGCGCGCGGGCATGGGCGATGGCGTCAGCCAATGGGCCGGGGTGTCGCTCCAGCTTGTCGGCAGCAGCGATTACCGCATCGGCCAACTCGTCGTAGCCATCAGGTGTCGCGCTGCCCTTCACCGACTTACGCAACTTGCGCAAGGCTTGCCAGCATTTCCAATCCTGCTCGCCATTGGCGAACATCTGTTCGGCGCGGCGTAGATTGCTGTGGTCGGTACGGAATTTATCGCGAACGGTGGTCTTGGTGGTGGTGTCTGCCAATCCGCGCGGGAATGCCGCCAGCAGCGCGCGAACCGCTGCCCTCAATCCCTCGTCCAGCGTCCCGCCCCTGGGCGCGGGCGCACCATATCCTTCGCGGATCGAAGCTTCGACGTAATCGGCCATCGCCGGATCGGCCCCGCGCTGCCCCAGCGTGCGCAGCAGGCCGATCACGCCCAGCAGCGTCGCGCGAAAGCTGTCCTCGGCTGTGTCTTCGGACACGAAGCTGCCGCGATAGCCATATGCGCCAAGATTGCGCGCCAGATCGTTGAGCGCGTCATTGTCGTCGATGGCGCGGCGGATCAGCAGATCCTGTTCGTCCTCAGCGATCAGGCGCAACTGGGGCGAGGCGCCGTTGGCAAAGGCGTGTTCGACAAGCAGGCGGTGGCCCAGTGCGTGAATGGTCGAGACATAGGCCCGGTCCACCGCCAAGGCAGCGGCCAGGTTGCCATCGGCGATCAGCGCTGCACGGATACGCTGGCGCAATTCGGCCGCAGCCGCGTCGGTGAAGGTGACAGCCAGAATCCGCTCGGGTCGCACCAGCCCATCGCGCACCCATTGGGTTAGCGTGGCCTGGATATGATGGGTCTTTCCCGCGCCAGCGCCGGCGGGGACGATGGACAGTTGAGTATGGGGGGAAAGCTCAGTCATGGGCAATGTCCGCAAGGTCAACGGAAGGAGCCTCGTTTTTGCGCATAAAGGCGGTCACAAGCGGGCTGTCATCGAGGGCGTAGGTGCCCAAGGCAGCTTCCTTCTGGAAGTATTTGGCGTCGGCGGTGGTATTGAGATCGATCCGGCCGACAGTCAACGCGGCAAACCTTGCCTTGATGAGTTCCATGGCATTTTGGGCGATGTCGCCCTCGATCACCTCGACATGATCGTCATCCAGTCCCTTGGCGCCGTTGATGAGCACCGCGCCATCGTTGAGCGTGTGATAGGCGACCGCAGGCAGACCGTTCCAGGCGGCCAGGGTCTCGGCAATGCGGACCACGCCTTCGCTGCTCTTCTCGCTCATCCGCACATCCATGCGGCGATAGAGCTCGACCTGAAGGTCGTAGCCCTTGTTCAGCCTCTGACGGCGCGTGCCGGAACTGCTCTTCTTGTAGTCCACCATAACCGGTTGCCCGTCGGGCAGCCGCAACAGGCAGTCCGCTTTGCCGTGCACGGGATGGCCCAGCAGATTGCCGGAGAGCCAGAATTCATTACCGATAATCTCGGCCCCCAGCGAGCGCAGCACGCGAGACCAGTGCTTGGCCGAGGCGATAATTTCCGATTCCAGAGCCAGGCGCTCGACCGTCCATGCCGAACCTTGCAGGAAGGGCGCCAATGCGCGGATACGGTCGGCCAACAGTTCGGGCACGCGGGCGGCAATGGTGGCATCGTCGGGATGGTTGTCTCCGGGCACGAACAGGCGCTCGAACACCTCATGCGCCAGCGAACCGCGCAGCATCACATCGAGTGCCTCAGGGGCCCATGCGACGTGTTTTGTCCCCAATTCGCCCAGCACCCAGGCCAGCGGGCTGACCAGCAGGTTTTCCAGGCGGCTCGGGCTTTGCGGGCGCGGCGTGCCGTCTTCCTTCTGGCGCAGGACCAGAAGATTGGTGCCGAGGTCATAGCTGACGGGAATTTCCGGCGCTTCGGCGGGTTTGAATTCGGGCCTTGGCCGCCAGTCGATCAGGCGATCCCAGATCGTGCCATCTTTGCGCGAAAGCGGGATCACGAGCTTTTCGGGTTCGTCGCAGCCTTCAATCAGGCGCGCGATCAGTGGCAGGCTGGAGGAAGGCGAAAGAGATGCACCAACGCGGTCGCGCTCGCTCAGGAGCAGGATTGCCTGTTCGCTTGCGGCGCCAATCTGGCGGGTGAAGGTGGTCAGCGCAGCATCCAGTTGGCTGGCCTGCGAAGGCAGCTTCAGCCCGGTTTTCTCGGCGATCAGCGACACCTCGCTGTCGAGGAAGAACGGATTGCCCGATGGCGATGCGGGATAGCAGCCATCGTTGAAACCCAACACCACGAGCTTGCGATAGCGCCGGCTCGGCACTTCCTGCGCGTGCATCACACTGATGCCGCCAAGGTGATAGGCACCGCGTTCGGCCTGGATAGGTTGATAGGCCGCGGCAAACTGGATCAGTCTGTCCCACTCGGGCTCAAGATTGTCCGGTGCGGCGCTGATGGAGGCTGAAAGCCGGGCGATCTGCACCTTGGCTTCCAGCACGTCTGCTTCGATGGCCTTGTCGTCGCTGAGCAGAGCGCGGAAGCGACGAAGATGATCCTTGAGCTGACCGTTGTTCGCAGGTGACGGCGAGCGGATCAGCGAGAACAGCATGGCGGGTTTGCCATTGAGGTCTCGCGCGGCATAGGGCTCGAATTCGCCTTGCATCACGCTGCGGGCCAGTTCGTTGCCAACCGCAGGCGGCCAACAAAGCACAAGGGAACAATACAGCGAGGCCAGCGCCATCGCGGGCGCCGGGCGCCGGCAGCATTGCAGGAAATGCAGCACAGCTTCGCCGCCCACATTGCGGCGGGCAGGCGTGCCCGGAAGCGAGGAGACAAGCAGCCCCGCCCGCGCGAAGGTCTCGCGCAAGGCAAATGCATAATCGCTGCCGCTCGGTAGGATCACGGCCACATCGCTGCCCCTAAGAGTCGCGTCGGATCGCAGCCAGCGCTGGACGATTGCGGTGGCAGCTTCGGCCTCGGTCAAACTGTCGCGGACGGAAAGGATGGCGATGCTGTCATCCAGCACCTGCCGCTTGGCTTGGGGATCGAGAGCATGGCACTGCACATGGCCCAACAGGGTCTGTGCCGGAGCGGCGGCAGCCAGACGATCTGCGATCAATCGCTGATAGTCGGCATCGTCTGGAGCGATCTTGCCATGATGCGATTCCAGATGGGCCAGCACGGCCCGTTCCAGCGCGGAGTGGCGCGGGTCGTCAGCACGGCGGATCACCGACATGGATTGCAGCGCATCTCCAGCCCCAAAGGCCAATAGATCGCCCAGTTTACGGATCTCGGATGGCGTGACCTCGGGATGAGCGAGCCAAAGCGAGTTCAGTGCCGCAAGATGTGTCTTCGCCCGCGAACCGTCGGGCAATGCAGATATGTCAATCCGAGTGGGGTCGAGGTCAGAAGTAGCCAGCATAACTTGTCGCAGCATTGCCGCTACCGCCGCCGTAGTTTGCTCGGGCGCAACCGCAAAGCTATCGCTCCATGGCTGACGATCGCCCATCGCCTCCAGCACCGGTCGTAGCGGCATATCCCCCCGCTCGGGTAAAGCGTAAAGGCCTCCAAGAAGCGTAGGGGTCAGTGGCGTGCAACTGGCAAATCGACCCTTGCCGAGGCGGAGATAGCATTCATCGAACATTGAACATCATCCCGCAGCCAGTCTGGCAGGTCAAGGAAACCGCAAAAGGTTGCAGCGTCGATTGATCCGTCAATAGTGGTGGCAAGTCGAAGAGGGGCGGTAGGGCATTTCCTTTGAAAAACATCAGAAAATGCGCCTCGCGTTGTTCCAACCAGTCGTGTTGGAAAGTTCAATTCCCCAGAGGCAGTAATTTATGCGGTTGCCGCATTGTGAAGGGTTGCTTTTGCTGAAGGGCTTCAAGCGATATCTCCCATGTGGCAGCCAGTTCTATCGATGGCAAGAGGTTTGATTGATTTACATTAGCATGCCGACAAAAGTGGTCGTAGAAGGCTTTGCGCAATAGCTAGTCGTTCCCTCATCAAGGCCTCGAGCGTGGCCGGCCCTTCAATGACCAGGTCACCAGCCCACAGGAAGAGGTGGTTCGCTAACTCGAGCAGACCGCCAGACCGGAACTTGACTAAAAGCTCTTCCCCGTCCTTTTGGAAACTCTGATGTGGGTGAAATCGCCATGCCCTTGCGCGAGCGACCGCCCATGGGCGGATACGCAAGACGACGTCCACTGCATTTTCACGCCATATGCCGAAGCTTTCCGCAAGCCATGAATCCAGATCCCAATCTTCCGGCGGAAAGCCAACTATACCGCTGTCTCTGACATCAGACATTCGATCGAGACGGAAAATATATGGAGGATCATCGCGATCAGGCATCTTGCCCACCAGGTAGGTTATCGGACCATGAATCAGGCCAAAGGGTATGACCCGACGCCAAGCTGGAGCCTCAGCCCCTTCCGGCGTATAATCAAAATCCAAGCAATGACTTGCCAAGATGGCTGACTGTATCTGGGTCAGGTGCTCAGGCGATGCAATGACCGCAGGACCTGCGAAGGCCTTCGATCGTTGCAATCGGGTCAAAAGATCAAGATCGTTGTCGAGGCGACGACGACTGCCACTGTCAAATGCGATCTTGATCTTGGTCAGGAGCTTTTCGAGTGAAGCTGTGTTCGCCGTGCCATCATGGCGACCCGCATCAACGACGGCTTGCAGCGCAGCAACTTCGTTTGCAGTCGGTCGACTGTACGCTCGCCCCGGGCTGTCCTTGATCCGGAAGCGCTTGCTGCGCCCATCCACAATCTCATCGAGATCGAAATGAAGCAGGATAACATTTCGCATCCGCTCGATGGTGCGACGATTAACTGCCAGAAGCGCGGCCATTTCGTCGAGCGTGAGCCCCTCGATGCTCTCCGTCAATGCGTGAACCAGCGTGAGGGTGCGATCAAGATTGCTCATCCGGCCGGTCACGTCAGATCCTTCAAACCATCGAAGTCACGAGCATTGAAAAATGTGCGTCAACGATCACCTCGCATGCTGCTTAGCTCCTGATGTGATTCAGGGAAAGCCAGGGTACAGTAAAAGCGACCAATTTTGTCATATCTGGCATGACTTCGGCGTGCAGGATCTGCGGTAAGCCCGTAAGCCAGTGGCGCCCGCACCGTTCGTCCAGTGATGGCCAGTTCGCCACGGGAGTTTGTCCGCTTGCGCGATGAATGACCCAATTTGTCTCACCCCATGATTTTGGGCCGCTGGACGAACTTCCGTGGCGTGCTTAATATGCGGAATCACGTCGGCGTTTGGGAACCACATGACTTGGCAAATCTTGGCAACCCGATGGGTTACCGGTTCTCCTGGTTCCGGTGAATGGCGCCAATATCTTTGCAGCTGCGCATTATCTGACGGGTTCGAAGTCGCCATTTGTGGTTTTGAGTTGGACGAAAATGGTCACGAAACAGGAAATCTGATCGAGGATCCGGACTTTACGCCGGTGCGGCTGGCGTCTTTGGCCCCGGAACACTTGCGGGATGCGCTTGTCGATCTGGCCTGGCCATCCGAACGAGGGACATTGCCTGGCGCCGACTAACCAGTGCCGCCGCTCCAACAGATGATGAGAGCGTTGTCACAGGGGACGTCCGCACACCGACTGCAATAATTTTGCCATTTGAATTATTGCCGCGACCGAATTTGTCGCAGTGACCTGCTTAAGGCGCCTCACACCTGATTGGGCACGATCTGCTAATGTCCGAACGCCCGAATGCGCGGTGCTCGGAACAGGCATCGACGCCTGTCTGGATATCCACCCGACAAAGGAGCGCAGAGCATGCCGATTGATCTCAAATTGACCCCCCGCAAGGATGCTCTGCTGCTTGGGCACGACAACATGCTTGAGGTTCTTGTCCGTGCAACTTGCCCCGCCGCGCCCGAAATGATGCGCCAGCGCCGTCGTTTGAACATTGCCATCGTGATTGACCGCTCCGGGTCGATGCGGGGCGAGCCTTTGAATGAGGCAAAGCGTTGCGCCAAGGCGATTGTGCACCAGCTTGCACCCGATGATTTTGTGTCGGTCATTGCCTATGACAGCACAGTAGATGTGATGTGCCCGGCTCAGCCTGTTTCCAGCATTGCAGCGATTTGTGCGCACATCGACGATATCCAAAGCGGCAACATGACCGCGATGTTCGATGGTTGGGCAGCGGGCGCAGAACAGGCCGGCATCTACACCTCGCAGGCAGATATTTCACGCATTCTGCTGTTGTCCGATGGAAACGCGAACCGCGGGTTGACTGACACGGATCAGATCGCCGACCGCTGTGCCCAGGCCGCCGCTGCCGGCATTTCGACCTCAACCTATGGCCTGGGTGGTCATTTCAATGAAGATCTGATGTTCGCGATGGCCCAGGCGGGGGCCGGCAACGCCTATTATGGCCGAACGGCGCGAGATCTCATGCGGCCGTTCCAGCAGGAGTTTGACCTGCTGAAAGCCATTTATGCACTCAACCCGCTGCTTGAACTGTCCGCGCCCCAGGGCGTACGCATCGAAATGGCCAACGATCTGGCCCTCACGCCGCAGGGCTGGCGGTTGCCCGACATCGCATATGAATCCGAGGCTTGGGCCATTGTCCGACTGCATGTGTCGCAGACACTCGTTGCAAGTGGTGCCCTTGCACCGATCTCACTGCTGACCGCGCGGGTCACCTACACCATCGACGAAGACACCACCGGATCGGCGCACAGCAACACGCTGGCGCTCACCAGCCTGCCTCAGGCCGCCTATCTTGCTCTGGCGGAAGATGAACTGGTGGTCCGCCGTTCGCAGGAAGTTCGCTTTGCCGAATTTCAGCGTCATGCGGGCATCGCCGCCCGCCGCGGCGAATGGCACGAGGTTGACCGGATCATGGCACTGGCGCGTGAAGCAGCGCGCGGCAATGAATGGCTGTTGTCCTCCCTTGAATCGCTCGAGCGGATCGCGCGCGGACGCGATCGCGAGCATTTTTCGAAAGAGGCAACGTCGCAGTCGGTGCGGCGAATGAAGAGGTTGACCAGCGCCGATGAAGGCATCAGCTACAGCGCGTCGACCGAGGATCTCAGGCCGAGCTTTCTGCGTCGGCGTGATGAGGAGGGTCAGGGCTGATCTCGCCTAGCGCCACCCATGCCTGCCATGGCGGCACTCCCTGTTCGAGAACCCGGTCTTTGAGCCGGGAGTGCCGCAATAGTCTTGAGCTTTCTGGCCAGCGGCGCCGGTTTGACCGACGCCCAAAAAACCGTTGGCAACTACGGTTGTGGGGCTAAGGCATTTGAAATGGCTTTAAGAACATCGAATAATCGCCCGCAACTTTCTTTTTCAAACTTACCTATGTCTTCGATATTGAAACCTTCCACAAAGGCCAATTTTTCGCGGCGAACTTCAATAGATTCTATACCTTGCTTGCAAAATAGAAGCCCTGAAGGCATGGGGATTCCATTGACTATTTTCTGCAGCACGGTGCCATCGGCGAGGACGGACCAGCCAATCTTGTGGGCAAACGCGACCATGTATTTCATCAGGGCGGGAAATCCTGTTGTGCGAGGATAAACCAAACCATCCGATCGTTTGGCATCTCCAACAATCCAGAAGTCCGGCCCGTTGGGCCTAGAGAATTGCATCCGGATGTCGGGCTGCCACGCTCCAACGCTTGACCCGAACAGGTGCTGCCTCGTTGAGCGGGTGGCATCACCATTGTTGGGCGCCGCCACCTCGTTGTCGCCACGCTTTTTCCCAATTTCGACAGTCCAGTCTGAGCCCGGAAGACAGAGCAGAAAGCCTCTGTAATACCAATCCCGTGGTCGCCTCGATTGACTAATTGGGCTCTCGTCGGACTTCTGCCAGCCGCAACATACCAGGCCGTGCACCACCGCGAGCGTTGCCGTGATCTCAAGCATGTGATTGACGTTATTCTCTGCCATGGTACCTACGCATAGCATGCCCAGGCGTTCTGCATCGTCATGCGACAACGGGCGGCGGTGATGTCCCATCAAACGGCCGATCAGATCAACGAGCAGCGAACCACCCTCAACGTGGGACAATTTGTGCAGCACCGAAGCGGTCAACGGCGTCGGCTGTACAAGGACATCCAGGTGTTGGAAAGAAGCCTCTAGAGTGTTGCGGCGCTCCGTCAGGTCGGCATCGCTGGTCAGATCGCCAGCATCGCGAAGCAAAGTCCTCGCAGCCTCGATTTCCGTCAGCCATGCGGCGCCCAATGTGGCCAGCGCCGATAGGCTTTCATGGTCCACCGCCGCCGGCATGATGATCGATCGGTACCGCCCGGCCTTACCGGTCAATTGACCGACTGCCGTCCCGCCCCAATCGGTGCGTCGACCAATGCGAGTGTCCCAAACCCGCTTCGGCTTCGGCTTCCACAGCCCTTGCGACAAAAGTCGACCTAGCAGCGTTTCCGCATCCATCCTGTCCTTATCGAAAACTCGAAGCATATTGAGCAAGGGCTTGACAATGTCGCTGGGAAGATTGGTTTCATCCTCATCCCGCTTGCTAAGCGTGCTAAGTATGTGGCGCACAACATCCTCGCGACTATACTGCCATACTTCTGAAAGCCATAGCACACCCTTGACGAACAATATTCTGTCGATCATGATTTTATCATCGTAATTTTTTATTGCAAAAATATTGAATTTTTCAATAATATTTCAAATTCCTTGATTAATACATCTCTCAAAAGCCCTCCGGTGTCTTCAAAATTTGAATCTGACCCAATTCGGCAAAATGTCGCTTCTCCAAAATACGTGTCGGCAAAAAAATTCAAAAGCCCGTCTTTGACTATTCTTATGTCTTCAAAATTCTCCGGACGGTTGCCCAACAGCGATCTAATTTGGGGGATGAGCGACATCGCGATTCCTGATAGGAAACAGCTTCGTATTATTCGACTACGATTATTCAGCCTGCTTGCGGGCCTGCCAACTCCAACTAATGGGTAGCCAGCATCTGGATAGGCTCCAGATCGTGCAAGCATCATCAGCATCGTGTCTATCGCCATCTTTATTATCGATGGGCTGAGGACGCCATTTTTCGCCATAATGCTTACTGCGCTGGACCAATTGTCCATTTCGGGCGACAAGAATCTGCCGATCGTTGCTTTGTAAATTAATTCGTCTGTGAAATTTTCAGGAAGAAATAGCCCACTAACATTATTAAATGCGCTGCATCTTTTTTCAATATACTCTTTGGATAATTTCCCTAATTCCCCAGGACTAATATTTTCAATCCGTACGATACAGAAACGCCTCTGAAAAGCGTAAGATAGATTTGAAAGTCGCGACGCATCCTTATCGTTCATTGTGGCGATAAGGCGGAAGCTGGATTGTACTGAATATTTAGAAAAATCATCACTTTGGGGCGCACTAGATGGATTAAGCCGAATCTGCTTCCATTCAATCTCATCGATATCGTTTTTGAATTCTTCTTTAAAAGAAAGCGTAGATGCGTGGCCTGAAAGAACGGTAAACAATTCACCAAAACAATCATCAATCTCGGATCGATTTATTTCATCGACAATCAGCCAGCGGCGATCCAAAATTGCCTCCAGAAAGTGGCCGGGAACGAACTTGATTTTTCCGTCATGCTGCGGATCTGGCAAATAGCGTCCGATCAGTTCATCCGTGCTCCAATGCGGAGATGCTGTCACCGTTATGGACCGCGCACCTGCTGCTTTGGCAAGAATTCCAGCGAGCTTTGTTTTGCCGCAACCCGGGGGGCCAACAAGAATCAGGTGCTGCCCCGCCATAAGAGCGGCGCGCGCGCAATCAATAACCATTGGAGGGAATACCAATGGATCTGGGTTTCCGCGGTGATCGAGGTGTGTATTGCATAAATTTTCGACCGTGGCTCGGGGTATATCCACTTCAACTGTTGGCAGGTATAGCTGTGTGACGGCGCTATGGTCTTCTAAATCTCTGATGCCCTCGTTAATCATCCGCCAAGCGAAAGCGCCAACAAAAGAAGCCGCCCACTGAGCGGCGTTGTCCTCACTGCCAGCGGCAGCCAAATCCAAATTGTAAAGGCCCTCCTCCAGATTAGCTGCAGTTGCCCAAAATCTGTGCGGAAAACGAGACTGTGGGGGTCCGCCCTCAACACTGTCTGCAAATATAGGCCAGGTTCCTGAAATATTTGGATCTTCTATCCCAAACCATTCAGCTCCGTCCCCGAACCATTTTTTATTAATAAACCAATACCAATCTGAATTTGGAATAACATTTATTCTTCTAAGCGAAAAATGATTATTATTTGAAGGAATGAAACGACCGTCATTTATGGTATCATCTATTTCAAAATCTGGGATATCTACAAAACTATTTAGCGCGTAGCAAAAATGATCTCGCTCATAAGCGTTCGCAATCGCTTCTGAGAAAATGATTTTTCTGCTCCCAATTACTTCATTGCCGAAGCCGTCAACCATCCTCATGTAGAGAATTTTCACACCATTTTCTTGAAAAAGATTAGCGCGAAGTTCGTGTAAATTATTGTTTTGAAATGTGCGTTTAGCTATAATTGTATCATCTTCGAGATGTAAATTAATAAGCCCACGTAGAATTAGGGGCTTTAGAATATTTATTCTGTTTCTTGCAGGTGTTCCACCCGGACCGGAAAATGTAATTGTCACAAAACTACCTATGGAATTGTAATTAGTTTGCATTCTGATCCGAGGATCACATCGAAGCTTGCGGTATCATGATATCAGGCGTGCTGTCAGCAGAAAAACATGCGTGCTTTGATTCCGAAATGCCTCTTGGCGTCCTGTTTGATTGACGCGACCAAATTTGTCGTGTTGAGGGGATAGCACCGCGAGCATGGAAAACTTCTATACGGAAATCGAGCTTCCTCGTCGCTCCTCTCGCTTGCTTTCAAAGCAGGCATCGATGGAAACCGGTGAAGCGGCGCACTTTGCCCACGCCTCGGCGCGTATGTTGCTGAGCATGAGTCCCCGCCAGATCGAACGCTGCGGCAAGGAGTTGGTCGATCTGGTCGAGCGGGAATTGCCGCTTGTTTGGCTGGCATGCCAGATCGTCGCGGAGGAACCAACGCCTGATGAGGTCTTGGAACTCGCCAGAACATTGGCCCGGCAGCG
>CAIOKP010000151.1 GCA_903858875.1 uncultured Sphingomonadales bacterium
CGCCGCCGCCGACAGGTCCGCCACATAGCCGGCCATCCACGCGTCCACCGCCGCCGTCCGTGCCGCAATATCCGGCAGGCACAAGTCCGCCGCAGGGATGCGATTGGTATAACCATGCGCCGCGCCGACCAAATGCGCCTGCCACACCTCGGCCATCGCCATCGCATGATGCGCCGTGCCCAGGATCGACCCGAACACCCCCGGTTGCGGCGCGATCAATACGTCCGGCGTCACCCCGGCCAGCCCCGTAAACAGCAAGCGGTTGGCCCATTGGCCATAGGCGACAAAGCTGCGGATCATCGAACGGCTCCCTGCGCGGCAATAGCGCGCCCCTAGGCCAAACGCCAAAGCCGCGCCAGCCTTGCATCCCTGCCCCATGCCCCCCTATGACGGCGCGCATGACCTCCGCCCCCGATGCGACCAATTCCTCAAAACCCGTCGGTCCGCCGATTTCGCCAGCGGGCCTTGCCGCGTTGCGCGCCCGTTATGACCTGCTGCTGGGCACCGAAAGGCCGGCGATTGTCGAGATCGTCAGTTGGGCCGCGGGCAATGGCGACCGGTCGGAAAACGGCGATTACCTGTATGGCCGCAAACGGATGCGCGAGATCGACCGGGAACTGGCACACCTTGCCCGCCGGATGAAGGCCTTGCGCGTGGTCGATCCCGCGCGGCAGGCCGACCAGAGCCGCGCATGGTTTGGCGCGACCGTCACCATCGCCGACGCGGACGACAATCAGCGCAGCGTAACCCTGGTTGGCGACGATGAACAGGACGCCAGCAAAGGGCTGATCGGCTGGTCAGCGCCGATCGCGCGGGCCTTGCGCGGCGCCGCAGTGGGCGAACTGCGCCGCGTCGCATTGCCTGGCGGCGAAAAAGACTGGGAAGTGATCGATATCCGCTATCCGGCCGAAGGGCTCGTTTGAACGCGTTTGCGATGGATTGTGTTCACCCCTGTGCTAAGGCGCTAGGACGATGCGCTTCACTTTGCCCCTAGCTCTCGCCCTCATCGCCGTCAGCGCTCCGGCAACGGCCCGCGAAGCATTGGGAATGTTCGGCCAATGGGGTGCCTTTCGCGACTCCGCGGTGCCACGTTGCTATGCTATCGCCATGGCCGAAGCCCCCCGCCACACCCTCTCCGGATCAAAGCGCGAGACAGAGCCTTATGCCGATGTCGGTACCTGGCCCGTGCGCGCGATCCGGGGCGCGGTGCATTTCCGCCTGTCGCACCGGGTCGCACCTGGCGCAGCGATCCAACTGTCACTCGCAGGCGAGCACTACCGCCTCGCCGGGGCTGGACTCGACGCATGGAGTGCAGACGCACGAATGGAAGCGGCCATCGTTGCCGCAATGCGCTCGGCCGACACGATGACCTTGTCATCGCACGACCGCGCCAATAAGCCATTTGCCGATGCCTACGTCCTGTCAGGCGCCGCAACCGCGATGGACGCTGCAGCGCTATCTTGCGCACGGACCCGCTGATCTCGGCCAGCAGTGGCTAACCTTGCCGCGCTGGCCTTCCGCGCCCAAATCGACTATGCGGCCACGC
This sequence comes from uncultured Sphingomonadales bacterium, assembly GCA_903858875.1. Lineage (GTDB taxonomy): Bacteria > Pseudomonadota > Alphaproteobacteria > Sphingomonadales > Sphingomonadaceae > Novosphingobium. Next base: position 1,547 of record CAIOKP010000151.1, read on the forward strand.
TATGCCTATTAGCGAAACATCCAAAGCCGCGCCCGACGCGAACGTGTCCATAGCACCCATGGCCATTCCGGGCCTGATCGACCCCGTCCCCGTCGCGCGCGACATCACCGCGCGGGCCGACGGCCGTATCGACCTGCTGGGCCTGCCGCGCCTGACAATTGCGGACATGTTCGCCGAGGCCGGCCTCGATGCCAAGGCCGCAAAGCTGCGCGCCAAGCAAGTCTACCACTGGCTGTACCATCGCGGCGTCACCAGCTTTGACGCGATGACCGACATCGCCAAGACGATGCGCCCGTGGCTGGCGGAACGCTATGTCATCGGTCGCCCCGAAATCGTCGTGTCGCAACATAGCGAAGACGGCACGCGCAAATGGCTGCTGCGCACCGATGACGGGCATGAATTCGAAATGGTGTTCATCCCCGACGAGGCGCGCGGCACATTGTGCGTCTCGTCGCAGGTCGGTTGCACGCTCAATTGCCGCTTTTGCCATACCGGGACGATGCGCCTTGTCCGCAATCTGACGCCGGGCGAAATCGTCGGGCAAGTCATGCTCGCCCGCGACGCGCTGGGCGAATGGCCCAAGGCGGGGCAGCCCGATCTGGCCGAACTGACCGACGAATTGGTCGATGACGATGGCGGCTATTCGCCCGACGGCCGGTTGCTGACCAATATCGTGATGATGGGCATGGGCGAACCGCTGTATAATTTCGACAATGTGCGCGATGCACTGCGCTTGGTTATGGACGGCGCCGGCCTTGCCCTGTCCAAACGCCGCATCACGCTATCCACCAGCGGCGTCGTCCCCATGATGGCCCGCGCGGGCGCAGAAATCGGAGTCAACCTGGCTGTATCGCTCCACGCGGTGTCCAAGGAAGTGCGCGACGAAATCGTCCCCATCAACCGCAAATACGGCATTGACGAATTGCTCGCGGCTTGCGCGGCCTATCCCGGCGCTTCAAACGCGCGGCGCATCACGTTCGAATACGTCATGCTGAAGGACAAAAACGACAGCGACGCCGATGCGCGTGAATTGATCCGCCTGATCAAACACTATCGGTTGCCCGCGAAGGTCAACTTGATCCCCTTCAACCCTTGGCCCGGCGCCGCATATGAGTGCAGCGCTCCTGACCGCATCCGCCGCTTCTCCGAAATCGTGTTCGAGGCCGGCATCAGCGCTCCCATCCGCACCCCCCGAGGCCGCGACATCGACGCGGCCTGCGGTCAACTCAAAACCGCAGCAACAAAAATGACCCGCGCGGAATTGGACCGGTTGGCGGACGAAAAGCAAGCCGCTCTGGGGTAAGCGCCGGGTTAAGGGATAGAGACGAGGGGTATTCTCAGTGCCTCTATCCCGTTAACACGGCGCCCGCCGCGACCATCCTGACATCCCCGCCAATCCAGATCCCATGTTCATCACGCGACACGTAAACGCGGCCATCCGCACCGACGCACCGTCCCTGCGCCGCGACATAGTCGCCTGATACAAGGCGCTCCCCAAACAGATACTGCGCTACACCGGCATTAAAGCTGCCAGTCACCGGGTCCTCCACCAAAGCGCCGCCTTGTTTCGAAAAGAACGCGCGAACTTCCCAATCGATGCCAGCCGCATCAGATGGGCCAATTACGCCAATATCAACGCCGACCTCGGCCCGCGCGACTGTCTGCACCGCCAATACCGCCTCGGCACTCGCGAGCCGGATCAGCTTCCATGGCGGGCCATTGTCGACATGCACCGCATCGATCACCGCACCTGCGTCTAATTGCAGGATGGCCAACGCCTCGGCCAACTCGTCCGAAGTCAGCGCCCCTTGGCGGATCAACGGCGGCGCGCGAAAAGCCAGCCGAGCGCCTGCTATCCGCACCGGTACCAACCCAACCCCGCATTCCTGCACGATCACGCGATTGTGCGCCGGCAGGCCGTGCGCGGCGCACCACGCAAAGGCTGCCCCCAGCGTCGGATGTCCGGCAAATGGCAATTCGGTCGTCGGGGTAAAGATCCGCACATGGTAATCGGCATCCGACACGGTTGGCGGCAACAGAAAACTGGTTTCAGAAAAGCCGATCCACGCTGCCAATTTCTGCATCCTGGCTGTACCTAGCTCCGCCCCGCCATGCACCACGGCGAGCGGATTGCCCGACAACGTCCCGTTTGCAAATACATCCACCAAGTCGATCTTCATCAAGCAGCCCCCTTCTTTGCGGCACAACATAGAGCGCCCTGCCCGACCCGCCAGCCGCTTTTTACCCTATCGCCCCGATTGCCACCTTTCCCCATCGCTGGCACTGTGCTTGACAGGATTATATGACCAAACCGGCCGTTCTTATCACCGGCGGCGCCAAAAGGATCGGCGCCAGCATAACCCGTGCATTCAGCGCGGCGGGTTGGCACGTTATCATTCACTATGGCCAAAGCCGCTCCGCCGCCGAATCCTTGGCCGCCACTCTGCCCAGCGCGGAATGTGTCGGCTGCGATCTGGCAGATGGAAACGCAGCGGCGGCAATGGTCGAAACGCTGGCCGCGCGCTTGCCCGACTGGCGAATGCTGGTGAACAGCGCAGCGGTGTTCCGCTATGACGATGCGACGGCGCTCGACCCAGATGTGCTGACCGAAGCAATGGCCGTCAATGCTCAAACCCCGACCCAAATGGCGCAGGCGTTTCTCAACCACGCTCGCGCACAGGGCGGCCGGCGTGTGATTAACCTCACCGATATGAAGCTCGCCAACCCCAATCCCGATTTTTTCAGCTACACTATGGCCAAACACGCTCTGGCTGCGACGGTCAAAATGCTGGCGATGGCCGCAACCAGCGCCGCCGACCGCATCTATGCCATCGCGCCCGGCGCCATGCTCCCCAGTTTTGACCAAAGTCCCGAAGAACACCTCAAAAGCGGATGCCTGAATTTGCTCCATCGGTTGACCGACCCGGCAGAAGTCGCGGAGGCCGCGCTGTTCCTGTCCGCCGGTTGGCTGGGCAGCGGTGAGACAATCTTCGTGGATTCCGGTCAACACCTGCTCACCCAACATCGGGATGTTCTCTACCTCGCACGCTCGTGATTGGAAACTGCGACACCGTGATGAAAATCGCCGCGATTTGATGACAGATTTCGATCATGTTGGCGGCACGAACACTGTTGCTCGACTACAACGAAGATGCGCCCGCTGTTAACGCCGGCACGGGCTGCGGGAGCAGCGCCTTCGCGGCCGGTCTACCCTTTCTTCCCCGTCGGAACGGGCAACCAAACAAAAATCGTCACCATCGCGCTTGGTGCAAGGTTTGGTAACTTTGGGAAAAGGCAGGGTGAACAGCGTTACGAGGACCGCCATCCTTGCACCTTCCCTCGCACCTACCCCCTTCCTAAACCCGCATCCTCCTGCTACGCGCCGGGCCAATTTCCTTGACGCTATTCGGAGCCAAACCTCTCATGTCCGACATCAAGCGGGTCGTCCTTGCCTATTCCGGTGGTCTTGACACTTCGGTGATCCTGAAGTGGCTTCAGGTGACGTATAATTGTGAAGTGGTGACCTTCACCGCCGATCTGGGTCAGGGCGAAGAATTGGGTCCCGCCCGCGCCAAGGCCGAGATGATGGGCGTCAAGCCAGAGCACATCTATATCGACGACCTGCGCGAGGAATTTGTGCGTGATTTCGTCTTTCCGATGATGCGCGCCAATGCGCGCTACGAGGGTGATTATTTGCTGGGCACGAGCATCGCGCGTCCGCTGATTTCCAAGCGTTTGATCGAGATCGCGCGCGAGACCGGCGCCGATGCCGTATCGCATGGCGCCACCGGCAAGGGCAACGATCAGGTCCGTTTCGAACTGTCAGCCTATGCGCTGGAGCCCGGCATCAAGGTCATCGCCCCATGGCGCGAATGGGACCTGACCAGCCGCACCGCGTTGATCGCCTGGGCCGAACAGCACCAGATCCCCGTCCCCAAGGACAAGCGCGGTGAAAGCCCGTTCAGCACCGACGCCAACCTGCTCCACACCTCGTCCGAGGGCAAGGTGCTGGAGGACCCCTGGGCCGAGGTGCCCGACTATGTCTACTCGCGCACCGTCAACCCCGAGGACGCGCCCGACACCCCCGAATATATCACCGTGGAGTTTGAAAAGGGCGACGGCGTGGCGCTGAATGGAGCGCCCATGTCC
>CAIOKP010000152.1 GCA_903858875.1 uncultured Sphingomonadales bacterium
ATCGATGCCGGTCACGCGTACCCCCAGATAGGCCAGCGCGATGGCGATATGAACCGCCGTCGTCGACTTACCCGTGCCGCCCTTTTCATTAGCGAAAACGATACGGTGCGGGCTCGTCATGGGTGGTCTCACATTTGGGTATTTGGGCCATTGCCGGTGGCGCCGAGCGGTTCTAATGCCCAGCGGACCGACCGGACAGGCTTTATCGAAGGGGCAGGACAGGTGCAAACCATCAATCGGCTTGATACGCTGCGCAGCGCATTGGAAAAGCTCGCCGCAGAGGGGCCGGTCGCGCTGGTGCCGACGATGGGGGCCTTGCATTCCGGGCATTTGACGCTGGTGCGTGCGGCGCGGGCACGGGCGGCACATGTCGTCGTATCCATTTTCGTTAATCCCCGACAATTTGGTGCAGGCGAGGATCTCGACGCCTATCCGCGCCAGTTGGCGGCCGACGCGGCCTTGCTGCGCGCCGAGGGGGTGGCGGTGTTGTGGGCCCCCGATGCGGCGACGATGTATCCATCGGGCTATGCCACCAATATTTCGGTTGGCGGGGTCAGCGATGGCCTGTGCGGCGCGGCGCGGCCCGGGCATTTTGACGGCGTGGCGACGGTGGTCTGCAAACTGTTCAACCAAGTGCGGCCGGACATCGCGCTGTTCGGCGAAAAGGATTGGCAGCAATTGGCGGTGATACGGCGGATGGCGCGCGATCTCGACCTGACGCAGCCGCATGTCGACGCGATCATTGGCGCGCCCATCGCGCGTGCAGAGGACGGCCTCGCCCTGTCCTCGCGCAATGCCTATCTGACGCCGCAGGAGCGGGCGCAGGCCCCGACGCTGGCCCGCGCGATGCAGGCGGCGATTGCGGCCATTCACGGCGGCGCGCCCGTCGCTGGCACATTGGCCGAGTTGGAACAGGCGTTACTGGCCGGCGGATTTAGCGCGGTCGATTACGCAGAATTGCGCGACGCCGACACGCTGGCGCCGCTGGCCGAGCGGGGCACCGGCCCGGCCCGGCTGTTGGTCGCGGCACGGTTGGGGCGGACGCGGTTGATCGACAATATGGCGGCGTGATTAATGCGCCTTGCCCGCCCGTTGCGGCACTAGCCACAGGGCAAGGCCAATCGCCACCACCAGCACCGCCGTCGCCCAATCACGGCCCAGATCCAGGCCACCTTTGGCGTGCGGCTTATCGAGGAAATCGCCCACCGTCGCGCCCAAAGGCCGCGTCAGAATGAACGCCGCCCAGAACAGCGCCACCCGAGACACCGCCGTGCGCCAATAGATCAACGCCAGCACCAGCAACAGCCCGCCAAACACCGCCGCACCGCCGAGATACCCCAGCCCGCCATCATCCGCCGCCCAATCGCCCAGCGCCGTCCCCAGCGTCTGCGAAAACGTGATCGTCAGCCAATAGAACGCCTCGGCGCGCGGTTCGGACACGCTGGCGACCGACACGGTGCCCATCACCCACCGCCACGCCGCCAGCGATGCCAGCACACAGGCCAGCAACGCCGCCGATCCGCCAGCATAGCCAATCCCCAAATCGCGGTCGAAAAAATCGGCCAGCGCCGTCCCCGCCGTGGTCGAGGCGAGGATCGTCGCCCAATAGAGCAATGGATGGAATTGCCGCGCCCGGATCTGCGCCACCACCAACAGCACCAGCGGCACACAGAACAGCGCGATGCCGATCAGATAGCCCTCCCCATACTGTTGCGTCACCAAATCCGCGCCGGTTTCACCCAGCGTGGTGGCAAGGATCTTGATCGCCCAAAAACCCAGCGTCACCGCTGGAACTTTCGATAGGGCCTCGGACATCGCTGTTGTCTTGTCGGTGGTCATGGTCGGTCCCGTCCTGCGCTTCACAGGTCAAGCTTGAGCGCGGTGTAAAAGATGGTCTGTTTGCGGTTTAGCCCCTGCCCCGCCGAGGTCAGCAAGGAAAAGGGGCCGGTGATGTGGATAATCGTGGCAAGGTTGACGCCATGCACCGCACGGTCGTCATCGCTGCTGCGCCCGTGGCCGTAATATTCGATGCCGAACTGAAAGCCGGGGCGCATCTGGCGGGTGACGACCACGCCTTGCTGCCAGGCGTTCCGCTGGCCGACGCCGGGGTTGATCAGGTAACCGCCGCCGCCGAAAATGCTCCACGGGCCAAAGTCGCGTTGCGCCCAGACCGGCAACAGCACCTGCGCCCGCCGCGATCCGCGCCCGGTGGGCAAGAATACGCGCGGGAAAAACGCGACATCGGCCGAGGCGGTGTCCTCATGCTGATGCAAAAAGCGGTACTTCACGGCCAATTCGACATCGCCAGCGCCCAGCGGCGCCCCGGTTTCGACATGCATCGGCAAGGTCGTGGTCAATTGCACATCTTTGGCCGGACCATAATTGAGGTCCACCCCCATGTCGGCACTGGTCACACCAAATTCACGCGCGCCGGTGGCGAAATTGTAGATTTCCCACTTGTGCGGGTCGGTCGGCACCGGATCATCGGTCACAAACGGCGGCCCGGCGACCGCAGCCGTCGGGAGTATCGGCGCGATGATCGCCGCGATCCATGCCAAAACCCTGCCTAACCGGCGATCGTACCGCACATTGCCCCCTGATGCCGCATAACCCTGCCTCGCTGATTACCGATTGGTCGGTTTTGCGCCAGTCTCCATGCGTATGAAAATGTCGCAAGGAGCGGATAGTGGACTAATGTGTCAAAACGCCTTGTGGATGCCAACAAAGATACCCCGCCGCGCGCCATATTGTGGCGCACCAACACCAACGCCCGATCCGTCACGCAACAAGTAACTCTTGTCGAAGAGGTTGGTCACATCAAAGCGGATCGACAAGCCCTTTACCCAGCCCGGCCCATCGAGATTTTGCGCGATACCCATATTGGCGGTCACATAGGCGGACAGCTTGCCGCCATTGGGCACGATACCGGCCGGGTCCGCCGCCCGCAGGCCATCGCCATAGACGAAGTCCACCGTCGGCACGAGCGTACCAATGCCATCATGGATCGTCACCGTGGCCCCGCCCGATGCGGTCCAGCGCTGTGAATGGTCGGTATAAATATAGTGGTTCGCGATATAGGCGAGTTCGTCGGCGGCAAAGAAGTACTGGCTGGAAACGATGTTTTTGCCCTTCTCCTGCCCGCGCGCGACATTGGCGTACAGGTCAAACGGGCCATGGGTATAGCTCGCGCTCAATTCGACGCCCCAGGCATACCCCTGCGCATAGTTGAACGGCGACAGCACCAGCGACGGGCCAAACTGCCCCTCGTCCAGCAGGTTGCGCTTGATCTTGTAATAGGTGTCGAGCCCGATCTTCAGCCCCGGCGCCAGACCCTGCTCCACCCCGACGTCGAAATAATGTTCGCGCTCGGCCTTGACCGGGCCGGCCGTGCCGATGGTGGTCGCCTTGGTCGTCCCGGCGAACAGCGCCAGAGTTGGTGCGGCAATCAGTTCCTGCGGCGGCGGGGTGAAATTGCGCGCATAGCCAAGGTGCAGCGTCGTCCCCCGGACCGGCTTCCACACCATATTGACGCGCGGGCTGAGCTGTTGCTCGCTGGTATAGGCCCGGACGGCATCGAAACGCACGCCGTAATTCAGCGTGAAGGTCGGCGTCAGCGACCATTCGTCTTGCAGGTAAATGCCGTAAAGCTGGCCATTACGCCCGCCGGCATCATTGATGCTCAGCGGGACATCGGACGTTTGATGGCCCGATCCATCGACGCGAAACACCTGCGAGGTCACATTTGACCGGGTCCGCTCGTTCTGCACAAACAGGCCAAAGCGCAACGTGTGGCTGTCTGACACTTTATCGCTACCGTCGAACTGTACCCCGGCGGCCAGGCTCGACAACCGCGAAGTGTCCGCCACGCCGGCCAGAATGAGGTCGCCGCCCTGGGGGTCGGGCGTATATTGGGTCTGCGAATAGCGAATGAATGGGGCGATTTCGAAATTCAACGCGCCGCCTGCATATTGGTAGGCGACGACGCCATAGTGGGTGATCTCGCGCTGGTTCTGATCGAGCGCCGCCGAATTGAAGCTCGACAGGCCGTTCAGCGTGTAGCCGCTCGGTTGGCCGGGATTGTTCGGGATCTGGAAATAACCGATCGACGTGCCGCCAAACACGGTCAGCCGGCTGCTGTCCGACAGGATATCCGACACATAGCCGAACGCGCGATATTGGCGGGTATGATCGTGAATGGCATCGCGCGCGCCTGTCGGATTTTCCACGCCCAGGTCATTTTCGAGATAACTGGCCGACGCGAAATAGTTCAGGTTTCCACTATTGCCATGCACGCTGCCGTTGGGCTCCACCGTGCCGTGGCTGCCGCCATACAAGCTGACATCGCCGCCATTATCGAAATTGCCGGAACGGGTTTTCAGGCTGACCACGCCCGATGTGCGATAGCCATATTGCGCCGGCAGGGTGCCGGTCAACAGGTCAACCGAATCGGCGACATGCGGGTCAAATGTCGCGCCAAAGCCGGAAATACTTTCGGGCACGATCACGCCATTGAGGCGATATTGCAGATTGCCATGCTCGTTGCGGACATGGATCGAGCCATAGCTGTCGAGCGTCACGCCGGGCGCCTGCACCAAGACCTGCACCAGGCTGCGATCAACCCCGCCGGGCTGGTTTTCGAGGATCTTGCGGTCGATGTGATAATCGCTGGCACCGAGCGCGGGCAGAATGGCGTCGCGCGCTTCATCCAGCTTTCTGGCGGTGACGACGATCTCGCCCTGATCGCCTGGGGCGCTTGCCACCGGGGCGGCGGATTGCGCCAGAACGGGGGCGGAGCTAAGCGCGACGCAGGCCACACCGAGCAGGAACAGGTAACGCATACAGGTACTCCATGAACCTTGCCGGGGAAACGCTGGGGGGGCATCCCGCGGCAGGCGCGGCGCGCGGTGGCGCGCATGTCGTGCAAATGTCGCCGTTCCGGCGTGGCGTTACGCCGGCGGCGCCCGGCTGTGCCAAGTGTGGAATCGTAAATAAAATGGCCGGACCGGCGGCAGTATCGTAATCAGCCAGAAGGCCATGGCATCACGAACCTGAACGACGACTGACGTCGGCAACAGATGATGGCCCGATCCCGCGATCATCCGGCAAATAGGGCAGTTATCCGACGCATTGGCGGCCAATCGCCCGCCCTTCGGCAAGTGTGCCGATTGGGCCTGCGGCGCACTCAGGTCGAAATGCACATGGGTCTGCGTGACGAAACTCTGCCACGTAAATGCCAATAATATCGCCACCAGCAGCGCAAACCCAAGGGACCGGCTTTCGCGCCTTGGCTCCTGCGGCAAGGCGTGCTGGCCCGGATTGGTGCGAAGGGGTCGAACCCCTGCCTGCCCATACGAGCAATACTGCTCTTCCATCGTCATCGGATCACTCAGTCGCCAACAGAAGGAGGTCCTGACCGCGATGCGGCAATCATATGTTACAATGTCTCATGGATCAACCCGCGAGAGCGGGCCGGGCGATCAGCCGCCCGCCTATTTGCGCCGAAACCGAAAGTACCAGACCTCGTGCCCATAGACATTGCGCGCCTTGGCCTCATACCGGGTTTCGGGCCAGCCGCCGGGGCGCTTTTGGAAATCCTCGGGCTTGTCGCACAGCCATTCAAACTTGTCTGTATGCCGCCGCATCACCATCAAGGCATGGCGCAAATAGACCGCATGATCGGTGCCAAAGCGGAATTCGCCGCCGGGCTTCAGCTTTTGCGCGAACATTTCGACCGGGCCGTCATTCATCATCCGCCGCTTGGCATGGCGCGCCTTGGGCCAGGGATCGGGGTGCAGCAGATAGAGAAAGGACAGCGCGCCATCGGGGATGCGGGGCAGCACTTCCAGCGCGTCGCCATGTTGAATACGCACGTTGGGGATCGGCGGATGCGCGCCATTGTCGCCATCCAGATGGGTCAATGCCTGTGCCACACCGTTCAAAAACGGCTCGCACCCGATGAACCCATGCGAGGGCAGCATATCGGCGCGGCCCGCCATATGCTCACCGCCGCCAAAGCCGATCTCGAAATGCAGCGGGCGATCATCGCCAAACAACCGCTCCGCCGTCACCGGGCCATCGGCCGGCACCGCGATTTGCGGCAACAGCGTATCGACCAGCCCTTGCTGGCCCGTACGCAGCGGTTTGCCTTTGGCGCGGCCATAAAGGCGGTTGATCGTCGTGGGATCGCCGGATTTGTAAGCAGTCATAATAGGCCCGTGCAGTTTTCGGCGCGATGGCAGGGGCGGCGCCGGGGGTCAAGCGATTGGGCTGCGGCACACAAAATCCGCCACCCGATACTCCGTCTTGTCCCGTAATGCCGCCCGGCCACCAAATTTACCCCAATGCGACGACAAGCAAGAGGACGTCCGAACCGGGGGAACGATGGGATACCTTGCCGAAACGATTGCCGACCTGCGGCTGCGCGACCAATCGCCCGGTTTCGGCCCCGCCGCGCCCCAATGGGACGAACGCGTGATGGCGGAGTGGCTGGTCGCCATGCCGCCCTCCTTCGCGGCACAGCGCCAGGCAATGGTAGCGGCGATCCGGCATCGCCTGTGGGCCTTGACCGACCGGTTGGCTGCGGCGGATATGGATCGCGCGCTTCGTGCGATGGCGCAGGTCCCCCGCGAAAAATTTGCCCGCGCCGAGATCGCGGAGCTGGCCTACCTGCCAATGGCGCAGGATATCGGACTGGGTCAGACCATATCCCACCCCGAAATGGTCGCGATCATGACCGCTGCCGCCGCGCCCTATGGCGGGCATGTGCTGGATGTCGGCACCGGGTCCGGCTATCAGGCGGCCGTTCTGGCACGGGTCGCCCGGCGGGTCACCTCGGTCGAAATCATCCCCGCGCTGGCGCAACAAGCCGCGGCCCGCCTTTGCGATATGGGGTTTGCGAATGTCGATGTTGTGACCGGTGACGCCGGCGCGACGGGCGCCTTTCCCCCCACCAGTTTTGACGCGATTGTCGTCGCCGCAGGGGCCACGCAAGTGCCCGTGGACCTGCTCGCCGCGCTGAAGGTTAGCGGGCGTCTCGTGATGCCGCTGGGTCCGTCACCCGATGACGAACACCTCGTGATGATCGAAAAGACGGCGCCGGATACGGTGCGCACGACAGTGTTGCGGCCGGCAAAATTTGTCCCGCTGACCGGACAGGGCGCAAGGTAACGATTGCCTGCACAAAACAGCCAGGGCGCCCCTCCCTCGCCCCGGCCGTTTTGCCTGACGATCTGTTTACTTCAGCGTTTTGAGATAGGCGATCACTGCCTTACGCTTGGCGGCCTCGGGGTATCCGGCAAAACTCATCTTCGTGCCGGGGGCCATCTTCATCGGGTTGGTCAACCACTGGTCAAGCTTGGCCTCGTTCCAGGTGAGGTGCAGCTTTTTGAGCGCTGGCGAATAGGCATAGCCCGCCACGACGCCCGATTTGCGGCCGACAACCCCGGCCAGCGACGGGCCAACGCCATTGGCACCCGCCTTTACCGAATGGCACACAGCGCACATGGCAAATTCGGCCGGCGCCGCGGCTCGCGCCGCCGGGCCGGTGGCAAGGGCGACCAAGCCGACAACCGCTGATTTCATTAACAATCGCATAATATAATGCTCCTGAACAGGATCGGGGTATGCTCAGCGGGGGCACCGATGTCTATAAGCATTGGAAGCAAAGCGCCTTTTTGCTTTGTTCCAGCGCAACTGGCGCTTATTGCCCGCGCCCTATGGCCAAACCGCAACAGATTTCTCCCTGGCGTCACGAAATGCTGGCTACGCTACGGCTTTCGCTGCCGCTGGCGGTGGCGAACATGTTGCAGATGGCGGTCTATGCCATCGACGTGATTTTTGTCGCGCGGCTGGGGCAAACGGCGCTTGCCGCATCCAGCCTGTCGGTCAGCCTGTTCGGCCTGATGGTGTGGAGCCTGTTCGGGCTGACCGGGGCGGTCGCGCCTTTGGTCGCGGCGGAACTGGGCGCGCGGCGCCATGCGGTGCGGTCGATCCGGCGCAGCACGCGGATGGCGGTATGGCTGGCGGTGATGGTCGGGATCGTGGCGATGGTCGTGGCGGGGCAAGGGCGCACGATCATGCTGGCGACCGGGCAATCGCCCGAAGTCGCGCGGCTGGCGGGCGGTTTCCTCGGGATTATCCGCTGGGCGATTGTGCCGATGATCATCGGCAATGTGTTGCGCAGCGTGGTGTCGACGCTGGGCCGACCGATGTTTGCCACCGCGATCACCGCGCTGGCCATCGTGGTCAATGCGGCGGGCAATTATACGCTGGTGTTCGGCCATTGGGGGATGCCCGCACTCGGCCTGTATGGGTCGGCGCTGTCGAGTGTGTTGACCGCGACGGTAACGATGACCGCCTATGGCGCGGTGATCCTGCTCGACCGGCGGTTGCGGCGGTATCATCTGGCGGGGTTTTGGTGGCGGCCGGATTGGGCGCGGTTTGGCGAATTGCTGCGGATTGGGGCGCCGATCTCGCTCACCGTGCTGGCCGAGGCGGGGCTGTTTGGCGCCGCCGCGTTTTTGATGGGGCGGATTGGCGAGGCGGAGCTGGCGGCGCATACGCTGGCGTTGCAGATCGCCGCCTTTGCGTTTCAATTGCCGATGGGCATCGGGCAAGCGGCGACCATCCGCGTCGGCTATCACTTTGGCGCGGGCGATCGGGCAGCGATGGGCCGGGCCGGTTGGGCAGCGCTCGTGATCGGGTTAGCACTGGCGATGGTCAGTTCGGCGATCATGGTGCTGATGCCGCTGACCGTATTGTCCGCCTATGTCGATGTCGCCGCGCCAGAGCGCGGGGCGATGGTGGCGCTGGCGGTGCGATACCTGCTGGTGGCGGCAGCGTTTCAACTGGCCGACGGGACTCAGGCGATTTTGGCAGGCGCCCTGCGCGGGTTGCAGGATACACAGGTGCCGATGGCTGTGGCCCTGTTCGGCTACTGGTTGCCGGGCTTTGGCGTTTCGGTGGTGCTGGGCCTGTATACGCCGCTGGGCGGGATGGGCGTGTGGATAGGCCTTGCCAGCGGGCTGGTGGTGGTCGCAGCGCTGTTGTCTTGGCGATGGACGGCGCGTGATCGGCTGGGCCTCGTCGCGGTCTGAGATAGCGCCGCGTCGTTTTTTTGCAGGCCCCGTACTTGACGGCCCCCCGGCGCAAACCCATATCCCACCCGCTGGCACTCTTGGTAAGAGAGTGCCAAGCCCCATTTCAACTGTTGAGAGAGGTAACACTCCCATGTCTTTCCGTCCCCTGCACGACCGAGTGCTGGTCCGCCGCGTCGAAGCCGAAGAGAAGACCGCTGGTGGCATCATCATCCCCGACAGCGCCAAGGAAAAGCCGGCTGAGGGCATCATCGTGTCCGTCGGCACCGGCATCCGCGCCGAAGATGGCAAGGTAACCCCGCTGGACGTCAAGGCCGGCGATCGTGTGCTGTTCGGCAAGTGGTCGGGCACCGAAGTCAAGGTCGCGGGCGAAGACCTGCTGATCATGAAGGAATCGGACATTCTCGGGATCATCGGCTGAGCCGAATCCGAAGCGTTCATCTTTCCCATCTCTGATATTCAAGGATTAAAACAATGGCAGCCAAGGACGTCAAGTTCGGCCGCGACGCGCGCGAACGCATTCTCAAGGGCGTGGATATCCTCGCCGACGCCGTAAAGGTGACGTTGGGTCCCAAGGGCCGCAACGTGGTGATCGAAAAGTCGTTTGGTGCGCCCCGCATCACCAAGGACGGTGTGTCGGTCGCCAAGGAAATCGAACTGAAGGACAAGTTCGAGAACATGGGCGCACAGATGCTGCGCGAAGTGGCCTCGAAGACCAATGACGCCGCCGGTGACGGCACCACCACCGCGACCGTGCTGGCCCAGGCCATCGTGCGCGAAGGTATGAAGTCGGTTGCCGCTGGCACCAACCCGATGGATCTGAAGCGCGGCATCGACCTGGCGGTTGCGGCTGTCGTCAAGAACCTGGTCGAGCGTTCGCAGCCGGTCGCCGGCACCGCGGAAATCGCACAGGTTGGCATTATCTCGGCCAATGGCGACACCGAAGTTGGCTCGAAGATTGCCGAAGCCATGGAAAAGGTCGGCAAGGAAGGCGTGATCACCGTGGAAGAGGCCAAGGGCCTCGAATTCGAACTCGATGTCGTCGAAGGCATGCAGTTCGACCGCGGCTATCTGTCGCCATATTTCGTGACGAACCCGGACAAGATGACGGTTGAGCTCGAAAACCCTTACATCCTGATCCACGAAAAGAAGCTGTCGAGCCTTCAGGCTTTGCTGCCGATTCTCGAAGCTGTGATGCAGTCGGGCCGTCCGCTGTTGATCATCGCCGAAGACATCGAGGGTGAGGCTCTGGCCACTCTCGTTGTCAACAAGCTGCGCGGTGGCCTCAAGATCGCTGCTGTCAAGGCACCGGGCTTTGGTGATCGCCGCAAGGCGATGCTGGGCGATATCGCCACGCTGACCGCTGGTGAAATGATCAGCGAAGACCTCGGCATCAAGCTCGAGACCGTGACGCTGGGCATGCTGGGTCAGGCCAAGAAGGTCACGATCGACAAGGACAACACCACCATCGTTGATGGCGCCGGTGCTGCTGATGACATCAAGGGCCGTGTCGAACAGATCCGCGCCCAGATCGAAATCACCACCAGCGACTATGACCGCGAGAAGCTGCAAGAACGTCTGGCCAAGCTCGCCGGCGGTGTTGCCGTGATCAAGGTCGGCGGCGCGACCGAAGTGGAAGTCAAGGAGCGCAAGGATCGCGTCGACGACGCTCTGCACGCCACCCGCGCAGCCGTCGAAGAAGGCATTGTCCCCGGCGGCGGTACGGCTTTGCTGTACGCAACGCGCGCTCTGGCTGGCCTGAAAGGCGTGAACGAAGATCAGACCCGCGGTATCGATATCGTCCGCAAGGCGATCATGACCCCGCTGCGTCAGATCGCAGAAAACGCTGGCCATGACGGCGCCGTGGTGTCGGGCAAGCTGCTCGACCAGACGGACGAGAACTTCGGCTTTAACGCGTCGACCGACGTGTATGAAAACCTGAAGGCCGCTGGCGTGATCGATCCGACCAAGGTTGTGCGCACCGCTTTGCAGGACGCAGCATCGGTTTCGGGCCTGTTGATCACCACCGAAGCCGCCATCGCGGAACGCGCCGACGACAAGCCGGCGATGCCTTCGATGCCGGGCGGCGGCATGGGCGGCATGGACTTCTAAGTCCACACCGACCAAAAACTGACCAAGGCCGGGGCCGGGGGGGAGCAATCCCTTCCGGCCCTTTCCTTGTCATGCGTGCAACGCCGGCGGCGGGTATGCGACCGGATCGCGCGGACGGCCAGCATTGCCCCGCCACCATCGCAGGCAAGGGGCGTTCCATCGCCCAAGGCTTGGCATTTGTTAACCATCCGTATTAACTCGATGTCAGGGTAAATAACTGTATATTTGTGGCGCAATGACCTCCATTCCGAAACACTTCCTTTGCGCGGTCGCGGCGGTCGGGGCGTTGATCGCTCCGCCAGCAGCCGCTGACCAACTCGAACAAGCCTTTGATCGGGCGTTCGGCGGTGTTCAGCCACGATCAGCCCCGATTGCCGCCCCGACGCCATCAGCCTTGCCGTCGCATGGTCTGCCGGCTGGTTTTGAAACGCGGCTGGCCAATCTTGCCAACGCCTCGATGGGGCGGATTGGTGTTGCGGCGGTCGACCTGTCGTCGGGCCACGGCATTTCGGTGATGGGCGATCAACCCTTTCCGCTGGCCAGCACCGGCAAGGTCGCGATTGTCGCAACCTTCCTCGAAGGCGTGGATCAGGGGCGGTTTCGTCTGACTGATCGTTTCCCGATGATGATGCCCGTGCCCTCGCGCAAGTTTTCAAGCGCCACAGCCCCGGTACGCCCCGGCATGATGCTGTCGGCTGACGAATTGATCAATCTGGCCCTCACCCGTAGCGATAATCATGCGACCGATGCGCTGTTGGCCGCGATGGGCGGGCCACAGGCAGTGACCCGCTGGCTGCATCACGCTGGGGTGTCCGGTATCCGAATCGATCGCGACATTGCCACTTTGGTGCGCGACGACGGAAAAATTAACCCCGCAACTACCATCGACCTGCGCGATAGCACGACGACGCAAGCGATGGCGACGCTGCTTGCCGGCCTGTATCAGGGCCAGTGGCTCAGCCCGTCGAGCCGCGAAGTCCTGTTAAGCGCGATGCGGCGTTGCCAGACAGGGGTCCGTCGCATGAAGGCATTGTTGCCGGAACAGGCGATGATCGGCCACAAGACCGGCACGCTGGCCAATACATCCAGCGACGTTGGCATCATCCGCAACGCCGATGGCCACACGATTGCCGTAGCGATCTATGTGACTGGCCAAGGCAGCAAACCCGGCCGCGAGCAACGCATCGCCACAATCGCCCGTGCGATCTACGAAGGGTATCAGGCTGATCCTGCGACATCGTTATCGATGGGCGGATCGCACTGATCGCGGTTAAAGCGGGGTAACGGCACGTTAACGCTAGGTCAGGCGACCAACAACAGGGTGGCACTCGCAAGGGTGCCGCCCTTTTTTATGACCAATCGCATTGAACTGACGATGGAACGCAAGCCGCCAGCCTCAGAACGGAAAAAGGCGCATGGAGGAAATCCCCCATGCGCCCAATTCTTTATCCTTTGCGCTTTCGCGCGAAAGATTACTTCGAAGCAGCAGCCGAAGCAGCGTCGGCAGCAGCCGAACCAGCAGCCGAACCAGCAACAGCAGCCGAGTCAGCAGCCGAAGCGGCGCCCGAAGCAGCCGAATCAGCAGCCGAAGCAGCCGAATCAGCAGCGGTAGCAGCCGAATCAGCCGACGAAGCAGCTTCAGGCTTCGAGCAAGCCGACAGGCTCAGAGCAGCGCCGGCAACGGCAGCGGCGAGAATGATCTTGCGCATGTGATTATCCTTGAACAGCGAGTGGACCCCGCGCGGCACCAGTCCACATGCGTGGCAGGCCGAACGGAAAGCCTACCGCAGGAGTAGACTTCGCCCGCCAAATAAACGGCTTGGGCAAACGATGCAAGCGCTAGTCGCACTTCAAACGCGCTTCTGGTCACATTTGGTAACGATTGCTGTATTTGGAGCTACGGGCTGGGCGCAGAATTCCCCGAAACAGCGCGGCTTTGCGCCGGCGAGAGTTCCGCCTATAACGCCGCCATGCAAAAAAAATCGCATCTCTATCTGGTCGATGGTTCGGCCTATATTTTCCGCGCCTATCACCGGCTTCCCCCGCTGACCGATCCGAACGGTGTGCCGGTCGGCGCGGTGTTCGGGTATACCACCATGTTGTGGAAACTGGCGGAAGACCTGCATAAAGCGGACGGTCCGACCCATCTGGCGGTCATTCTGGACAAGTCCGGACGATCGTTTCGCAACGAAATTTATCCGGCATACAAGGCCAACCGCCCGCCCGCTCCCGAAGACCTCGTGCCCCAGTTCCCACTGATTCGCGACGCGACCCGCGCCTTCTCGTTGCCGCTCATCGAGGAGCCGGATGTCGAGGCGGATGACATGATCGCCTCCTATGCGCGGGCCGCCGCGGCGCAGGGGTGGGATGTGACAATTGTGTCGTCCGACAAGGATCTGATGCAGTTAATCGGCCATGATACGGTCGGTGGCGGCCGGGTCGACATGCTCGACACGATGAAAAACCTGCGGATCGACGTGCCAGAGGTCGCCGAAAAGTTCGGCGTGGTGCCGGACAAGGTCGGCGATGTGCTGGCGTTGATGGGTGATTCGGTCGATAATATCCCCGGCATACGTGGCATCGGCCCAAAAACCGCGACCAAGCTGATCCAGGAACATGGCGACCTCGAATCAGTGCTGGCCGCCGCGCCCGAGATGAAGCCCAGCAAATTGCGGGAAAGCCTGATCGAACAGGCCGAGATGGCGCGCCTGTCGCGCGTGCTGGTGGCGCTGCGCGAGGATTGTCCGCTGCCGATGCCGCTGGAGGCGTTTGAACTGGGCGCGATCCCGCCGGAACCTTTGGCCGCTTTCCTTGCCAACCACGGCTTTCACACGCTGTTAAAGCGGCTCGACGGCGGACGGGGCAGTCCGGAGCGCAAGACACAGCTCCACCCCGCCAAGCCCGTCACCGCCAGCAGCGCCCCCACCGAACGCGCCGCGCGGCAAAGCACCGCCGCGCTGCCGGCGATCGACCTTGCCGTGTATGAATGTGTGCAGACGGTGGAGGCGCTCGACGCCTGGATCGAACGGGCGTTGGCCGCCCGCGTCATCGCCTTTGACACCGAAACCAGCGCGCTGGACGCCATCGGGGCCGATCTGGTGGGGGTCAGCCTGTGCACCGGGCCGAATCAGGCGTGCTACATCCCGCTTGGCCATGGCGGCACCGACATGTTCGCCGAACGGCCGCAACAGATCGACCGGGCCACGGCGCTGGCTCGGCTCAAACCGCTGCTGGAAAGCGATGCGGTGTTGAAGATCGGGCAGAACGCCAAATACGATCTCAATGTGCTGGCGCGGCACGACATCGCGGTGGCGCCGATCGACGACACGATGGTGATGAGCTTTGACCTCGACGCCGGGCGCGGCGAGGAGGGGATAGGCGCCAATGCGTTTTGGGGCCATGGCATGGATGAACTGGCCCAGCGCCACCTCGGCCACGCCTGCATCAGCTTCAAGGATGTGTGTGGCACCGGCAAAAAGGCGATCAGCTTTGCCGAAGTGCCGCTCGACCGCGCGACGCCCTATGCGGCGGAGGATGCCGAGGTGACGTGGCGGCTGCACCATGTGCTGAAACCGCGCTTGTCCGACGACGGCGCGACGCGGATCTATGAGCGCGTCGACCGCCCGCTGGTGACCACGGTGGCCCAGATGGAGCGGCATGGTATCAAGGTCGACCGCGAGCGGCTGGCGGGGTTGTCCGCCGAATTCGCCACGCGCCTCGCCGCGCTGGAGAGCGAAATTCATGCATTGGCCGGCGCGCCCTTCCTGATCGGCAGCCCCAAGCAATTGGGCGAGATCCTGTTCGACCAGATGGGGCTGAAGGGCGGCAAGAAGGGCAAGAGCGGGCAATATTCGACCGACCTGTCGGTGCTGGAACGTCTGGCCGAAGACGGGGCGGAGATTGCGCGCAAGGTGCTCGACTGGCGCCAATTGGCCAAATTGCGTTCAACCTATACCGAGGCGTTGCAGGCCGCGATCAGCCCGGTGACGGGCCGGGTGCATACCAGCTACAGCCTGGTCGGCGCACAGACCGGTCGCCTGTCCTCCACCGAGCCGAATTTGCAGAACATCCCGATCCGCACCGACCTCGGCCGCCAGATCCGTGATTGTTTCGTGGCGGATGAGGGCAATGTCCTGCTGGCGGCGGATTACAGCCAGATCGAGCTGCGGCTGGCCGCGCATATGGCCGATGTGCCCGCCTTGAAGGAGGCGTTCGCCGCAGGGGCAGACATTCACGCCCGCACGGCAGAGGAATTGTTCGGCACATCGAACCGCGAAACGCGCGGTCGGGCCAAGACGATCAACTTCGCCATCCTCTATGGCATTTCCCGCTGGGGCCTGGCGCCACGGCTGGGCGTGACGGCAGAGGAAGCGCAAGCGATGATCGACCGCTATTTCGAACGATTCCCCGGCATCCAGCGCTATATCCACGACACGTTGAATGCGGTGCGCGAACGCGGCTATTCCGAAACGCTGTTTGGGCGCAAATGCTGGTTCCCGCGCATCAATGCAAAAAATCAGGCCGAGCGCCAGGGCAGCGAGCGCGCCGCGATCAACGCGCCGATTCAGGGCACCTGCGCCGATATCATCAAGCGCGCGATGGTCCGCATGACCCCGGCGCTGATCGCGGCGGGGCTGCCCAATGTGCGGATGCTGTTGCAGGTACACGATGAATTGGTGTTCGAATTGCCCGAAGGCGATGTTGCCGCCGCCCGCCCGGTGATCGAGCGCGTTATGGCCGAGGCCTGTTTGCCGGCTGTATCTTTGTCGGTGCCGCTGGGTGTGGAAATCGGCACGGGCCTCAGCTGGGGGGCCGCACATTGAGGACCACGCTGACCAAGGCGCTGAATGCGGACCTGCCGCTCGGGCTATCGACCGATCAGCTCGACACCGATCAATTGCCCAGCCTGCAAGAAATCACCCACTGGTCCGCCCGTGTCAGCCATTCGGCGGCGGCGGCGGGGATTGCGATCGGTATCGCACTGGCGCTGCATTTCGTGGTGTTTGCCCTGTTGCATCGCATCGCCCGGCGACACCGGGACGAGAGCGAATCGGTCGCCGCGGCACAGTTATATCACGCCGCGCGCTGGGCCATGGTGGCGACGGCGGTGTCGGTGGCGGACAATACCGACAAGCTGCTAGCCAAAATATGGGGTCCTGCCGAGATTTTTGTCGTGCCGGCGCTGACCGGTTGGGTGCTGTATGCTTTGGTCAAAACCGGGGCCGAGCTGCTGTCCCGACGCGCAGCCGGCAATGCCGACCCGCTGACCGCGCGCAGCCGCGCGACGCGCATCGCGGTGTTGTCGCGCTCGATCGGCTTTGTGATTATCTTTATCACCGTGTCGCTGATCCTGCTGGGGTTCCCCGGCGTACGCCACATTGGCGCAACGCTGATCGCCTCGGCCGGCTTGTTGGGCCTGGCCGTCGGCGCCGCGGCCCAGCCAGCGTTGAAATCATTGATCGCCGGCATCCAGATCGCGCTGACCGAACCGATCCGCATCGGCGATTTTGTCGTCGTCGAGGGCGAGAGCGGCCGGGTTGAGGATGTCCGCCTCAGCTATGTCGTGATTCGCGCCGCCGACGAACGTCGGTTGATCGTACCCACCACGAAATTTCTTGATACCACGTTCCAGAATTGGACCCGCGTCGGCGGGATCAGTGGGCCGGTCTTGCTCCCCATTCGGCCGGGCTTTCCCATCGCGCCGATTCGCGCGGCCTTTCTGGCGACGCTGGCCGGGCAGGAGGAGTGGGACCAGCGGACCGGGGAATTGATTGTATCAGAAGCGCGAGTCGGCTCGGTCGAACTGAAACTGATGATGAGCGCTGGCGATCCGCGTGAGCTGGCGCAGCTACGTTTGGCCGTGCGCGAAGCGATGCTGGAATGGCTGCGGGTCGAAATGCCTGACGCGCTCTGCATCTCGACCTAGCATTCCCGCGAACCGGGAATAACCAAACCGATTCGGTTGTCGGCCGATTCGGCCCTATCCCATCGCCCCGCCCGAGCCATCGAATGGGAGCGGCAGATCAAATTGCCCGCGAAAACATTGGCGTAACATTTGGCGGGCCGCGCGATTGCGGCAAAAAAAAGGCCCGGTCGAAAGCGACCGGGCCGTAGAAGTTTTGGGAGAGGATGCCTGAAAGGCGAGTTCCTTATGAGTTAACCGCGATTTTTGTGCAAGTGCGAAATACCGCTGGGCAGATGCAAATTTGGCAATCGCCGTGCTCAGATCCCTAAGGTTTGCGGAATTTATAGACAAATCGGTCGGTATTGCCCCGAAGTGCAGGTGCGAACACGGGCTCGGAATGATCGTCTGTGCTGCGACGCAATATATCGGACTGGCCTTCCCAGACGAAGCCCGCCGCAACCATCGCCGCCTTTGCGGCATCCGGATGAATGCGATGCAGCCGTCCCGCGACCTCTGTCACATCCCCCGGCCCAGCGGCGTGATCAACGATGATGACATGCCCGCCGGGCTTTATCGCAGCGAACCAATTGGCGATCACGGCATGCGGATCCTGCAGCGCCTGGCCCGGCTTGGGCGGCAAAAACAAATCATGAAACACCAGATGGGCGAACAAAACGTCCAAACTATCCGGCGCAAACGATGTAGCCGTATCCGAGGTAACCAGCATGGCGATATTTGGATGGACCGCGCGGATCGCGTCCCATTTTTCGGCGTTGTAAAACCGCGGGGACACTTGCGCGTACACGCGCCCCTTCGGCCCAACCAACGTAGCGACAAGTTCGCTGTAATATCCGCCACCGGCCGCAAAATCCGCCACCACATCGCCCGGCCGAAAGTCGGCAAAGGCCAGCACGGCATCCGGGTGGCGATCCTTATCGAGCGCCACATTCGCGGCGGTGCGCTCGGCCGGCAACAAGGCGGCGGCAACCGTGGTTGCAGAGCCCGAAGCGATGGCGGGGAACAGGGGGAGCGTGAGCAAGGCAAACAGCGGCAACAGATGACGGCGCATGGCGGGGCTCTCCATAGGGATAACCTTGCGGGTTGTACGCCTGCTTTTGGGGTTCGTCACCTGCGCCGGCGCGCCGGGCGGCAATGGTTCTGCGCTAGGAGTGCCTGATCCGTCACGCGGGCAAAAAAAAGGCCCGGTCGAAACCGGGCCGTAGAAGTTTTGGGAGAGGATGCCTGAAAGGCAAGGACTGTATGCCTGCGCTGGGCGGTATGCTGCAAATGCGTAAACATCATGGACTGTTGCATAAAACGCAATTAATTAGCGTCTACCACCTATATCACTGATTATGATGTATATTTTTTCATTCCCTTAACGACTGCGACAGCCTCGCAGGCGAAACATACGTATTCGACGCGAACCAAAACGGGCCTTCTTTCGAGAGCCACTCTGCTAACAAGGCGCTTTTGGATGTTTTTTCTATTTTTGACAAACCTGTTTGGTGCAGCAGCGATTCGCAAAAGTGGTGTTGCAAAACACAACGTGGCCATAGCGCCGCGCCGGCCCAAATCTTGAACCAATGCGGCGCACTTGTGCCCCCTCGGCTGTACCGACTGACCACCGTTGCCAATTCCGCAACAAAGCAAGCCGCACGACCAGCGGCAGCTGGCGCACGGCTTGCGCGATAATGGCGAGCCTGCGGCGGTCTACCCCGCCGCGCCCCGAAGCTTAATGGGCCAGCAACAAGGCTGGTCCATTCTCAAGCTCGAGAAAGTACTTCGTCACGCCGCCCATCAAGAATTCGCGCAATCGGCTGTGCCCAAAGGCGCCCATCACCAACAGCCCTGCCTGTAGCCGCGCCACCGCCGCCGCCAAGGTCTCTTCGACCGAACCGGTACGTGCGAGCGGTTGCAATTCAGCCTTCACGCCGTGGCGGGACAGATATTGCACGGCATCGATCGCCGGAAACGCACCGACCTTTTCCCCGACCGTCAAAACAAAGACCTGATTGGCGAGCTTTAGCAAAGGGACCGCCTTGCGAAGGGCCGCTGCGGCCTCATAGCTACCGTCCCATGCCACCGCGACGATGTCGACCGGTGTGGTCAGCCGTTGGTCATCAGAAACGATCAGGATCGGCGCTGTACCGGCGACCGCCAATTGGCCGGCAAATTCGCACCCACGCGACAACACCACCACATCGGCCAGGCGCGATGCCTCGGACAACGCGTCAACCGGCTCCTCTTCACCGCGCAGGACATCGAACGTCACATCCTCGCGCCGCAAATGCGCAGCCAGTTCCTCGGCATAGGAATCGTCCCGGTCCACCGCATCGCGCACAGCGTCGGCGGCAAGATAGCTGCCGCCCATCGAATCCATCGCCATAAAGCGCGCAATCGGCGTATCGACCAGCACGCTCAGGTGCCCTTCCAT
The DNA here is from genome assembly GCA_903858875.1 of uncultured Sphingomonadales bacterium. Taxonomy (GTDB): domain Bacteria; phylum Pseudomonadota; class Alphaproteobacteria; order Sphingomonadales; family Sphingomonadaceae; genus Novosphingobium. Next base: position 19,550 of record CAIOKP010000152.1, read on the forward strand.
CGTGCGCGCCAACGACAGGGCCGCTTCCAGCCGGGCCGTCATCGCCTCTGAACGATCAGCATAAAGAAGAATCGAGCGCATTTGAAAATCTCCCGTCGGTGGTTGGCCATTGCCCCGTCGCCACGCGAGATGATGGACCAAAATCGACAATCGGACCATGATTCATGTCAAGGCACGCCCCACGAAAAAGGGCGGCAGCGCCATCGCGCCACCGCCCCTTTTCCCATCCGCCCGATTGATTGGTTCAGGCGAGCGCCGCCTTCAATTCGGCGGCGAGATCCGTCCGTTCCCATGGGAAGAAATCGCCCTCCGCCTTGCGGCCAAAGTGGCCATAGGCCGCAGTCGGGCGATAGATCGGCTTGTTCAGTCCCAGCCCGATGCGGATACCACGCGGGGTCAGGCCGCCAAGCTTATCCTCGGCCACCTTGGCAATGGCGATTTCGAGCGCCGCGTCATCCGCCGTGCCGGTGCCATGCGTATCGACATACAGCGACAGCGGCCGCGCGACGCCAATCGCATAGGACAGCTGGATCGTGCACCGCGTGGCAAGGCCCGCCGCCACGACATTCTTGGCCAGATAGCGCGTCACATAGGCGGCCGAACGGTCAACCTTGGTGGGATCCTTGCCGCTGAACGCACCGCCGCCGTGGGGCGATGCGCCGCCGTAAGTGTCGACGATGATCTTGCGCCCGGTCAAGCCGGCATCGCCATCGGGACCGCCGATTTCAAAGCTGCCCGTCGGGTTGATGTGCCAAGCCGTGTCGTCCGACAAGAAACCGGCCGGCAGGATTTCACCCACCACGCGCTTCACATAGGCCTTCAACTCGGCTTCCTCGGCGCCCTTGTCATAGCCGGCGGCGTGCTGAGTCGATACGACGATGGCGGTGGCTGCGACGGGCTTGCCATCGACATAGCGCAACGTCACCTGGCTCTTGGCATCGGGTTCGAGGAACGGGGCCGTGCCCGAATGACGGTCGGCGGCGAGGCGCTCGAGGATCTTGTGGCTGTAATACAGCGTCGCCGGCATCAGGTCGGGCGTCTCATCACAGGCAAAGCCGAACATGATGCCCTGATCGCCGGCGCCTTCGTCCTTGTTGCCGGTGGCGTCAACGCCCTGGGCAATATGGACGGACTGGCCGTGCAGGCGGTTGATGAATTCGAATCGGTCCCAGTGGAAGCCGGCCTGTTCATAGCCGATCTTTTTCACCATGGCGCGCACGGCGGCCTCGATTTCGGCCTGTGCACCGGGCGCCCAATCGTCGTTTTCATAGACGCCCTTGCAGCGGATTTCGCCCGCCAACACGACCAATTGCGTGGTGGTCAACGTTTCGCAAGCGATGCGTGCTTCGGGATCCTTGGACAGGAACAGATCGACGATGGCGTCCGAAATCTGGTCTGCGACCTTATCAGGATGGCCTTCGGAAACGCTTTCAGAGGTGAACAGGTAATCGCTACGCATGTTATCCGCCATATAAAGGAACCTTTATGTGGCGTTTTCCCTAGCCGCGTCGGCGCCGCAACACAAGAGCGCACAGGCCAAGAAGAATTGCGGCGAAGCCAAGCGAAACCATATTGCGCCCCATCGCAAACAGCGTCGCCCGATGCGCCAGTGGCACCATGCCATCCAGCCGGGCCGCGACCCCGCGCGGCGCGAATTGGCGAATGACACCGTCGGCATCGATCACCGCGCTGATCCCGTTGGTGGTTGACCGCAACACGGGCAGCCCTTCCTCAATCGCGCGCAACCGGGCCTGCGCCAAGTGCTGCGGCGGGCCCCAATCGCCATACCAGCCATCGTTCGACGGGTTGACGATATAGTCCGGGCGATGCGCCGGGTCAGTCACTTCACCGGGGAACACAATCTCATAGCAGATCTGCATTCCGGCCTGCCCCAGCGACCCAAGATTGAGCGTGCGCGGCCCCGGACCGGGACGAAAATCCATATCGCCGGGGATCACCCGCTCTAGCCCGAGCGGTTTTAGCCACGCACGCGCCGGCAGATATTCGCCAAATGGCACCAGATGCGCCTTGGCATAGGACACCGCGATACGGCCGTGATCGTCGATACCGCTGATAACATTTTGCCCGCTGATGGCACGTGTCCCGATGAGGTCGAGATCGACCGTGCCGGTCAACAACAGCCCGCCCCGACCAATCGCCCGCGCCAAGCGCAACCGCGCCATCCACGGGTCGCCCGCAAAGGTGAACTGATAATACCACGCCGGATAGCCATCGCGGACATATTCCGGCACGCCCGATTCCGGCCAAAGTACCAGACGCGGTTGCCCAGCGCCCACACGCGGTGCGCTCAACCGGGCCGAATCGATGAATTGGTGGTCGAAATGTTCAGGATCGTCGAGATCGGCCTGCGCCACGTTCGGCTGGATCAGCGTATAGGGAATGTGTCCCGCGCGCTCCGCCGGTGTCGGCAAAACCATCGCCACGCTGCCCAGCGCCAGCGGTAACGCCGCCAAAACCGCCCCGCGCCAGCGATCCCCCGCCGCCAACCGAACCAGCCCCTCGCCCAGCACCCCTGCGAACAGGGCCGTCAGGCCCGACAAGCCATAGGTACCCAGCCACGGCGCCAGCGCCGCCAGCCCCGGATGCGTAAAATCGCCCAGCATCGCCGCGCCCAACGGGTTCCACGGAAAACCGGTCAACACCCACCCGCGCAGCCATTCGCTGACGATCCACAGCCCGGCAAAGCCCAGCACCCGCGCGACCGAATCGCGCCGGACATACCACGCGCCCCACGCCGCCAAGGCCGGAAACAGCGCCAGATAGAGCGACAGCCCGACCACCGCCACGCCGCCAAGCCAGACCGGCATCTTCGCCTGATAGGTGAACGCGGTCGCGATCCAATTATTGCCCAGCGTAAAGTGGCCCAGCCCCCACAGCCAACCGATCAACGCCGCCCATTTCGGATGCGTCGCCCGCCCGACCAGCCAGATCAGCCCCGCCACACCGACCAGCGTCAACGGCCACAGGCCCAGCGGACGGAAACCACAGGCCGCCGCCGCACCCAGCGTGACCACCCCGGCACCGCGCAAGCCCCAATGCCAACAATATTGGGCAAACAGCCGTGATCGGCGCTTATATTTGTCGAACATGGCCATGACGGTCCGCCAGAAAAAGGGGCGCCATATAGGCGCCCCAAATCAGTTATTCAGTCGAAAGGCAGGTTCAACCCACCGATTCCAGCGTCTCGCCAGTATCGCTCGCCGGCTTGCGCCGGACGCGGCGCTTGGGCGCCGGGGTGGCGTCCTCGGGGACGGCCTCGACCTCTGGCTCTGGCGCGCGGCGACCCAACGAAATCGAGGGCGGCAGCGATGCCTCCAACCCGAAACCATCGGCGACCGGCGACGCGGCGGGCTCACGCTCTTCGCGGGCTGGGCGATCGCCCTGTTCTTCGCGGCGCGGACGGCGATCTTCCCGACGCGGGCGCAGCCCACGGGTAGAACGGCCTTCACGCACAAATGGGTTTTCGGCCGGCTCGTAAACCGTTTCGTTGGCCGTTTCGCTCTCGCCAGTCGCCTCCGGGGCGACCTCGACGCTGACTTCACGCGCCGCTGTCTCGTCACGGCGGCGTGTGTCGCCGTTGCCATTGGCAGAGGTGTTGGCATTCGCGTTATGGCCGGCGTTGCCATTATGATTGACGCTGACATTGCCGTTCGGGCTGGCATTGCCGTTCGCGCTGGCATTACCCGCGTTGTTATTGCGATCTTCCCGTTCCCGGCGCGTGTAGACCGGCGGCGTGTCAAACGACGGAAAGTCGTTATCTGCGCTAAAATCGGTGCCATCGTCGGCATCATCGCGCGGTGCGTCACCATTTTCCTGCCAGCGATCATCGCGGCGGGCGCGGGATTCATCCTGACGCACGCGGGCGTCGGCCAGAACCCGGAAATAGTGATCGGCAAATTGCAGATAATATTCGGCCTGCACCCGGTCGCCATTCATATGGGCGTCCTGAGCCAGCTTGCGATATTTTTCCAGTAATTGCGGCGCATTGCCGCGCGCACGGCTATCGATGCGGTTGGTTTGCTGTCCGCCACCACCGCCACCTTGCGGCCGGTTATTGTTACCACGACCGCGACGACGGTTGTTATTCCCACGATTATTATTCAAGGGAGAGTCTTCCTTAACTCCGGACCGCCGCTCGGCAAATTTGCCGGCAGACGTATCGCCCTGTCCTTCCGCTGCAGCCCTGCGGCAGAGCCGTCGACCCAATATCTGCCATGGTTATCTGGTGTTTGACCAGAAGCCCGGCAAAGATGCTGGAATGGAACGTTCCAGAGGGGAAATTTCATCCCTCGGATCGTTCTTTACGTCAAATACGTGGCCTGTCGCCAAAAGCCAAGAGAAATCTTAGCCCGCCCCCCCGCTTTGGCGAGAAAGTGCCAGCGCACGAGGGCGCCCGGCCAGATCGAGGTGCAATTGCGCCGCCATTCCGGCCTCCATCGCAATAGCGGTCACGGCCTCGGCCTGCGTATGGCCGATCTCGATCACCGCCACCCCATCGGGGGTTAAAAGTCCCGGCAATTGGGGCAAAAGGATGCGGTAATCGTCCAACCCATCCGGCCCGGCGAACAAGGCGCCCGCCGGTTCAAACGCCCGGACATCGGGTGCCAGATTGGCATCAACCTCAACATAGGGCGGGTTGGCCAGCACCAGATCGAACAGGCCCAGCCCATCGGCCCAGCCCGCCTGCGTCCAATCCCGCAGCAGCATCGCCCCCCGATCGGACAGCCCCAGCCGCGCCGCATTATCCGCCGCCACCAACAGCGCGCCCGGCGACCGGTCAATGCCGATACCCCGCGCGCCGGGCCGCGCGCTCAACACCGCCAGCAGCAGCGCGCCGGTGCCTGTGCCGCAATCCAGCACCCGCGCGGGCACGGGCCCAGATGCGGGCACGGCGGACAACGCTGCCTCGACAATCGTCTCGCTATCGCCGCGCGGGATCAGCGTATCGGGCGTAACACGCAACGACAGGCCGAAAAATTCCTGTTCGCCAACGATATAAGCGACCGGCTCATGCCGCATCCGCCGCTCGACCAGCGCGCCGAAACCCTCGGGCGCCGCATCGCGCATGTGCCGCAACACCATGTCCGACCGGCCACACCCCAACGCGTGGCCCATCAACACCTCGGCATCCAACCGCGCGGTATCGCTGCCCGCCGCCAGCCGCACCGCCGCATCGCGCAGCGCCTCGGCCACCGTCATGCCGGTCATTCGCCGATCGCCGCCAGCCGCTTGGCCTGATCCTCGGCCAACAGCGCGTCGATCAATTCGCCCAACCCCGGCCCTTCGAGGATTTCGGGCAGGCGGTGCAGCGTCAGGTTGATCCGGTGGTCGGTCACGCGCCCTTGCGGGAAATTATAGGTGCGGATGCGTTCCGACCGGTCGCCCGACCCGACCATCGCCTTGCGCGCTTCGGCCTCGGCGCCTTGGGCCTCGGCGCGTTTGAGGTCGTACAGCCGCGTGCGCAACACCTGCAAAGCCTTGGCCTTGTTCTTGTGCTGACTGCGCTCATCCTGACAGATCACCACCAGGCCGGTGGGCAGGTGCGTAATGCGCACCGCAGAATCAGTGGTGTTAACATGCTGACCACCCGCCCCCGACGCGCGATAGATGTCGAATTTCAACTCCTTGTCCTCGATATGGACATCGACCTCGTCGGGTTCGGGCAAGACGGCCACGGTCGCGGCGCTGGTGTGAATGCGCCCGCCGCTTTCGGTGACGGGGACGCGTTGGACGCGATGGACGCCGCTCTCGAACTTCAATTTCGCGAACACGCCGGTGCCGGCAATATTGGCGACCACTTCCTTGAATCCGCCCACTTCGCTCGAATTTGACGAGATCATTTCGATCCGCCAGCCTTGGTCGGCGGCATAGCGTTCGTACATGCGATAGAGGTCGGCGGCGAACAGCCCCGCCTCGTCGCCGCCGGTGCCCGCGCGGATTTCGAGCATCGCCGGGCGGCTATCCGCCGAATCGCGCGGCAACATGGCAACCGCCAAGCGGTGCTCCACCGCGGGCAGATCGGCGCGCAGGCGGGCGATCTCCTCGTCCGCCATGGCGCGCATGTCGGGGTCGGGGTCCGGGGTGGCGGACAGACTGGCCAGTTCCGCGCGCATCGCGGCGACATCGGCGGCGGCGCGCGCCACCGGCTCCAGTTCAGCATAATCGCGCGAGGCCGCGACGAAATCCGGCCCCTCCAACGTGCCAGAGGCGAGCCGGGCCTCCAGTTCGGCGAAACGATGCGAGATTTGCCCGAGGCGGGCGTCGGAAATGGTCATGCCGACGCGATCACCGCCTCGATGCGCGCGATATCACCATCGACATTGCGCACTCGCGTGGTCACACCGTCATCGTTCCACCCCAGCGCCACAATCGCCATCGTGTTGGTCTTCACCGCCTTTTCGAACCGCTTGCGCGGCGAACCGCTGGCCACCAATTCGGCGGACAGCCCAGCCCGGCGCGCCTTGGCCACCAGCCCCATACCGTCGGTCAACGCCCGGTCATCCTCGACGACGAAGGTCACATGCGTGCGATCCTCCGCCACGCCGCCCGCATCGGCCACCAGCATCGCCAGCCGCTCGATCCCCGCGGCCCAGCCGACCGCCGGGGTCGCCGCGCCGCCAAGGCTTTCCATCAAACCGTCATAGCGCCCGCCGCCCAGCACCGTCCCTTGCGCGCCCAGCCGGGTCGTCACAAATTCAAACGCGGTGTGGCGATAGTAATCGAGGCCGCGCACCAGCGATTGCGCCCGCGTCCATGCAACGCCCGCCGCATCCAGCCCCGAGGTCACATAGCCAAAGAAATCCTGCGCTTGGGCCGACAAGTAATCATCGATGCGCGGGGCGTCGGCGGTGAACACCTTGTCACGCGGGTCCTTGCTGTCCAGAATACGCAACGGATTGCGTTCGAGCCGGTCCTGCGAATCCTCGGACAGCGCATCCCGGTGGGCACGGAAATACTCGATCAACGCGGTGCGCCACGCCTCGCGGCTAACCCCATCGCCCAATGTGTTGAGTTGCAGCGTCACGCCATCGGCAATGCCCAATTCGTGCAGCAGGTGATCGGCCATCACCAGCAATTCGACATCGGCCATCGGCTCGCCCGCGCCGATGATTTCGGCGTCGATCTGGTGAAACTGGCGATAGCGCCCCTTTTGCGGGCGCTCATAGCGGAACAGCGGACCGTGGGTGGCCAATTTCACCGGCGCATATTGTTGCCAGCCGTTGGTCAAATAGGCGCGCGCGATCCCGGCGGTGAATTCC
>CAIOKP010000153.1 GCA_903858875.1 uncultured Sphingomonadales bacterium
CGCTGATACGGCAGCAGGTACGTGTTGATGAAATCGGCTGATCCCGCGACCGCGCCGGCCAATACACGCCCCTGCCCATCCATCAGCTTGGTCGCGGCATAGGCCACCACATCGGCGCCATGTTCCAGCGGGCGCTGCAACGCGCTGCTGGCGAAGGCATTGTCGACCACGACGCTGATGCCGTGTTCGTGCGCGATGTCGGACACCGCCTGAATATCGACAATATCCATCGTCGGGTTGGCTGGCGTTTCAAAGAAAAACACCTTGGTGTTGGGACGGATCGCGTCCTTCCACTGATTGAGGTCGCGGCCATCGACCGGCGTGCAGGAAATGCCAAACCGCGGCAACAGATTATCCGTCACCCAGCGGGTCGGACCAAATGCCGCCTGTGCGATGACCATGTGGTCGCCGGCCGACAATTGGCACAGCAATACCGACGACATCGCCGCCATGCCGCTGGCCTGCGCCCGGCATGCCTCGGCACCCTCCATCAAGGCGATGCGTTCTTCCAGCATTTGCACGCTGGGGTTTTGCGTGCGGGAATAGGTCATGCCCGGCTGTTCGCCGGCAAAGCGCGCCGCTGGCGTCTCTGCATCCTCGTAGCAATAGCCCGAGTTCATGAAGATCGCCTCGCTCGTCTCGCCCATTTCAGAGCGCCACGTGCCGCCACGCACCGCGCGGGTCGCGCTGCGCCATTTCGAGGTGATCGAGCGATCTTGTCCAGTCGTGCGTTTCATGGCGCCAGTCTCTAAGGCCCCCACGCGCGCAGGGCAAGAGTGCGTCGCCGTTGCATTGTTTGCAGCCGCCGTTGCGCGCGCCACCAATGGTTGCACGCGCGGCGCCCGCGCCCTAGACTTTGCGCCATGACCGCCGCCACCGAACGCCCGCACCAGCGCTTTGCGACCGATCCCGTGTTGTGGCAGGCGGTGATCGCGCTGTTGTTTGCCGGGCTGGTGCTGACCGACCTTGGCATTCCGTCAAAGATGTATTTTGACGAGGTGCATTATGTGCCCGCCGCCCGGGCCCTGTTACACGGGATGCCCGCCAATCCAGAACATCCGTTGCTGGCCAAATCGGCGATTGCGCTGGCGATCCGGCTGTTTGGCGATCATCCAATGGTGTGGCGGCTGCCGTCGGCGGTGATGGGCGTGGTCGGGCTGTTCGCCTTTGGCCGCGCGTTGTGGTGGGCCAGCGGGCGGCACGTGGCGGCGATGGCCGTCATGGCCCTGCTGGTCAGCGATTTTGCGTGGTTTATCCAGAGCCGGATCGCGATGCTCGATATGGTGATGGCGGGCTTTGCGTGTGTCGGCCTGTGGATGCTGGCGGCGGCGGTGGCGCTGCCCGTGGGCGGGGCGTCAGGGCAAAGGCGCTGGCGGCTGGCGCTGGCCGGGGTCAGCTTTGGCCTCGCGCTGGGGGCGAAATGGAGCGTTGCGCCCGTGCTGGCGGTGTGCGGCATCGGCATGGTGGTGGCGCGGTGGCGCGGTGGGCGGGATGCCAATAGCGGACCGCTGCCGGGGATTTCGCTGGCCGAATTGGTGTTGTGGCTGGGTTCCGTGCCGTTGGTGACCTATTGGGCGACGTTTTGGCCCGCGTTCTTTTATCTGCGCGATCCGGTCAGCCCTTTGGCGATTATCGGCTGGCATCGCCATATGATCGAGCTGCAATCCAGCGTCATCAAGCACCACCCGTATCAAAGCGTTTGGACGCAATGGGTGATCAACTGGCGGGCGATCTGGTATCTGTACGAGCCGATCGATGGAGCGCAGCGCGGCATTGTGCTGATCGGCAATCCGTTCACGATGCTGGCCGGCCTGGTCGCGCTAGGCTGGTGCGGTTGGGCCGGATGGGCGCGGCGGCGGTGGGATGCGGCGGTGGTTGTCGCGCTATATGCCGCCACGCTGGGCCTGTGGATCGTCGGCAACAAGCCGGTGCAATTCTATTACCACTATCTGTTGCCGGGCACGTTTTTGATGGCCGCATTGGCGTTGGCGGTCGATGCCTTGTGGCAATCGGGCCGGCGGTGGCGGCGCGAAGCGGTGGGCATTGTGCTGTTGTCGCTGGCGGTTTTCGGCTGGTTCTGGCCGATCATCTCGGCCCAGCCGTTGCACAAAGGCACCGCCAGTTTCGAGGATTGGATGTGGTTGGGGTCGTGGCGATAGACGTTGAGTTACGGATAAGCCCGTAAATATCTTGCGCGAAGCTACGCCGCATTGCACAAATCCTGTGATAGAAGCGCGCATCGCGGCAGCATAAAAGGCAATTCATGACACCCCCGGCAAACATCTCTGAACCGGTTGGGGGGGAACGGGTCATCTGGGTCTCGCCCTCCTATGGCTACCACGGCGATCTGATGTATTTTGGCGAGATTTTTCGCGCCTTCATTCGCCGGTTTCCCGACACGCTGATCCCGGTCAAACATGGCGCGACTTTCCACCACGCCGCCGATCTGCCGCTGGTCCCGATGATCACCAGTTGGTCGCTGCGGTGGAAACGCATGGTGCGCGGCGTCGATTATGGCGCGGGGATTGACGTGCCAAAGCCGGGTTTTGTCCGGCGAATGCTGGGTGCCCGTGCGGATTGCCTGATTACCATCGAATTTACCGGGCTCGCGCTGATCGCGATGGCGGCGGCGGCGTTGCGGCCCGCGATGGGCCGGGTGCTGCTGGTCGAATCCGACCCCCGGCAACGCGGTGGCAGTTCGCACCCGCTGGTGCTGGCCATCAAGCGGATCGCCTGCGCCCGCGCCCATGTGATCCAGACCAACACGGCCGAGGGGCGGGCCTATCTGATCGAGGTGCTGCGCGCCGACCCGGCCAGGGTGCGGGTTGCACCCTATCTCACTTCGTGTCCGCCGCGCCCCGATAGGGCGAGCCTGCTTAGCCAGCCAATGGCCGGGGATGGCACGCCAAAACTGCGGCTATTGTTCGTCAACTCGCTGCAACCGCGCAAAGGGGCGGATCACCTGTTGGCGGCATTGGCACTGTTGCCCGATGCGGTCGCGGCGCGCATCGACCTGACCATTGTCGGCGATGGGCCGGAACGGTCGCGGTTGGCGGCAATGGCGGCACCTCTGGCGGATCGCCTCGCGCTGCGGTTTCTTGGTGCCAAGCCCTATCGTGAATTGGGCCAATATTACGCCGCCGCCGATGTGCTGGTGATCCCCAGCATCGTGGACTACCGCTCGCTCGCGGGGTTTGAGGGGCTGGCCTATGGCCTTGCGCTGATCCAATCGCGGTTTGATGGCGCGGCGCGCGAAACGATTGTCGAAGGCGAAACCGGCTTTGCCATCGACCCGGCCAATCATGCCGATTTTGCCGCAAGGATCACCGCGCTCGTCAGCGACCCAGCGCTGTTGGCGCGATGCCGGGCGGGCGCGGCGCGGTTGTATGCTGCGCGGTTTTCGGTGGAACAGATTGCCGACAATATCGCACAATCGGTGCGCCTCGCCATAGCGCGGGCGCGGGGCTGACGCCCCCGCGCCACACGCCCAAATCAATTGCCGTAACGGCCCCAGACAAATTTGCTCGACAGCGCAAAGTTCCAGACCGAACCCAGCAGAATACCGACCACCGCCGCGATCAGATCGTTGAAATGCATCCGCTTGAGCGCGGCTGCGACACCGACATTGGTCAACAGGCCGAGCGAGCAACTGATCGTGAAATTCGCCCAGCCGCGCAGCAGTGGCGCAAATCCGCGCAACCGCTTGTCCGCATAGGTCAGCTCGTTATTCAGCACGAAGTTGAAGGTCATCGCCACCAGCGCCGCCACCGTATTGCCGACGTCGAACACCATATCATTGGTCCACGCGCCATACACAAAGCGCTTGGCCAACACATAGTGCAGCATCACCCACAACACGCCCAGTTGCACCGGCACACCCAGCGCGCCGACCGTGCCGAACAGGGCAAACCGGGTCGGAATGATGTGGCCGAGCCACTTGTCATACAGGCCAATCAGGAATTCAAACACGACAGTCCGATCCAGCTTGCTTTCGCCCTCGGCCCGCGCGGCGAAATCGAGGGGAAATTCCTTGACCCGCAGCGGCGTGTCAACCGTGGCAAGAATGTCGAGCAGGATTTTGAACCCCACGCCCGACAGGCGATGCGCATCCGCGCGTAATGTGGCAGCGCGCAGCATGAAATAGCCGCTCATCGGGTCCGACAAATCGACCCCTGTGACCTTGCGCGCGAGGGCATTGGCAAAGCCCGAGGCCTTGACGCGGTCGGGGCGACCCCATGCCTCGGTGCTGGCCCCTTCGGCAAAGCGGCTGGCATAGGCAAGGTCATAGTCGCCGCTTTCAATCGCGGCCAGCATGCCCGGCAATAGCGCGGGATCGTGTTGATGATCGGCGTCCATCACCGCGACGATGGGGGCGGCGGTGGCGCACATCCCCTCGATCGCCGCGCTGGCCAGACCGCGCCGGCCGATGCGTTGGACGCACCGGATACGCGGATCGGTCAGGCTGATCGCGCGGGCCTCGTCAGAGGTGCCATCGCGACTGTTATCGTCGACAAAGATCGCTTCCCACACAATTCCGGTGAGCGCGGCGTCCAACCGAGCCACCAACGCGCGCAAATTCTTGCGTTCGTTAAGGGTCGGCAGGATGATGGCAAGTTGCAGGGTTTGGGTCATAGTCCTTGAATACTGTTATGGCGCCGCAGGAAACGCACCCTTTCCCTACGTGGCCGGGTTACACATATTGCCCCTGTATTTACCCTAAATTGTTCGGTGCGCTTTGCCCCGCAACAATGATCAAATCAAGGCATATCGCCCACCGCAACGCCCGCGTTACAGTCGAGCCAGCACCGCATCACCGATCTCGGTGGTCGTGGCCGTCCCGCCCAGATCGCCGCCGCGCACGCCATCGGCCAAGGTGCGGGCCACCGCCGCCTCGATCCGCACGGCCTGCGCCTCCAGCCCGAGGCTGTGGCGCAGGAGCATAGCCGCCGACAGGATCGTTGCCAGCGGGTTGGCCTTGTTCTGGCCCGCGATGTCGGGCGCGCTGCCATGGATCGGCTCGTACAGGCCGACCGTACCATACGGCGTCTGGCGCGTGCCGAGCGACGCGCTGGCCAACAGGCCGATCGAGCCGACACACATGCTGGCCTGATCCGACAGAATATCGCCGAACAGATTGCCGGTGACGATGACATCGAACTGGCCGGGCGATTTGACCAATTGCATCGCGGCATTGTCGACATACATGTGGGACAGTTCGACATCGGGATATTGCGCCGACACTTCGATCACCACATCGCGCCACAACTGGCTGGTTTCGAGCACATTGGCCTTATCAACGCTGCACAGTTTCTTGGCCCGCCCCTGCGCGGCCTTGAAGCCGGCATGGGCAATGCGCGCGACCTCGTCCTCGGCATAGGACATCATGTCCCAGCCCTGACGGCGGCCATCGGGCAGCTTGCGGATGCCCTTTTCGCCGAAATACACATCGCCGTTCAATTCGCGCACGATCAACAGGTCAATCGCGCTGGCGACTTCGGGGCGCAAGGCGGAAAAGCCCTCCATGCCGGCAAACAGCTTGGCCGGACGCAGGTTGGCGAACAGGCTCAGTTCCTTGCGCAGACCCAAAATCGCCTGTTCCGGGCGCAGCGCGCGTTCGAGATGATCGCAGGAAAAATCGCCGACCGCGCCGAACAGGATACCATCGACGCCATGGGCCATGTCGATCGTCGCCTGTGGCAAGGGGTGGCCGTGCTTGTAAAACGCCGCGCCGCCGACATCGCCCTCGACCCGTTCCAGCCCGGCAATCGCCAGCGCGTCGAGCACGCGGACGGCTTGTGCCGTTACTTCGGGGCCGATACCGTCGCCTGCAAACACCGCAATTTTCATCTGTGCCACCCTCAGTTGCCGATCCGTCAGGACGCCGCCATACGCTGCAAGCGCGCCCGCAGCATTTCGCGCGCCCCCATAACATCGCCACGCCGATCAGCAAGCAGATAGCGTTCAAGCGCAATGCCAATTCGGTCAAATCCGGCCATGACCTGCGCCCAATCGGCCTCGACTTCCAAAAAACGCTGGCCATCGACGCCGGCGCCAAACCGCTCGCCATAGCCAAGGTCGCGCAGCATCAACCCCTCATACGCCAGCAACCCCGGCACCCACCCTCGCGCCGATGGCGCATGACACACCGCATCGAGCAGCGCCGACAAGGCCGCATGCAACGCCGGATACACCTGCCGCTCCGGCAAGGCGGTCGCGGTCAGCGCCGTCACCCAGCCGATCGCGGCTGCGGGCAAGGGTTCAGACAAAAACGGCGCGCGGCTGACCACAAGTTCGACCCGCGCGGCGGGCAACTGGCTGGTGGTGCGGGCGCGCAGATCGACCTCGACCGAATTGCCCGGGATCAGCACCGGGCGCAATTCCCGCCCTCGCCCGCCCGCAACATAGCCTGCAACCATGCCATATTCCGCCGTCAGTGCGCGCAGGATTACCCCGACTTCGCCATGCGGGCGCGCAGAACAGATGATGGCGGGCGAGCGAATATGCATAGGACAACGCCTTGCCCCGTGCCATATCCCCGCACAAGCCCCCCGTTCATCAAGCCGCAATCTTGCCCCGGGCAGAGGGCGGATAATGGGCGTGGGCTGTCCATCTCCCGCACAGGTCAAGGAAACTCGGATGCGCAAACTCACGGCAGGATTGATCACGCTGGCGCTCGCCGCCAGCCCGGCAATGGCCCAGATGGGCGGCGGCATGGGCGGCGGCGGTATGGGTGGCGGCATGGGTGGCGGCGGCATGGGTGGCGGGCGCGGCAGCCACGGTGGCGATATGGGCGAGGCGCCCAGTGGCGGCGGCGACCATCAACCGCGCGATATGAAGCCCATCGCGCTCAAAACTTTCGACAAGGCGGTCGAATCAATGTTCCGCATCGCCGACGCCAACCACGACGGCATCGTCACGCTGGCCGAATTTGAATCGGTGGTCACCGCGCGCCGCGCCGCCGTTATCCGCGAAAGGTTTCACGCCATCGACGCCAACCACGACGGCCGAATCGACGAGGCGGAATTCATCGCCTGGGAAAGCCGCAAGGGGTCTGCCGCGATGGTCGATGACATGGCCAATGAATTTAGCGAGCTGGTGCCCGACTCGATCGGCCCCGACCTTGGCGAGGGCGAGCGCAACGTGGCGCTGATGATCGCGGTCGAACCGTTGAACCCGGTGGTGATCGCGCGAGCCAATACCAATTATAACGCCGGCATCACGCTGGACGAATTGATGACCTACGAGCATTTGCGCTTCACCAAGGCCGACACAAATCAGGACGGCTTTCTCGAACGCGAGGAAATTGAGGCGCTGCGACCGGGCCGCAGTGGCCACCATGATGGCTTTTCCGGCGGGCGCGATGGCAATGGTCCGGGCCGTGGCCCCGGCGCACCGGATGGCAAACGGACAAATTAAGCCAACCACAACCGATCCCCGCCCCACCGGGTGATACATAGACAGGCCGCGATGCGAGGGTGGGCTTGCGCCCCCCTCGCATTGCCGACGCTGAACGTTTACTGGCCGATCTTCGCTTCCAGCGCGGACAGCCGGATCTTCATATCCTCGGCCTCTTCGCGCGCCTTGGCAGCCATCGCCTTGACGGCGTCAAATTCCTCGCGGCTGACGAAATCGAGACCGCCGAAGGTTTCGCGGAAACGTTCGCGCGCGGAATCGCGGGCTTCGCGGGTGGCGCCGGCAAATGTCCCGGCGGCGCTGTTCACCATCTTGACGAAATCGGCGATCAGGGGGTTTTCGCTCTGCATGGCGGTACGGTCCGTATTGAAATCCTATGGCGCGGCCCCGTGCCCGCGTGGCTGGCGGGGCCCACTCGCTGCCTAGATGGGCGCGCAGAGGGCCAATCGCAAGATCAGAGTTTGATATGCACCACCGGCACCGCGGCCGTTTGGCCATCGGCGTCGGGGTTCAATTGCAATACTTGCACCATCAACACCGTGGCAAACAGCACCCACGCCAGATAGGGCACCAGCAACACCGCCGCCAGAGGCCGCACCCGCGCATACAGCACCATCGCGATCACCAGCGTGACATCCATCACCACCACATCGACCAGGGCGGCAGTAATCCGGTGCGCCCCGAAAAACAGCGGCGACCACACAAGGTTGGCCACCAGATGGGCCGCAAATGCCGCGATTGCCACACCGCGCCCCACCGACCCGCGGGCCGAAATGATGATGGCCAATGCCACCCCCATCAGCACATACAAGCCCGTCCACACGATCGGAAAGACAATCGGTGGCGGATATAAGCCGGGCTTGATCAACGCGGCAAACCACGGATTGGCCGGCCCGCTGTTGGACGCCATCGCCGACAGAAAGCCCAGCAGGCTCATCCCCGGCACCAGTACCAACACCCATCGTGCAAAGCCTGCACGCAATTGGCCCGTCGAAGCAATCTCAGT
Source organism: uncultured Sphingomonadales bacterium (assembly GCA_903858875.1). GTDB lineage: Bacteria > Pseudomonadota > Alphaproteobacteria > Sphingomonadales > Sphingomonadaceae > Novosphingobium. The sequence continues at coordinate 8,420 of CAIOKP010000153.1, forward strand.
CATTCTCGCAAACGATCCTGTTCTGGGCACCAAACGACTATGGGGCAGTTCCATGGAATAAAGAGTTAAGGGCGTGGCGACCGGGCAACCTTGATGTAACAACGATTCGTCTTGGGGACGCTCCCTTATCGCGATGCATAAACAGGCAAGCAATGTACAGAATTGAGGCTGTTCCAAAACGGAGACAGTTGCGGAAAAACCCTTGCCTTTTAGTTAAGCCGTCGCTTTAGCACTTCGTCGCAAAATCCAGCCCTCTCGATTTTTCCTTGGACGCTGGCCACCTTCTGACCAACCCGGCACAGCCTTGCAAGCTAGGGCTTGCCCCGGCGGGCCGCGATCAAAAATTCCACGTTGCCCTCTGGCCCCGTGATCGGGCTTTCAACGATGCCGTCGATCGTCCAGCCCAACCCTTCGAGCCAGTCGCGCACTTCGCCGCAAACGCGGGCGTGCAGCGCGGGATCGCGCACGACGCCGCCCTTGCCCACCTCGGCGCGGCCAACCTCGAACTGCGGCTTGATCAACGCCACCAACCGGCACACCGGCGCGGCCAGCGACAATGGCACATCCAGCACCTTGGCCAAGCCGATGAAGCTGGCATCGCACACCACCCAATTGCACGGCGCGTCGATCTCGGCCGGGGTCAGGATGCGAGCGCTGGTCTGCTCCAAAACGGTGACGCGGGGGTCTTGACGCAGCTTCCACGCCAGTTGGTTGGTGCCCGAATCGACCGCAAATACCCGCACCGCGCCATGGGTCAGCAACACATCGGTAAAGCCACCGGTCGAACTGCCGATGTCCATCGCGGTCGCGCCGGCCGGGTCGAGGCCGAAATGGGCGATGGCATGGGCCAGCTTTATCCCGCCGCGCGACACCCACGGATGATCGCGCCCCCGCGTTTCGAGCGGCGCATCCACCGCAACCGTTTGGCCGGATTTGGCAATCTTGGTCTCGCCGCTGAACACCAGCCCGGCCAGCA
>CAIOKP010000154.1 GCA_903858875.1 uncultured Sphingomonadales bacterium
ACCCAAATGCAAATGCTGTTGCGCATATTGCCGGACTACAATAAGTATATGTACTAGTTCGTGACGGCTCAGGAGGCGGAGCTGCTGTGTTGCCCATAGGCGGCGGATCAGGGTGGACGCTAGTTGAATGGCTGCAGGTGATCGAGCGCGAATTGCTTTTTTTTGCGCTCTTCTGGTTCATTGTCGGTACGCTCGATGAATTGGTGATCGATCTGTTGTGGTTCGGCTTGCGCTGTAATCCCGCGAAGCAAACCTCCCGCCTGCCGGCGGATGCGGGCCGGGGCAGGCTAAGTGGTCGGATCGCGATCTTCATTCCCGCCTGGCAAGAGGCCGATGTGATCGGCACGACCGTCGCCCATATGCTGCGCATGTGGCGCCAGGCGGATTTTGTACTTTACGTCGGTTGTTATGGCAATGATCCGGACACGGTGGCCGCGACCATGGCGGCGGTCGGGCATGATCCCCGGCTGCGGCTGGTGATCCACGATCGGCACGGGCCGACGACCAAGGCGGATTGTCTCAACCGGATTTATGCCGCGCTGTGCTCTGATGAACTGCGCACAGGGACACGGTTTCGCGGCGTGGTGCTGCATGATTCCGAAGATATGGTCCATCCGCTGGAACTGGCGTTGATCGATGACGCGTTGGGTGCGGTGGATTTCGTGCAATTGCCGGTCCGGCCCGAAATCCCCGAAGGGCCGCATTGGATCGCAGGGCATTATTGCGATGAATTCGTCGAATCGCACGCCCGCGTCATGGTGGTGCGCGATGCATTGGGCGCTGGCTTGCCCGCGGCGGGGGTCGGCTGTGGCTTTTCGCGCGATATGCTGGAACGGATCGGGCATTTGCGCGGGCGGCAGGGGGGCGTTGGGCCTTTCGCCGCCGAATGCTTTACCGAGGATTATGAGCTGGGCCTGTTGATCACGCGTTTAGGCGGTCAGAGCCGGTTTCTGCGCTGTCGCGATGCCGAGGGGCAATTGATTGGCACCCGCAGCTATTTTCCCGGCACGCTGGTGGGGGCGGTGCGGCAAAAGACGCGCTGGATGCATGGGATTGCCTTGCAAGGGTGGGACCGGCTCGGCTGGGCCGGTGGGCCGGTCACAATCTGGATGGCGATCCGCGACCGGCGCGGGCCGTTGACGGCGGTGGTGTTCATGGCGGCCTATGGCTTGTTGCTGATCGAGGGGGGGCTGGCCGTGGCGCGGTTGCGCTATGGCGCGGCGATGCCGGTGATGGCGCCGCTGTCGCCGCTGATCCGGGGGGGGATGCTGGTCAGCGCCTTTGGCTTTATTTGGCGGATGGTGCTGCGGTTTGTGTTCACCGCGCGCGAATATGGCCTGCGCGAAGGGGTGTGCGCCATCGTGCGGGTGCCGGTTGCCAATGTGATCACCATTATGGCCGGGCGCCGGGCGTTGACGGCCTATTGCCGCAGCTTGACCGGCGGCGCGCTGGTCTGGGAAAAGACCGAGCATCACACCCATCCGGCGATGATCCGTGTACAGGCGCCCGAATGAACCGCTGGCGGCCGAAGCGGGATGGGTTCGACCCTGGCCTGCGTCGGCGAGGGCAGCCGATTGTCGGCCTCGTCGGGTTATTGAGCGTGTGGATTTTGGCGCGCGGAATTCTGTGGGAGGCGCCTCATTTTGAGGCGAATATCGGAACCCGGCCGGCGTTTGGCGCGCATCCGGCGCATGGCAGGCCTCCCACGCCCGTGCGTCGCGACGGTGCGGCGGCTGGGTCGGCTACCGGCTGGCATGCACGCCCGGTTGGGCCTGGCTCGATGGGGATCGGGACGGAGGATTGGCGTGGCGCCGTCGATGTTGCGGTCGCTTCCGATGATGTGACGCCGCCGCCGATGATTGATCCGCACGCACCGCTGGGCGTGGCGGAGGAGCGCCATTCGGTGGCCGCCGCGCATCAATTGCTGTGGATGGCCGCCGTAGCCAGTCTGCCCTTGCCGCCGGAATTGGACCGCTTGCAACGGCGCCGTAAAGCGGCCGCACCGGCGGATCCCATTCCCGCTCTGGTCGTGCGCGGGCGGCGCGTGAAAACCCCCGGCGCCGGGGTGGGGCAGGGTGATCCAGGGGGATCACGCTGGTCTGCCGATGGCTGGCTATTCTTGCGACAGGGCGGGGCGGGCGCTGTGCCCACGGCGACGGGCGCGGTGTATGGGCCGACCTATGGTGGGGATCAGGTCGGCGCGGTGCTGCGCTATCGCCTGGCACAGGGCGCCGCCGGCCAGCCGACGGCCTATCTGCGCGGCTATGGCGCGTTGAACGGCACAGGGGAAAGCGAGGTCGCGTTTGGCCTGTCGGCGCGGCCCTTTGCGAAATTGCCAGTGGCCGCGATGGTCGAATTGCGCGCCAGTCGCTTTGCCAACGGGACGACCCACGCCCGCCCCGCCGCGATGGTCGTCAGCCAAATCCCAACGATCCGTTTGGCGCGTGGCGTGGAGGTGGAGACCTATATGCAGGCCGGCTATGTCTTGGGGGCGGGCGCGACGCCGTTTGTCGATGGCCAGATGCGGGTCGAGCAGGTCGTGCGGCGGTTGGGATCGGTCAATTTGCGCGCTGGTCTTGGCGCATGGGGCGGCGCGCAGGACGGCGTGAACCGGCTCGATATTGGCCCGACGGCGCGGATGTCGTGGGGCACAGGGCGGGTTGCGGCACGATTGGCCATTGATTGGCGGGTGCGGGTGGCCGGCAATGCCATGCCGGCGACGGGCCCGGCGATAACGCTGTCCGCAGGTTTTTAACGATAAGCCCTGCACCTGTATGCGCATGAGCCTTTCCACACTCGCCCAACCCGGCTAGCGTGAGGCCTGTAATGGATGTCTATCTTCCTATCGCCAATTTGTCGGTCAACGGCCTGATCATTATCGGGCTGGGGATGTTGACGGGTATGCTGTCGGGCATATTCGGCGTGGGGGGCGGGTTTTTGACCACGCCGCTGCTGATTTTTTATGGCATTCCGCCGACCGTCGCGGCCGCCTCCGCCGCCAGCCAGGTGACCGGTGCCAGCGTGTCGGGCGTGTTTGCCCATGGCCGTCGCGGCGGGGTGGATTACCAGATGGGCGGCGTGTTGGTCGCCGGCGGTGTGCTGGGCACCGGCATCGGCGCGGTATTGTTCAGCGTGCTGGAGCGGTTGGGTCAGATCGATACGGTGATCAACCTGCTGTATGTCTCGATGCTGGGCGGAATCGGATCATTGATGGCCAAGGAGGCGATCCAGACCTTGCGCGCGAGCAAGGGCGGCGCGCGGCCTGTGCGCAAGCGGCGCCACCATCCCTTTGTGACCAATCTGCCGCTGCGCTGGCGGTTCTATCGTTCGGGCCTGTATATTTCGCCGCTGGCGCCGCTGCTGCTGGGGGTGGGGACGGGCATTCTCACGATGTTGATGGGGATTGGCGGCGGTTTCGTGCTGGTGCCGGCGATGCTGTATATTCTGGGCATGAGCGCCAATGTCGTGGTCGGCACGTCGCTGTTCCAGATCCTGTTTGTGACGATGGCGACGACGATGATGCATGCGCTGACGACGCATGCGGTCGATATTGTGCTGGCGGTGCTGTTGTTGCTGGGATCGGTATCGGGTGCGCAGATCGGCGCCAAATTCGCCCAGAATGCCAGCCCGGTACGGTTGCGGTTGGCGCTGGCGATCATCGTGCTGGCGGTCGCTTTGCGGATGGCGCTGGGGCTGACGTGGCATCCGGACGAGATATTTACGGTCAGCCGGTTGTGAAGCGGGTGTTCGCCCTGTTGGCGCTGATGCTGTTGACCGGCGCGCGCGATCCGATTCTCGTGCCCGATGTGTCGCAGCACGAGGTGCAGGTGCGCCAAGGGTTCACCGGCACCGAATTGCTGTTGTTCGGCGCGATCCTGACGCCCGAGGGCACCCGCGCGGGGCAGGATTACGACATTGTCGTCGTGCTGGAAGGGCCGGCGCGGCCGCTGGTTTTGCGCGAAAAGCGCAAAGTCGCCGGGATGTGGGTCAATGCCGACAGCACCAATTTGCGCTCGGTGCCGAGCTTTTATGCGGTGGCATCCAATCGCCCGATCCATGATATCGTCGATGAACGGACGGCAGCGATTTACGAATTGGGCCTGGATTCGCTGCAATTGTCGCCTAGCGACAGCATCGACCCCGACAGCCAGACGCATTTCGCGCAAGGGTTGGTCGGGTTGATGGCGCGCCAGGGGTTGTACAAGCAGGACGACCACGCGGTAACGATCAACGGACAAGTGCTGTATCAGGCCCGCATCGCCCTGCCGTCCAGTGTCCAGACCGGCACCTATACCGCCGAAACCTTTGCGATCAGCCATGGGCGGGTCGTCGCCTCGGCCATTGCGCGGGTCGCGGTGTCGAAGCAGGGGTTTGAACGCGCCGTCGCTGATTTTTCGCAGCATCAGGCGGTGGCCTATGGTGTTTTGGCGGTGTTGCTGTCGGTTTTTATGGGCTGGTTGGCCGGGCGATTGTTCGCATTGGTGTAACCTGCGGCTGACTGGGCCGGGTGTGCACTAAATATTAACCATATTCCCCGTAGTTTCGCTTGGTGATGACGGGAAACAAATCATATTTGGTCGGTGCCGGCCATGACTGACATGCCGCTTCAGGGTATGGTAGGCCACGGTATTGCGGGCAATTCTGGCGCTCCGTTAGGGGTTGTGCTGGAAATATCGGGTTCGGGCAGCCTCGTGGCCTTTGATCCGCAACGGCTGGCCGAATGTGCCAGTGACGCCGATCCTGCGATCGCGATGTCCGGGCAGGTGGGCAGCCAGATCCGCATTCGCGTCGGCAGCACCTGGCTGTTGGCCAGTGTGCGCAATCAGAAACAGGGGCGGCGCGGTGATGAAGGGATCCTTGCCGCCATCGACTTTCTGGGCGAGGGCAGCGCCAATCGGTTGACCGGTGAGATCAACACGTTTCGGCGCGGCGTGACCAATTATCCGATGCCCGGCGCGATGGTCTATCCGGCCAGCACGCGCGATCTGGTCGCGGTCTATGCCGGCGACGGACGCAACGCAATCGAGATCGGCCGGGTGCACCCAACGCGCGACATCCGCGCCAGCCTGTACATCGACCAATTCCTTGGCAAGCATTTCGCGCTGTTGGGCAGCACCGGCACGGGCAAATCGACCAGCCTCGCGCTGATCCTGCACCGCATTTGCGAGGCCGCGCCACAGGGCCACATCCTGATGATCGACCCGCATGGCGAATATGCCAGCGCCTTTCGCGAGACGGGCCTGATCCTCGACGTATCGAATTTGCAATTGCCGTATTGGATGATGAATTTCGAGGAGCATTGCGAGATCCTGTTGTCGTCGCATGGCGACAACCGGCAGATCGATGCCGAAATCCTTGGCCGGTGCCTCTTGCAGGCGCGGCAGAAAAGCCGTCTGTCCGAGAGCTTGGGCGGGCGGATCACGGTCGATTCACCGGTCCCCTACCTGTTGTCCGATTTTCAGGCGATTCTGCAAAGCGAGATGGGCAAGCTCGACAAGGCGACCACCTCTGCGCCGTTTACCCGTATCAGGGGACGTTTGGACGAATTGAAGGCCGATCCCCGCTACAACTTCCTGTTTTCGGGCATGTTGGTGGGCGACACGATGGTTGAGGTGCTTGGCCGAATGTTCCGCCTGCCGGCGCGGGGTCAGCCGATTTCGATCATGGATGTGTCGGGCGTACCGTCTGAAATCACCAGCACCGTGGTGGCGATGATGTCGCGGCTGGTGTTCGACTTTGCGATTTGGGCGCGGGAGGAAAAGACCCGGCCGCTGTTGCTGGTGTGCGAGGAAGCGCATCGGTACGTGCCCAACGAAAAGAACGCGGAAGGCTCCTCTGTTGGCCGCATTCTGTCGCGCATTGCCAAGGAAGGGCGCAAATATGGCGTGTCGCTGGGGCTGATTACCCAACGGCCCTCGGACTTGGCCGAAGGCGTGCTGAGCCAGTGCGGCACGATCATCGCGATGCGGTTGAACAACGAGCGCGATCAGGCCTTTGTTCGCGCCGCGATGCCCGAAGGCGCGCGCGGATTTCTGGATTCGATCCCGGCCTTGCGCAACCGCGAATGCATCATCTGTGGCGAAGGCGTGTCGATCCCGATGCGCGTCGCGTTTGACGACCTCGAGGAACACAAGCGCCCCGCCTCGTCCGATCCGTCCTTTTCCGAATTGTGGAGCGAGGCCGGCGACGAGTTGGAAATGGTCCAGCGCACGGTCCAGCGCTGGCGCACACAGGGGCGTTAGGCGCCAGGGCGCTTTGTCGCCACGCCCGATACCTTGCGCCAATTGCCGCGCAGATAGATCGTCACGGTCAACGTCACCGCGACCACCGCGCTGAACGGATAGGCCCACCATAGCGCTTCTGCGCCGATATAGGGAAAGGCGAGGAAGTAAAAGCCGAGCCGCGCCGGGTACATGGACACAAACATGATAACCAACGGAATGATCACCGCGCCATAGGCCCGCATCGTGCCGGTCAACACCATCATCACCCCAAACAGCACATAGGACCATGTGACGATCGCCTGCATATGCTGTGCCACGGGAATGGCCGCGCTGCCGGGTACGAGGAACATCTCGAGCAAGGGCCGGTCGGCCAGAACGATGATCACTGCCAGTGTTGCGGTCAATGCCTCGTTCGCCCACATGCCGCGCCAGGTGATCTGGCTGACCCGCTTGTGCAAGCCGGCCCCGACATTTTGCGCGACCATCGCCGACACCGCGCTCGACAGCGCGAAAGCGGGCATTTGCAAGTAATTCCACAATTGCATGCTGGCGCCATAGGCGGCGGAGGTCGCCAGCCCTTCGCGGTTGACCAGCCCGACCATGATCAGCCCAGCCGAAGACACCAGCAGCATCTGGGCACCCATCGGCAGACCCTTGGTGATGATATAGCCAAGTTCCGAACGACGCGGCCGCAGATAGCCCATTTCGGCACCGCGCAAACGCAGCGGAATGTCGCGGGCATAGATCCAGCCAATCATCGCGGCAGACCCGGCGAAATTGGCGATCGCGGTCGATAGCGCGGACCCGGCAATCCCCAGCGGCGGGATCGGCCCAACACCCCGGATCAGGAAAGGGTTCATCGCAATGTCGATGGCCACCGTCAGGATCATCGCGAACATCGGTATCTTGGCATCGCCCATACCGCGCAGGCCCATCGACACCATGATCGAAATCGTGCCCAGCGGCATGGTGATGAACACCACCCGCAAATAGGCCAGCGCCTCGATCCGGCTCGCCTCTGGCGTCGCCAGCAAATGCAACAGGCCCGGCGCAAAGAACCAGCCCAGCACACCCACCCCCATCGAGATCAACGTGCAAAAGCCGAGGCCAGAGCCGAACGTCACCCGTGCGGTGTCGATATTGCGAGCGCCATAGCATTGCCCAACCCGCACCGTCGTCGCCATGCCAAAGCCGAACACCGCCGCCATCATCAGGAACATGATGATATTGACGTTGGCGGTCGCGGCCAGCGCGCTTTCGCCAATCAGCTTGCCGACCCAGATTGAGTTCACCGTGCCGTTCAGCGTCTGCAACAAGTTGGACAGCAAGGTCGGAATCGAAAACAGCAACAGCGTCCTGAGGATCGGCCCTTGCGTCAGGTCGCCCCGCATTGGCGCGGCGCTGGCATGGGGCGGGCGCGTGGTGGCGCTATCGGTGGCGGCGGGTTGGGTCATGTACCCCGTGTGTCGCCGGACAGGTGAATGTGCAAGCGGTCGGTTAGGGCATAGCCGTGCGTCAGACAGATTTCCGCCAGCCAGCGCATCCTTGTATGCACCGTCGGGCCATCGCGGCCCTCTGGCATCAGATAGATACGGTGGGCGGGAATAGTGTGAACCGCGGCCAGCGCGTGGACTTGCTCGGCATCCTGGGGGGCGGCGATGACGAATTTGAATGTCGCGCGCGGGTCCTGTGTCCAGGCGTCCAGCCGTTCCGGGATCAGCGCCAGATCGGCCGGATTGCCGCTATGCGCCAACTTGGGACTGACGTTATATTGATGCACCAGCGGGTCCAGCGCGGGATGCGGCGCGACGGTGCCGTTGGTCTCGACCTCGACGTGCCAGCCATCATGCATCGCGCGCAATGCGGCCAACATCCGGGCGAGCGCCGCCCCTTGCAACAGCGGTTCCCCCCCGGTGATGACCAACCGGTGGGTCGGCATGTCCTGTCCCATGGCGTGGATGCGGGCGGCAACCTCGGCCTCGTCCAGAGTGACCTGATTTTCGTTGCGGGTAAACGCGACGCCATCCTTGTGCGCCCGGTTATCGCCCTCGAAATGCCACGTATAGGCGGTGTCGCACCATTGGCAGGCAAGGTTGCACCGTGACAGGCGCACAAACACGCTGGGCCGCCCGGCCGACAGCCCTTCGCCCTGTATCGCGGCGAAGATCTCTGCCGCACCGGGCTGTATCGTGGCCAGCGTCAGCGCCATCTCAGCCCAATCGCGCCAGCGCGGCGGCCAGCCTTGTCGCCTCTGCCGCATGGGCGGCATGATCGGCGCGGGCCTTTTCGACCGCTTCGGGCTTGGCCTTTTCGGCAAAGGCGGGGTTGGACAACCGCTTGTCGAGGCTGTCGCGCTCCTTCTCCGATGTGGCCAGCGCCTTGGTCAGGCGGGCTTTTTCGGCGGCGATGTCGATGATGCCTTCCAGCGGGATGACCAGATTGGCCTCGCCCGCGCCGATCTGCATCGCAGGGCCAGTGGGGGCCGGCGCAAAATGGATCGCCGACAGGCGCGCCAGGCGGTCGATGACCCCCGGATTGCGCCCGACAATGCCGCGCACCGCGTCGGACGGATCGGGCAAATAGGCCTCTAGCCGGGCGCCAGGCGCGATGCCCAATTCGACCTTTGCGCCTCGCAAATTGCCGACCAGCGCGATCAGCCATTCGACCTCCGTCTTTGCCGCCGGGTCAATCTCGGCCCCGGGCGCTGGCCAGCGGGCGACGATCAATTCATTCGCGCGCGGGGCGAGCGACGCCCACAATTCCTCGGTCACAAACGGCATGAACGGGTGGAGCATCACGAGGATCTGATCGAGCACCCAACCGGCAACCGCGCGGGTTTCGGCGTCGAACGACCCCTTGATCAATTCGATGTACCAGTCGCAGAACTGATCCCACACAAAGTGATAGATCGCGCCCGCGGCGGCATCAAAGCGCAGGTCGGCCATCGCCTTGTCAAGCGCGGCGACGGTGTCGACGACCTCGCCAATGATCCAGCGGTTGACGGCGCTGGTGGCGGCGGGGGCCTCCAGCGAGGTCGATCCGGTGATGCCGTTCGACTGGCAAAACCGCGCGGCGTTCCACAGCTTGGTCGCAAAGTTGCGATAGCCTTCGACGCGGCGCTCATCCATCTTCACATCGCGGCCCTGGCTTTCCATCGCCGCCATAAAGAACCGCAACGCATCGGCGCCATATTTGTCGATCAGGCCGAGCGGATCGACCACATTGCCCTTCGACTTCGACATTTTCTGGCCATCGGCCGCGCGCACGAGGCCGTGGAGATAGAGCCGCTTCCACGGCACCTGCGGCTTGCCATCCGCGTCCTTCATGAAATGCATCCCCTGCATCGCCATGCGAGCGCACCAAAAGAACAGGATGTCAAAGCCCGAGATCAGCAGATCGTTGGGATAATGCTTCGCCACCAATTCCGGCGTCTGATCCGGCCAGCCGAGCGTGGCAAAGGGCCACAGCGCCGAGGAGAACCAGGTGTCGAGGACATCGGGGTCACGCTCGAGCGTGATGCCTTCGTCGGCCTGCTGCTGCGCCGCCGTCTCGGTTTCTGCGACATAGACTTGGCCGTCGCTGCCATACCACGCCGGGATCCGATGCCCCCACCACAATTGGCGGCTGACACACCAAGGCTGGATATTGTCCATCCAGTTGAAATAGGTCTTTTCCCATGACTTGGGGACGATCTCGATCGCGCCCGAACGGACCGCCTCGATCGGCGCCTTGGCCAGTTCGGCGGCGTTGACGTACCATTGATCGGTCAGCCACGGTTCGATCACCACGCCGCCACGGTCGCCATAGGGTGTCTGAATGACGCGCGGTTCGGCGTCGATCTCGGTGATCTCGCCGTCTTTGCTCTTGGCCTGCTGCATGACGAGGAAGCCGTCAGCCTTCAGCCGCGCCACCACGTGTTTGCGTGCCTCAAACCGCTCGACCCCGACGAAATCCGCAGGGATCAGGCCGTCGCTGACCTGCACCACATGCGCGTCGGCATCGAACATGTTGAACATGTCGGCCGGCTTGAACCCGGCGCGCTTGCCAACCTCGAAGTCGTTGAAGTCATGGCCCGGCGTGATCTTCACAGCGCCAGTGCCCAGTGCCGGATCGGCGTGTTCATCGGCCACGATGGGGATCAAACGCCCGGTGATCGGCAGCTTCACAAATTTGCCCACGACGCTGGCATAGCGCGCATCATCGGGATGCACCGCGACGGCCATATCGGCCAGCATCGTTTCGGGGCGCGT
>CAIOKP010000155.1 GCA_903858875.1 uncultured Sphingomonadales bacterium
ACCATGCGTGACTGGTTGCCGGCCTGCGACAACTGGCTCATCAGCATGAACACGTCGGTATGAAAGTACTGGTTGATGATTTTGGCTACACGGTCCTCGTACTCAATCGAAAACGGCAGGTTCTGCACTCCGGTCCCGTTCAAGGGCATCGGCGCGCGGGCGCGGATGTCGCCGCGGTTCGACTCCTTGTACGTGATTCCGTTCGGCTGGCGCTGAATCGCTCCGCGCAAATCCGCATAAGCGACGATCGGCGGCTCGGCGGCGCGCTGGGCCGTTACTAAGTTGGTTCGCGCCATCTGATTTATTTTGGCGATGGAAACGAACGCGTCGTGAGCGGGGCCGCGGCCATACGTCTCATCGGAGTTTCGCCTCCATCGCCAGGCGATGGCGGGCATGGAGTCGTACCCGCCCTCGCTCAACAGGGTGGCGCCGCCGGTCGAGTCGCCAATCTGGTTGTTGCCGGTACGATTCAGGCAACCGCCCTTGCGATACACCCAGACCGAAGCCCACGGCTTGTTCCTGGCATCGATCCTGCCCGGCTGCCGGTCGGTTCGGGGGTAGATGGCGTGTAGGACTTCGCGCTCCTCGTAGATGTTGTCCTCGTAAGCCTTCCTGAAATCGCGATCGGCCTCGACCATCTTGTCCATGCCGAACTTCTGTACCAGCTGGCGCAGGGTCATCTTGTAAACGCGATAGACGGTGTCGGCCTGCCCGTACTGGTTGTCGGCAATGTAGCACTCGCGGAAATGAGGCACCGTGAACACGATCGCGGCCCGCTCTACGTCCTCTTCAGCCAGGATGTAGCCGGTTCCGCAGGTTGCGCCATCGGAGATAAATTCCGGGTTCACGTCATAGAAGTTGCTGCGGTTGAAGGCTGAGTACATCACAACTTCGCAATCCTGCAACCACTTCTGCACTACCGGCAGGGAGTCGACGCGCTGCCCGGACCAGCTCCTCATCCGTGACGTGCGCGGAAAATTCAGCTTGCCGGGGATCTGCAAGCCGAACCAGGGCTGATTTCTCGTGCAGAGATAGCCCACCATGCCGTCGACCAGCATGTTGCGGGCGAGCATGGCGGTGTCGTCGTAGACGTACTGGCCGGTGGGCTGGCCGTCGTAGAGGTCACGGTCCTGCACAAAGCGTCTGCCATGGTTAACATACGCGATGATGTTGTCGATGGTGGGTTCCCAGTAGAGGCGCTGTTGCGCGAGCACAGCCAGATACTTCTGACAGTCTTTGGCCTTGGCTTCGTCGCTGGTGGGCTCAGGCATCTAGGGCTTTCACAGAGCTTCGAGCAGGATTTCAACCGCGTGGTAATCGTTGGTGCCGAAGTATTCGTAAGCGATATTCTTCACCGTGAACGCTCCGCTGGGCAACCGGACCTCGTTCCCCACCGCCGGCAGCTTGCTAGCCTCGAAGCGCCCAACTTCCTCGGTTGTGTTCGGGTCATCCTTGGACGGGGCAACAAAGCGAACGATCATCTCACGCTCCTAAAGTGGCGCTGCCGGTCTGCGCGGGACCGGCCCCGAGTGGACTTGTCAGCACCGTACTCGCCATGCCGCGGCGATTGGTCAGCGCAGTAGCCTGCGCCTGCGCCGCCGCCTGCTGCGCCTGGGCCTGTTGCTGCTGATTATTGGTAGGGGCCTTGGGCGTAGACGGCATCTCGGCCAGAGCCACGCCCGCAGTCGCGGCGCCAATGCCGGCAGCAATCAATGGAATGAAAGGTATAATCGGCGCGATACAACTACCCTACTTTCAACGACTTACCCAACAGTGGTCGTAACCTGGGCGGCTTCGTTCTGGGCTTTGATGGCGTCATCGAGCTTGGCCTGGGCCGCGGTGATTTCGGCTTCGGCAGCTTCGGCAGTGGCGATGTCGGCTTTGGCAGCTTGCGCGGCGGCAGCGGCTTCGCGGGCTTTGTCGAGGTTGGCCTTGGCGTTGGCAATCGCCTCCATGGAAGCGGTC
>CAIOKP010000156.1 GCA_903858875.1 uncultured Sphingomonadales bacterium
GGGATATGGCGATGCGCTATTTCTACCCCAACGCGGGCAAGCCGCAGCCTGTCGCCAGCGCCGCGCCCGAGGCGCCCGCCAAGCCAACGCGTGAAGGTGGGCTCACCAGCGTGCTGGATCAGGCGGTTGAGGCCAAGGCGTTGCAGTCCGACCTCAAGGTCGCGCCGCGCGTGCCGGTGGCGGCACCGGGCCTGTCGGGCTCGATCAATCTGGTGGGCGCGGTGGTCGATGACCTCTCGCTCGGCCGCCACAAGGCAACGGTGGACAAGAACAGCGGCCAGGTCCGCCTGTTCTCGCCCGCCGGCACCCCGGCGCAGCACTTTGCCCAATTGGGCTGGGTCGGCGCAGGGGCCGGTATCCAGTTGCCGACTGGCGCGACGGTGTGGACGGCGCCTGCCGGCGCGCAGCTGACCCCGGCGACGCCGGTGACGCTGTCATGGGCCAACCCGACCGGCCAGACGTTCACGCTGAAGCTGGCGATCGACGATGATTACATGATCACCGCGACGCAGGGGCTGACCAACGCCGGCACCGCGCCGGTCACGGCCCAGCCGTTCGCGCTGATCAGCCGTACCGACAAGACCGCCAGCGTCGATTCGTGGAATATCCATTCCGGCCCGTTCGGCGCCTTCGATGGCGCGGTCAGCTTTTCGCCCAAGTATAAGGACGTCACCGCCGCCGGGCAGACGACCAATGCGGGCAGGACCGATTGGCTGGGCTTCACCGACATCTATTGGATGAGCGTGTTGATCCCCGATCAGGCCCCCGGCGTCGGCGGCGCGACCAGCGATTTCCGCTCGCTGGGCGACAGCCTGTTTCGTGCCGACCTGATCTATCAACCGCTCACCGTTGCGCCGGGTCAGACCGCGTTGCGGTCGACGCGCCTGTTCGCGGGCGCCAAGGAAAGCCTCGTTCTCGACAAGTATGAAGCGACCGGCATTTCGCATTTCGGCCTCGCGATCGACTGGGGCTGGTTCCGCTGGTTCGAAAAGCCGATCTTTTGGCTGCTGCGGTCGCTGTTCCACTATGTCGGCAATTTCGGCCTTGCGATCATCTTGCTGACCTGCATCGTGCGCGGCGCGATGTTCCCCGTTGCCCAGCGGCAGTTTGCCAGCATGGCGTCGATGAAGGCGATCCAGCCCAAGATGAAGGCGTTGCAGGAACGCTATAAGGACGACAAGCCGAAGCTTCAGGAAGAGACCATGAAGCTGTACAAGGAAGAAGGGGTCAACCCGCTGGCGGGCTGTCTGCCGATCTTCCTGCAGATTCCGGTGTTCTTTGCGCTGTACAAGGTGCTGACCGTGGCGATCGAATTGCGGCATCAGCCTTTCGTGCTGTGGATCCGCGATCTGTCCGCGCCCGATCCTTTGCATGTGCTCAACCTGTTTGGCCTGTTGCCGTTTGATCCGCCGTCGTTCCTGGCGATTGGCGTTTTGGCACTGATTTTGGGCGTGACGATGTGGAGCCAGTTCAAGCTGCAACCCGCCGCGCCCGATCCGTCGCAGCAGCAGATGATGGCGATCATGCCGTGGATGATGATGTTCATGATGGGCACTGCCGCCTCGGGTCTGCTGATTTACTGGATTACCTCGAATATGCTGACCATCGGCCAACAGCGTTATCTGTACGCCCGCCATCCCCAGATGAAGGCGATGGTCGACAAGGAGCGTGCCGATGTTCTGCATGCGCGTGACAAGACGTGAGTAGCGTCGAAATCCCGGTCACGGCGGATCAAGGCCCGGATGCGGCCCTGATCGAACGCGCGCGGCGGCTGTTTTCGGGGCGGGTGGATTTTCTGCTGTCGGCGCCGGGGCTGGAATTCATCCCCGATCCCGCCGTGCCGGAAGTCGCGTTTGCGGGCCGGTCGAATGTTGGCAAGTCGAGCCTGTTGAACGCGATCACGGGCCGCAAGGCGCTGGCGCGTATCTCGGTCACACCGGGGCGGACGCAGGAACTGAACTTCTTTGAAGTCGGCGGTCTGCCCGGCGAATTGCCCGATTTTCGCCTTGTCGACATGCCGGGCTATGGCTTTGCCAAGGCGCCGCCCGCCGTGGTCGAACGGTGGCGGCAATTGGTGCGCGAATTTCTGCGCGGCCGGGTCGTGCTGAAGCGCGCGCTGGTGCTGATCGATAGCCGCCATGGGGTGAAGCAGGTCGATATCGACATGATGCGGATGCTCGACGAATCGGCTGTCGGCTATCGCCTCGTGCTGACCAAGGCGGACAAGGTGAAGGCCAGCGAGTTGGCCGCCGTCCATGCCAGCACTCTGGCCGAAGCGCGCAAGCATTCGGCGGCATTCCCGGTGGTGGCGGTGACGTCGTCGGAAACCGGGCTGGGGATTGCGGAATTGCGCGCGGCGGTACTGGCTGACGCGGAGATTTGAGGCTGGCAAGAGGCGAGGGCGATGGTCCTCGCCTCAGCCCCTTTTTGCCCCTAGACCCCGCATACCCGCCCCAACACAAGGTATCCCCATGCCCCGTTTTCCGCTCCGCGCCCTGATCGCTGCCACCCTCGCCTTCACTCTGGGCAGCGCGCAGCCCGCGCTGGCGTGGGGCGATGTCGGGCACCGGACGATTGCGGCGATTGCGCTGGCCAATGTCAGCCCGGCGACCGCGGCGCAAATTGACCAAATGCTGACCGCCGAAGCGGGCTTGGGTACGCCGACATGCAAGGTCAAATCCTTTGCGGATGCGGCGACATGGCCCGATTGCCTGCGCGGTGAGGCGTGGCGCTGGGCCTATACGTTCCCCTACCATTACCAAGATTCGGACGTTCCCGGCCCGGGTTTCAACGCCCATGCCAATTGCCCGAACGGCGCCTGTGCCACGGC
Organism: uncultured Sphingomonadales bacterium; assembly: GCA_903858875.1. GTDB lineage: Bacteria > Pseudomonadota > Alphaproteobacteria > Sphingomonadales > Sphingomonadaceae > Novosphingobium. Next base: position 2,831 of record CAIOKP010000156.1, read on the forward strand.
GCAGATCGAGCGCGACCGCCGGATCGTGGCTGACAAATCCCTGCCCGCCGCGCAACGGTTGGAGGCGCTGGCATTTTTGGCCCATATCGTCGGCGATATTCACCAACCGCTCCATGCCGCCGAGCATGACCATGACCACGGCGGCAATGGGGTGAAGGTCAGCTATGCCGGCAATGCGAATGGCACGCTGCATTGGCTGTGGGATTCGGCGATGGCCGAGCGGGGGGTGGCCACCGCGCCCAGCCCGATTATCCGCACCTATTCCGCCGCCGAACGCGCCCAGATCGCCACGGGTCAGCCCGCCGATTGGGCGCAGGAAAGCTGGGTTCTGGCGCGCGATGTCGTGTATCCGCAGGTGTTCGGCCATGCCGTGGCCGCCGGCGAAATGCCATCGGGCACTTTTGCCGTCAGCGACGCCCAGATCGACGCGGGGGCGCCCGTCGCCCGCCAGCGGCTGGTACAGGCCGGGTTGCGCCTGGCCAGCGTGCTGGATGCTGCGCTGGGCCAATAGGCGCAAGGTAAAGCTCCGCTGCGGAGGCATTCGCCCGCGTGGGCTCTTGCAGGGCGCGTGGCATTTGCTAGGCCAGACGGCATGAGCGAATTGGTAAAA
>CAIOKP010000157.1 GCA_903858875.1 uncultured Sphingomonadales bacterium
CAGTTCGCGGCGCTTTTCTGCATAGTTGGGGGCAACCATGGGATAGTCGGCCGGCAGGCTCCAGCGTGCGCGATATTGATCCGGGGTCAGATTGTAATGCGTCATCAGGTGGCGCTTCAGCATCTTCAGCTTCTTGCCATCTTCGAGGCAGACGATGTGGTCCGGCTTGACCGACGAACGGATCGAGACGGCAGGTTCGGGCAGAACCTCAACCGGAACAATCGCCTGGCCCAGGCTGGCTAACGCGTTGAAGACGTTGGCGATAAGCGTTGGCATATCGTCAATTGCAACGCTGTTGTTGCTGACATGCGAGGCGACAATATCTGAGGTAAGCGTGATCAGCGTTTCGTTGACGTCGGTCTGGGTGTCCATAGCGAATAGCCTTTTTTTTTTCGACTCGATTGTGTTTATCGTTGTTGAGCCCCGGTAAAAGAGCAACAATTTCTATTGATATGATTTTCAGCATCACACAAGATATCTTGTGTGAAATATCCGGAATAATACGATTAATAATTGCTTTTTTCGCTATTTTTCAGAGCGTGTTAGCCTAATGGACAGGTAAATGTCACGGCGTCGATGCGCTCACCATCGATTCCGCGATAGTATTTAGGGCGAATCCCCACTGCGGCGAATCCGTAGGATTGGTAAAGGTACTGCGCTGGGTTTCCCTGCCGCATCTCAAGCATCACACGTGTGGTGCCCTCGACTTTGGTGTCGCCCATCATACGCTCTAACAATCTGGCGCCCAAACCGCATCGGCGCCATTGTGGACTGACCGCGAACAACAACAATTCGGCTTCGTCGAGGGTGCGGCGAAGCAAAGCAAAGCCGGCGGCTTCGTCGCCTTCGTCGGGCACCGTGCCGTCGGGCGCAATCAGCCAGTATTGGCAATGGCCAATGACGAGCGCGCTTTCGATCTGACCACGGGTCCATGCCTCGCCATAGGCGGGGTCAAAGGCGGCAACCATGATTGCCATGATCTTGTCGACATCGTCTTGCGGCGGCATGCGCAAGGCGCCTCAGGCGGGGGGTGTGGGTAACGCCCCACCCGGCAGGCGGGCGTCAGGCGCGCGGCCGTACAGCGGGGCAAGATCGGCGGTAAACGCGGTGTGGGGCAATGCGGTCAGGTATTGCGCGTCGGGCCATATTGCCAAGGCTTCGCCGGTGCCGCGTGCCGCGACCAGCGCTTCGGCCTGGCTGCCTGCGACCAGCCTTTGCGGATAGGCTCGGGCAAGTTCAGGCCGTTCCGAAGCCAATGGCGCGAGGGGGCCACCCGCCGCATCGAACGCCTGACAAAACCATTCGCCGTGCCCGCCGGTCGTGGCGACCAGTACGTCCTGCGCCCCGTGTGCCTGACGCGCCATCGCCGCGATCAGCGCCAGCGTCGGATAGCCAACGACTTCTGCGCCCCACGCCAGTCCCAGCGCCCGCGCCGCCGCAAGGCCAATGCGCACGCCGGTAAAGCTGCCCGGACCAAGGCCCACGGCGATGCGGTCCGCACGCCCCTTGTCGGGAAGAGCGGCGATCATCGGTACCAGCGCTTCGGCATGGCCACGACCCAGTTGGCGCGTGGTGCCGTCTATCAACACCCCATCGGCAAACACGGCCACTGAACACGCTTCGGTCGTGCAATCAATCGCCAGCCAGCGCCCGTTCTGTGTATCGCCCATGCCGCGCGTCGATGTCACGCCGCGCGGACCTCGACCACCTCGGGCACGTAATATTTGATCAGGCTTTCGATACCATTTTTCAACGTCGCGGCAGACGAGGGGCAGCCCGAGCAGGCGCCCTGCATTTGCAGATAGACGATGCCCTCGCGGAAGCCGCGATAGGCGACATCGCCGCCGTCATTGGCCACGGCGGGACGGATGCGGGTCTCGATCAGATCCTTGATCTGATCGATGATGTCGGCATGGGCCGGGTCATCGCCCGCGACCGGTTGATCCTCGGCCGGGACGGTAATGCCCGCCGCGCTGGCGCCTGCAAATAGCGGCGCTTCGGATATGAAATGGTCGAGCAGCATGGCGACGACCTGCGGCTTCAACTGGCTCCATTCCACGCCCGGCCCGGCGGTGACCGAGATGAACTCCCGCCCGTAAAATACGCCTGTCACATCGCCCAAGCTGAATAGCGCTTCGGCCAGTGGCGAGGCGGCGGCGGCTTCGTCATCGGTGAATTCGCGCGTGCCAACCGCCATCACCTGCCGCCCGGGCAGGAACTTGAGCGTGGCGGGGTTGGGCGTGGTTTCGGTTTCGATAAACATGATCATTAGCATGTAGGCGCGCCCAAGGCAGGGTCAAGGGCCTAGCCGCCGAGTTTTTCGTGTGTGCAAGCGATCCCGTTCACTGGTGTTTAATCTGACTGGCCCCTATAGCTGGGCTTATGAACCGTGTTTCGCGTGCAACCCGCCTGTTTTGCCTCGTTTTGCCGCTGGCAATTGTTGTCGCCTCGCCCGCTCCGGCGCGCGAAGGGGATAGCGCCTTGCCGCCCTTGCCGGCGCAGGATTCGCCGTGGTTGTATCGGGGGAGCGATGTTCCGCACGACCGCGATTGGTACTTTGGCGAATTGCCCAATGGGTTGCGCTGGGCCGTGCGCAACAATTCGGTCCCGCCGGGCCAGGTGTCGATCCGGATCCGCATCGATGCGGGCGCGATGTTCGAACGGCCAGAGGAGGCCGGCTTTGCCCATCTGATCGAGCACCTGGTGTTCCGTCAGTCGAAATATCTCGCCCAATCGCAGGCCATCCCGACATGGCAAAGGTTGGGCGCGACATTCGGCAGCGATACTAATGCCGAAACAACGCCCAGCCAGACGGTCTACAAGATCGACCTGCCGGATGCCGCGCCCGCCAGCCTCGACGAATCGTTCAAGTTGCTGTCGGGCATGATGATCTGGCCCAACCTGTCGGAAAGCGACATTCGCACCGAGGCGCCCATCGTGCTGGCCGAAAAGCGCGAGCGTGGCGGCACGTCGGAACGTGTGACAGTCGCCTCGCGGCAGTTGATGGCCGAGGGGCAGCCGTTTGCCGATCACACCACCATCGGTTCGGTCGCGACGATCGAGGCCGCGCATCAGGCGGGCGTTCGCGCCTTTCATGCCCGCTGGTATCGCCCCGAAAACGCGACGATTGTGGTGTCTGGCGATGCCGATCCCCGGTTGATGGCGGCGCTGATCACCAAATGGTTTGGCGATTGGCCGGCGCCCGGCGCGCATACGCCGGCGCCCTCCTTCGGCGAACCGCTGACCCCACCGGGCGGCGATCCGGCCAATCCCGTCGGCTCGGTGCAAGTGCTTGTCGAGCCGAGCCTGCCGCGCTCGATCCTGTATGGCGTATTGCGCCCGTGGCATGAAAAGCAGGATACGATTGTCTATAATCAGGGCTTGATGCTCGACCAACTGGCCCAGATGATCATCAACCGGCGGCTGGAAACTCGCGCTCGCGCTGGCGCCAGTTTCCTGTCAGCGCATATCGACCAACAGAACGAAAGCCGCTCGATCGACGGCACCTTTGTGTCGATCACGCCGATCGACGGCAATTGGCAGGGCGCGATGAAGGAAGCGCGCGGCGTGATTGCCGAGGCGCTCGATCAGCCGCCAACGGTCGAGGAAATCGCTCGCGAAGTCGCCGAGATCAACGTGATTTTTGAATCGCAAGTGCAACAGCAAAGCCTGCAGCCCGGCGCCCGGTTGGCCGATGACATGGTGCAGGCGATCGATATTCACGAAACCGTCGCCTCGCCGCAGGTAGTGCATGGGATTTTCAAACAATCCCTGCCGCTGTTCACGCCGCAGGCGGTGCTGGCCCATGCGCGCGGGCTGTTTGCCGGTCGGGTGGTGCGCGCGCTATATATCACGCCCGATGCGCATGACGCGACGCCAGAGGCGCTGCGGTTGGCGATGGTCGCCAAGGTCGAACCCGACGCGCGGGCGCGGCCTAATACCAAGCCGATCTCCTTTGCCGAGCTGCCAGTGATCGGGCCTGAAAGCGCCCCCCCGCTGGCCCGCACGACCGGCCTGCTGGGCATTGAGGAACTGAGCTTTGCCAATGGCGTCAAGGTGCAGATCTGGCCGACCAAGGAAGATCCGGGCCGGGTGACGGTCAAGGTGCGGTTTGGCGCCGGTTGGCGCGCGATGGCGCCGGCCGACAATGCCTATGCGGCGCTGGGTGCAATGGCGCTGGTCGGGTCGGGCGAGGGGCCATTGGGGCAGGAGGAGCTGGATCGCATCTCGACCGGGCGCAAACTCGGCTTTGATTTCCGTATCGACGATGCGTTTTTCCAATTCTCCGCCGAAACGCGGGGCGAGGATCTGGCCGATCAATTGTATTTGTTCGCCGCCAAATTTGCCATGCCGCGTTGGGATGCGTCGCCCGTCCTGCGCGCGCGCGCCGCGGCGCGGACGCAATATGACAGCTTTGCCGCCAGTCCCGGCGGGATGCTGGAACGCGATATGAAGTTCCTGCAACGCGGCGGCGACCAACGCTTTGCCGTGCCAACCCCGGCGCAGATGGAGGCGGTGACGCCCGAGGGCTTTCGCACGGTTTGGGCGCCGATGCTGGCGAACGGGCCGATTGAGGTCCAGATTTTTGGCGATTTTGACCGGGCCAAGGGTATCGCGGCGCTGCAAAAGACGTTTGGTGCTTTGCCCGGGCGCACCAGCCTGTCGCAGGCGGTGCTCGACCGCGGGATCGGCTTTGCCGCGCCGACCGCCCAGCCAGTGGTCTTGCACCACAGCGGCGATGCCAATCAGGCCGCAGCGGTGATCAGCTGGCCGACCGGCGGCGGCCTTTCGGGTATCACCGAGAGCCGCCAGTTGGACGTCCTGTCCCAAGTCTTTGCCAACCGATTGATGCAGGCCTTGCGCGAAAAGGCGGGGGCGTCCTATGCGCCGCAGGTTGCCGCCGATTGGCCGATCGATCTGCCCAATGGTGGCACGATCAGCGCGCTGGCCCAGTTGCAGCCCGAAATGGTGCCGCAATTCTTCGCCACCGCCGACCGGATTGCCGCCGATTTGGCCGCAAAGCCGATTGGCGCGGATGAATTGGGGCTGGTGATCGAACCGCTGCGTCAACAGATCACACGGGCAAGTTCGAGCACTGCGTTCTTCATGTCGCAGGTCGAGGGGGCAACCCAGGATGCGGGGCGCTATAATCAGGTGCGCGGCATTCTCGACGATTACACCAAGGTCACGCCGGACCAATTGCAGCATCTGGCGCAGGTGTGGTTGGTCAAGGATCGGGCGTGGCGGCTGGCGGTGTTGCCGCAAGCTGGCAAAGCGGCGGGTGGCCAGCGGTAAG
>CAIOKP010000158.1 GCA_903858875.1 uncultured Sphingomonadales bacterium
CGCGTCGATGGCGGTGAAATAGGTGGTGATCTGCGTCGCGCTGACGCCCAGAATGGACAGCAGGCCGGTCTGTTGCGCACGGACGGCGGCGGCATAGGCGGTTTGCGCGGCGGTATAGGCGGCGGTGCCCTTGGTCGCCTTGTCCAGCACGGCATCGGCCGCCTGCGTCGTCGCGGCGAGCGAGAGATAGGCGGCGATCTGGCTGGACGTTGCGCCCAGCGCGGTCAGCTTGGCGGTGATCTGTTTGGTCAGATGCGCGCTCAGCGATGCGGCGGTGGTGCCGCCGGTGCTGGCGATGATCGTGCCGGTGGTGGCGATGGCCGTGCCAGTGGTGGCGATCGACACCGTCTGGCGGGCGGCCTGCACAGGGTTGGCAACCAGCGTCAGCGCGGCAAGCGCACCAAGGGAAGCAAGGCGGTAGGCAGTCATGGTACTCTCCAATCTCAGGTCCGATCCCGTGATGGGCAAAACCCATCGAGCCCGCCAAATCCCCTTAGCGATGGCCCGCGACCCTATTGAACGATTGGCGTTACCATTGACTTAAAAACACGTATTACCACGTGGATGAAGCATGTTAACCATACTGTCTCAGGCGGGGGTTTTACTGTTCAACATCCGATGGATCTGTTCGGTCAGCTCGGTATTCTGCTTCAACAGTTTTTGCATGTCATTGCTGATTTCGAGCAAGGCCTCGGCGTCCTTATAGGTTTGGAACGCCTGTTTGTCGGACGCGGCGGCGGCGACTTTTTGTCCGACCATGATGATCGACAACAGCACGAGTTGCAGGAATGTCTGCGCGATCCAGGCGATCAACGGGCCAGTGCCGCCCTTGATCGCTTCGGGCAGGCTGATCAGCGCGAGGATGGTGAACGCATAGGCGCACCACATCGTGCCCACTCCATTGGTAATCTGCACCGCCAGCCAGCCGTTGAACCCGCCCAGTTCGCGCACGGTGGTCGCAACGCCATGGGTTTTGCGTGCGGCGATCCGGGGGTGAGGCGTGTGTTCCATAGCAGATGTACACCTTTGCGTTGGCTGGCGGGCGGATGAAGGCCCGATGGTTGTGGGCCATACGCCGGGGCGGGCGCCGTGCCAATGGCGCAGGCGTTATAAGCATATTTACAGAGTAAAGCGGGCGGGGCTGCGCTACAGCTGCGGAAACCTTTGTTGACGGACTCATCCCTATGACGCCTGTTCGATCCCCGATGGCCACGCTGGTCCCGCTGTTCATCATCCAGTTTTTGAGCTGGGCGGGGATGTTTTGTCTCTGGATCTATGCGGTGCCGGTCATCGCCGGCGACGTGTTTCATAGCGGCAGCGACCCGGCGCGCTATGGCACGGCGCTGGCCACGGTGGGCGGCTGTTATGCGCTCTATGCGATTTTGGCGGCCAGTCTGGCGTTTGTCCTGCCGCGTGCCTTGGCGCGGTTTGGGGTGCGGTGGGTCTATGGCATGGGCCTGTTGATCGGCGCGGCGGGCATCGCGGCGCTGGGGATGATCGATCAGGTGACGTTATTGATCCCCGCCTTCATCGCGATCGGCATCGGGTGGAGCGGCGTCTGCAACATCCCCTATGGCATCGTCGCGGCGGTCGCGCCCGAGGGGCGGGGGGCACATCTGATGCGGGTGTTCGGATTTTCGACCGTCGTGCCACAGGCGTCGATGACGCTGTTGCTGGCCTTTGTCGGCCCGCGCCTGACGGGTGAGAGCGAGCATTGGGTGATGGTGGCGGGCGGTGGCTTGATGGCGGCGGCGGGCGTGCTGACGCTGTTGATGGGCGGGCGGTTTGCGGTGGAACAGGACGAATGGTGACGCGCGCGCCGCGCTGGGCTAGCATCGCGCCCATGCATTCCGAAACTCCGCAATCCGATCCGGCCGGCACGTGGTTTGCCGATGGTCCCGCCGCCCAGTCATCCCAGACGTCGTCCCAGACGTCGCCGGCCCAAAGCCGCGCCGCGCTGGCC
>CAIOKP010000159.1 GCA_903858875.1 uncultured Sphingomonadales bacterium
GCGAGCGCAGCCACCTCGACAAGCCAGAGCAAAGCTGACCGCAAGCTGGGCCGAAAAATCCGTCAACAGCAGGATGAAAATCGCTGACCACTTTGATCGCAACCTGCCGTGCGACAACTCCACGATAGAGTTCGGTTGATAGTGGCGAGGATATAGGGAGGCGCCGGAAGCGGCAGCACAATCCCGTTTGGCACCCGTTCGAGCAGCCCGACTGTCTGCTTTATCGACAGACAAAGAATGAGGAGAATGGGGCGACTGATGGGTCTCGAACCCACGACCTCCGGTACCACAAACCGGCGCTCTAACCAACTGAGCTACAATCGCCACACAGGCATTTGCCTACCCTTTCGGGAGGCGCCCTTTGCACCAAGCGTGATCAGAAGAAAAGTGGTTTTTTCATTCTTCGATCACATTTCGCCAAACCCGTCGGATTGGCACGGGACAAGGGACGGCGGTGCGCCGCCCCTGCCCGCTTAATCCGCTCAGTTCTTCTTGAGCGAAAGACCGCCAAAGCGCTTGTTGAACTGCGCCACGCGGCCACCAACGTCGAGCATACGGCCGTTACCACCGGTCCAAGCCGGGTGCGACGTGGGGTCGATATCCAGCGCCATCGTATCGCCTTCCTTGCCCCAGGTCGAGCGGGTCTGGAAGGTGGTGCCGTCGGTCATCTGCACGGTGATGAAGTGGTAGTCGGGATGGATGTTAGCCTTCATGGCAGTCACTTTCATCTGATAGCCGGTTCCGACCGGCCAGAATGGGAAGGCGCGCGCATAACGGCGTGCGCTACGTTTGTCCAGCGGTTTGGGTGATGTGACCTCCGCCCCATCGCCCAAATTCCGCATCAGGCCGGTTGATCGGCAATCATCGCGGTAAAACTGACCTCGCAGGCCAGCTTGTCGCCCAACATCGCCTTGCCCCAGAACTTGCAGACCCGCGCCCGCTTTTGCACAAAACCGACATGCAGGTCGAGCAAGACGCCCGGCTCGACCGGAGCGCGAAACTTCGCTTCCTCGATCGACATGAAATAAACCAGCTTGCCGGTCCCAGCCAGTTCGAGCGATTCGATGGCCAAAATACCAGCGGTCTGCGCCAGCGCCTCGACAATCAGCACGCCCGGCATGATCGGCCGGCCCGGGAAATGGCCCTGAAAGAACCCTTCGTTGAAGGATACTGCCTTCACCGCATGGATCGTCTCGCCAATCGTCAGGCCGACCACCCGGTCGACCAACAGCATGGGGTAGCGATGAGGCAGGGCCGCCAGAACCTTGCGAATGTCATAGTCCAGCGGCGCCGCGACTACGGCCTGTTCCTCGCTCATTACTACCCCCTGCCCTTCTGTACTTAGCGGCTCTCAGCCGGCGCTGCGGCCTGCTGCTGTTGTGCCTGCTGTTCGCGGGCTTCGCGCGGCAACCAGCCGGCGGGCGGCACCAACTGCACCGATGGCACAGCCGCGTTCAGTTCGCTCAGGATCGCCTGATTGAGATTATACGCGTTCGAGGCGGCCAACACGGCTTCGGGGTTCAGCAACAGCGATACGCCGGCCTTGGTCATCGCGGCCTGGACCGCGGCGGCGCGCTTTTCCATGATCTGTTCGAGGACATAGGCGTCCGACAGACGGACCGGCGCCACGATGGCCTCGATCTGCTGCTTGCCGGATTCCTGCATCTGCTGCAGTTGCTGGACCTGGGCCTGCAAGGCCGCTGCATTGGCACCGGGGGCTGCGCGGTCCTTCTGGAACTTTTCAACCAGTGGCTTCATCTGCGCGTTCAACTGGCCTTCGCGCGCCTTGGCGGCGTCGAGTTGCGCCTTGTAGGTCACGTCGCGCTGTGCCTGTGCGGTCTTGAAGGCCTGCGAATTGACGACCACAGCGTCCAGATTGGCAACGGCGATGCCATTGACGCCGCCAGTGGCCGAAGCAGCAGCGGGAGCGGCAACCTTGGCAGGGGCAGCGACGGCGGCATGCGAAGCGCCAGCCAGCAGAGCGGCAACAGCGATCGTTTTGAAAAGCATTTTCATCAGAACTGGGTTCCCACGTTGAAGGTAAAGGTCTTGGTATTGTCGCCGTCGGCGTGCAGCAGCGACTTGGCTACGTCGATGCGGAAAGGTCCGAAGGGCGAATTCCAGTTGAAGCCAACGCCCAGCGAAATGCGCGGGCGTGGGCTGTCGCCATAATAGAATTCCTGGAATGGGCTGATCGTGCTGCCTTGCGGCGTATTGGCCCCGTTCGACGCGTTGGTCGCGCTGGTCGTCGTTGTGACCGTGCCGTCCGCGTTGGTCTGCGAATACAGCTTGTTGCCATTGGCATCGCGGGTCGGTTCGAACACCGAACAATTGACGTTGCCGGCAATCTTGCACGAATTCTGCAAAATAGGCGCCGTGACGCCCCACACCGCGCCCACATCGAGGAATACCGATGGACGAATGCCCATTTCCTTCGCACCGGCGCCCAACGGAATTTCGACCTCAGCATGGCCAAGGTAATAGTACCGGCCGCCGATGGCATCCTGCGTCCACTGGCTCTGGTCGGTCGTAACAGCCAACGCACCGGTGCTGTCGGCGACCAAAGGCTTGCGCACCACGCGCGGGCCGACGCCACGAATGTCAAAACCACGGATCTGCGGCTCGCCCAGATAGAAGCGATCAGTCAGGAAGATGTCGTCCGCACCGGCAATATTGCGCGAACTGAGCGCCTTGATCGCGCCACCTTCACCCGACAGGCTGAAGATAAAGCCCTTGCCCAGCGGCATATACTTTGCCGCATTCATGCGCAGGCGCGCATAACGCACATCGCCACCAAGCCCGGCAAAATCGATACCAACCGACGCCATCTTGCCCTTGGTCGGGTGGCCGCGATTGTCAACATTGTCATAAATCAGCGAACTGCCGACAATCGAGCTCAGCCGCTTACCTTCTGAATCACAGAGGTAGCGCCCCGCAAGCAAGGGATTACAGGTGTAATTGCCTGCGGAATCCTGCGAATAGAACTGGCTCTGCGACAGCGACACATTGTCGTAATTCAACGTATAGCGGCCGACCAGCGATACATATTCGGTCACTGGCAAGCCAAGGCGCACCTGAAAACCCGTTGTCGACTGTTGGTATAGCGAGCTGCTGTTCGCGGAATAGTAATTGTAGTTGTTGTAGTCCCGGCGATAGACATCGATGCCCATCGAGACAGTCTTGTCGAAAAGGTATGGCTCGGTAAACGACAGAACCACGCTCTTCGAATAGCGCGAAAGCGAGCCGGAAATGCCGACCGTCTGGCCACGGCCACGGAAATTGTTCTGCTTGATCGACGCCTGCAAGATGAAGCTCTCAAGGCTGGAATAGCCAGCTGACAGCTGCAATTCGCCAGTCGGCTTTTCCTCGACATTCGCTTCCAGAATGATGCGGTCACGCGCCGATCCGTTGACCTGCTTGACCTCGAACTTTTCCTGGAAATAGCCGAGCGACTTGATGCGGTTGGTCGACCGCTTGACCTGCAACGAGCTGAACGCATCGCCCTCGGCCAGACGGAATTCGCGGCGCACGACCTTGTCCTGCGTCAGCGTATTGCCGTTGACGTCGATCCGTTCGACATACACGCGCGGTGCTTCTTGCAGGTTAAAGGTGATCCCCATGGTCAACGTCTTGGGATCGCGGGCATAATCGGGGCGCGTGTCGGCAAAGGCATAACCAAAGGCGCCTGCCGTATCGTTCAGCTTCTCGATCGTGTCTTCGACCTGCTTGGCGTTGTACCAATCGCCCTTCTTCATCGGCAGCGCCTTGGCCAGCGAAGCGCCGTCAAAGTCGCGCAATTGGCTCTCGACCTTCACGTCGCCAAATTTGTAACGCTGCCCCTCTTCCACCACATAGGTGATGATGAAGTCGCGCTTGTCCGGCGTCAGTTCAGCCACCGCCGACACCACGCGGAAATCAGCATAGCCCTGTGTCAGATAAAACTGGCGCAGCTTTTGCTGGTCAAACGCCAGCTTGTCGGGGTCATACGACGTGCCGCTGCGCAAAATATGCAATGGCCGCGCGGTCTTGGTCATCATCGCACCCTCAAGCTCCTTTTCGGAGAAGTGGGTATTGCCGATGACGTTGATCTGGCGAACCTTCGATTTGGGGCCTTCGTTGATTTCAAAGACGATATCGACGCGGTTCTGGTCGAGGCGCACCATCTTTGGCTCGACCGTGGCGGCAAAACGGCCCTGCCGCTTGTACAGTTCGATAATGCGCGACACATCGGCGCGCACCTTGGACCGGGTAAAGATCTGGCGCGGCGCCAGCTTGATTTCCGGATTGATCTTGTCTTCCTTGAGATGCTTGTTGCCCTCAAGAACGATGCGGTTGATCACCGGGTTTTCTTTGACGGTGATGACCACATGGCCGCTGTCATTGCGCAACGTAACGTCGGCAAACAGTTCGGTGGCAAACAGGTCCTTCAAAACCTGGTCAGCGCTGGCCTCGCCATAGGGTTGCCCGACGCGCAATTGCACATAGGACAGCACCGTATCGGGCTCGAGCCGCTGGGCCCCTTCGACCGTGATCGATTGAATGATGGTCGCCGCCGGGGCGTTGGCCACCGGTTGCGCGGTGATTGTCGGCGCCGCCGACGTTGCTGGCGCTGCCACCTTTGGCACCGGGCGCAATGCGGCCTCTGCCACCTGCGGCGTCCCTGCGAGGATCGAGCCACCCATCAGCGCGACGCCCAGTTGCTTTAACCCGCTCCGCGCGTGAGCCATATTCCGTCCAATCTTCGACACGGTCTTTCCCATCCAAATTGGCCGCCGGCTACCCGCGGCCAGAGCGCCCCCGCATTTTGGTCACCATATGGCGACCGCGATACCGGTTCCCGTGTTCGCCCACCCATGCGATCAGGTATCGGTTGCGACAACTTGCCGCCCTTGCCCGATGCAGCGATACCAATCAAGGCATCTTGCCAGCGGTTTGTCGCTCCTACCCCGGCTTATTGACCGAAAAGGTCCGCCGGCAACAAATCATTGATCGTCACAAACAGCATAAGCGCCAATACGAACGCCATGCCTGCCCTGAAAGCCCACTCCTGACTGCGCAATCCCAACGGCTTGCGACGGACCCATTCGGCCAGATAAAAAGCCAGATGACCGCCGTCGAGTGCGGGGATTGGCAGCAAGTTGATGAATGCCAAATTAATTGAGATGAAAGCCGAAAAATAGACAAATTCCTGCCAGCCCAATGCGAGGCGCTGGCCCGAATATTTTGCGATTTTCACCGGCCCGCCCAATTCGCGCACGCTGCGCTTGCCGGTCACGATCTGTTTGATGCCGGTGACCATCGTGCCCATCACGCCGAACGATTGATCGACGGCAGTGGTCAGCGATTCGACCGGCCCCATCCGCACCCGCTTTGGCCCGGCCCCGGCCACGCCCAGCATGCCGATCCGCGCCGCATTGCCAAATTCGTCACGCATCGTGCGACTGGCGATGGTTAGGTTAAACGTCATTTGTGCGCCATGGCGTTCAACCACCAATGGCACCGTATCGCCGGGAAACGGCGCAACATGCTCGCGCACCTGATCAAAGCTGGTGATTGGCACGCCATCGATTGCCACAATCCGGTCGCCGACCTGCACACCCGCCGCCTGCGCCACCGATGGCCCGGCAAAGCCCGCAACCACGGGAGGCACCACGATACGGCCATAAAACAGGTTGAAACTGGCGAAAATCATCACCGCGATGATGAGGTTGGTCAGTGGCCCCGCCAACACGATCAAAAACCGCTGCCACAGCGGCTTGAAATGGAACCACGTCGCCCGTTCCACCACATCCAGCGGAATGGCATCGACCGGCATAGAGGCGGCATTCATGTCGCCTGCAAACTGCACATACCCGCCCAGCGGCAGCATCGACAATTTCCACCGCGTACCCTGTCGATCGGTCCAACCGACCAGTTCGCGCCCAAAGCCGATAGAAAAAGCCGAAACCTTCACCCCGCACCAGCGCCCGACCAGATAGTGCCCCAATTCATGCAACAGCACCAACGGCCCCAGCAACAGCAAAAAGGCAGCAACCGTCATCAATAACGAAGGGTGTTCCATGGCTCAGGCCATCTCCAGCTGCGCAAGCGCGTGAATGCGCGCCTCGGCATCGACGTGGGTCACATCGGCAAGCGTCGCAGGCGGCGGCGGCGCATAGGCACTCAGCACTTGTTCAACCATCGCGGCGATGCGGGTAAATCCGATCTGTCCGGCAAGGAACGCGGCTACCGCGACCTCATTGGCGGCATTCATCACCGCAGGGATTCCCCCGCCAGCATGCGCTGCATGGCGCGCCAGACGGGTCGCGGGGAAACGGTCCTCATCGGGCGCGCGAAAGGTCAGTTCGCCAATCGCGGCCAAGTCCAATTGCGCCGCCAGTGGCGTTGCCATCCGCGCGGGCCAGGCCAGGCACGAAGCAATCGGCACCCGCATGTCGGATGGCCCCAATTGCGCCAGCGTGCTGCCATCGTGATATTCGACCATCGAATGGATGATAGATTGCGGATGCACGATGATCCGCAACCGGTCCAGCCCGACCGGGAACAAGTGATACGCCTCGATGAACTCCAGCCCCTTGTTCATCATCGTGGCCGAATCAACGCTGATCTTGGCGCCCATCGACCAATTGGGATGCTTGACCGCCTGCGCTGGCGTCGCGGTATGAAGCTGCTCCAGCGTCCAATCGCGGAACGGCCCCCCGCTGGCGGTCAGCGTGATCCAGCGCACATGATCGGCGCTATTGCCAGAAAGGCATTGAAAAATAGCGTTATGTTCAGAATCGACCGGCAACAGCGTCGCGCCATATTTGGCAACCGCGGCGGTCATCACCTCGCCCGCCGACACCAGCGCTTCCTTGTTGGCGAGCGCCACGGTCCGGCCCTGCTCAATCGCCGCCATCGTGGGGGCAAGGCCCGCACAACCGACAATCGCCGCCATCA
>CAIOKP010000160.1 GCA_903858875.1 uncultured Sphingomonadales bacterium
CGAGGGCACACCCGCAAACAGCCCGGTGCCATCGTGCGTTACCGCGCTCGTCTTGCCATGCATCAGCCCGCCGCGCGCGACCGTGCCGCCGAAATATTGCCCGATCGACTGGTGGCCCAGGCATACGCCGAGCAGCGGTTTCCCCGCATCTGCCGCCGCGCCGACCAGATCGAGGCTGATCCCCGCCTCATTCGGCGTGCACGGCCCTGGCGACAGCAGGAACCCCTGCGCGCCCGTGGCGATGGCCTGCGCCGCGGTCAGCGCGTCATTGCGTACCACCTCAACCTCTGCGCCCAACTCCATCAGGTAGTGGACGAGGTTCCAGGTGAAGCTGTCGTAATTGTCGAGTACGAGGATCATGGTTCTTACTGCCCGAATTTCGCTTCGCCCGCCACCCGCACCGCTTCGCGGGCAGCGGCGAACAAGGCACCGGCCTTATGTTCGCATTCGCGCTGTTCGGATACCGGGTCGCTGTCGGCGACGATGCCGGCACCGGCCTGTACATGCATGACTCCATCCTTCAATACGGCGGTGCGTAGCACGATACAGCTGTCCAGATTGCCATCTGGCCCGAAATATCCAACGCCGCCCGCATAGGCGCCGCGCGTTTCCGGCTCCAGACTGGCGATGATTTCGCAGGCATGGACCTTGGGCGCGCCCGATACGGTGCCGGCCGGAAAGCCGGCGAACATCGCATCGATGGCGTCATGCTTGGCGGCGTCCAATTGGCCCACCACGTTCGACACGATGTGCATGACGTGGGAATAGCGTTCGATCGTATAGCTATCGGTCACCTTGACCGTGCCGGCCGCCGCGACGCGCCCGACGTCATTGCGGCCAAGGTCGAGCAGCATCAGATGTTCCGCCCGTTCCTTGGGGTCGGCCAGCAGGCTTGCCTCATTGGCGCGGTCCTCGTCGGGCGTCTTGCCGCGAGGGCGGGTGCCGGCGATCGGGCGGATCGTCACTTCGCCATCGCGCACGCGTACGAGGATTTCGGGGCTGGACCCGATGATCGCAAAGCCGGGCAGATCGAGAAAATAGAGGAAAGGCGAGGGGTTGACCCGCCGCAATGACCGATACAGCGCCAATGGCGGCAGCGTAAACGGCGCGGTAAAGCGCTGGGCCAGCACGACCTGAAAGATGTCGCCCGCCTCGATATATTCCTTGGCCGCGGCGACCATTTCGCCGTAGCGCCCCGGCGCCATCGTCGCGGTCAGCGTTGGGGGCGGCATGTCTGCGGGTGCTGGCGCGGCCTGTGGCGCCGGCTGGGCAAGGCGGCGGAGCGCCTCGTCAATCCGCTCCTGCGCGGCATCCAGCGCGTGATCGGGCGCGGTATCCGATGGCCAGATCGGTGCGACGGTGAACAATTCATCCCCCAACCGGTCGAACACCAAAATCACCGTCGGGCGGACGAACAGCATGTCGGGCACTTCCAGCGCGCTTTGCGGCGCGCGGGGCAATGTTTCGACCAGGCCAAAGGTTTCATAGCCGAAATAGCCGACCAG
>CAIOKP010000161.1 GCA_903858875.1 uncultured Sphingomonadales bacterium
AAGACATCGTGTTGCGTCAAAGGGTTGCGATATGCGGGGTCGCTCGGCGGCAACCCGCCTTGCGTCTGGCCTTGCTGGGCGTCCCCACTCGCCGGCTCATTAACCGGCGTGCCCCCCAACCCAGCTATTTTGCGCGCCAGCCATTCAAAGCCGTCGCCCACTTCGTGCACCCAGTGGCCGAGATTTGGGTTATCAGCAAACGCCTTGAAGACATGCACTACGCTTTTTGATAGATCCTCCAGCGGCCCCGCCACGCGCGTTAAGCCGTTCACCAGCACCACGCCAATCTCGTCTTTGGCCAACCCCAATTGCGTGACAAGATCGGCCCATGCGCGCTCGCCTGGCGCGGACGCGGCGAGGCTGGACTGGGCCGCGGTGTTTTTAGCACCCAAGGCTGCCCATTCGTCGTCGCTCGTGTTACGCATGGTGCGCAATTCATCCGGGTTAATGCCGAGCTTATCCCAGCCCAGGTTGTCGGAAAGTGACCCCAGCATGCCGAGCGAGGTCTGCCGCGCGCGCTTCCTAATCCGATCGAGGATGCGCACTGACAAATCAGCCGGGTCGCTGTTTTCAATTTCCTGCCCCGAGAATCCCAGCCCCACAAGCGGCGCCCGCGCCCGCACATCGGTTTGTGCATTGGCAACGCCGCCCAGGAATCCCTGGGGGTTGCCCAGGATGCGCCCATACACATCGCCGAACGCCCGGATGCTGCCTGACGTGCTGCCTATCCCCATCGCGGCCCGGCGGCCCTCGGCGCCATACGCCGCCAGCTTATCCACGCCCCACAGGAGCCCGCCAGCGCCCACCAATCCGCCGATGGCAGATAGCACCGATCCCCACTTCAAAAGGCTTGCCGCGCCATCCGCGAGCCCTTTGGCCACGTTGCCGGTGTGGCGGCTCAACCCCTCCATCGAGTAGGCGCTTGACCGCGTGAGGTTTAGGAATTTTTCCTGGTTGGCGGCCATCCGGTCGATCGCGGCGCCCATCGACACCGTGGCGATGACCTGGTGATCCAGCGAGGCGCCGGCCGCGTTGATCGATTTGCCGATTGTGCCCCATAGGCCGGGGAGCTTCGTCAGGCCCGCTTTATGCTTCTCGAAATCCGCCAGGACTTTCTGGAAGGCCGTATCATCGATGGGGATTTCAAATACTGAGGTATCAGCCACATCACTTCCCCAAATCCTTGATTGCCTTCACCAGATACCGATTGCGGAACTCCTGCGATGACTCAAACGTGCCATTGTGAAATCTGCACCACGCGCCAAACCCTACCCCGGATGTGAAATCAAGACACTCGGCGATGAACCCGCCGCCGGTTTCTCGATAATAGTCTCTGCCTGCGTCGATATCGGCAAGGAAGCGGCTAACTCCATAGGCGTTGATAAGGTTGTTTTGAAGCCCCATATCAGGCCAGGTTCCGCCAAGCGCGGCCCCACCTGGCTGCGGCGGCTCAGCGCAGAGACCACTATCAAAAAAATGATGGCGCCGGTCACTTCCGCCGCATCTTCCGCGTCGATCAGATTGCGCTGGCGGGCCACATCCCAGGGGATCGGCCGCCATGCCCCGTTTTCCGCCACGATGACATTGGTCAGCCGGAAGATCTCGGGCAGTAATCCCGTCTGCACCTCGGCCCAGCGATTGCTACGATTGGCAACATGCTTCAACAACCCGGCGGCCATGTTCGGCCCCACTGAATTGCCAATACCCATTTCATACATCGCGGCCAAGGTTTGGCCCAAAATCATCTGGTAGGACTCGAATGTTTCCGTCGAAATCGGCATTGAGTGCACAACCACGAACGTCCCATCGGCTCGGTCTATGCGAGCTTCCAGGTTAAGGCGGCGGCTGATCTTGACATTATCAGACATAGAGATCGCTGTTGATCGGATAGGTGCCGATGATTGTCACGTTATAGGCGCCATCCGCGCCGGATGCGTCGATATCG
>CAIOKP010000162.1 GCA_903858875.1 uncultured Sphingomonadales bacterium
CCGCAAGGCCGCGATCAAGGCGTCGGAAAACTCTCCTTCCAATTCGGCGCGGCGCACATCCATGCGTTCGAGACGGTCAGCTTTGGCCATTTATGCCGCCACCGGCCGCTGGGCCAAGGCCGCGTCGCATTCTCCCACCAGTTCAGCGATGATATCGGCGACCGGCTCTTCCTTGGTGACCATACCGACCGATTGCCCGGCCATCACCGAGCCATTTTCCACGTCGCCGTCAATCACCGCACGGCGCAAGGCCCCCGCCCAGTAATGCTCGATCTGCAACTGCGCCTCGCCCATGTCGACCGATCCTGCATCGAGCAGCTTGGCGACTTCGACCTGCTTGGCGGTAAATTCCTCGGTGCCCTTGTTCTTCAACGCGCGCACCGGGATCACCGGCAAGCGCGGATCAACCTGCACGCTGGCGACCGCCTCGCGCGCGCTGGCGCGAAAGAATGCCTTTTTGAACGCGGGATGCGCGATGCTCTCGCTCGCCGCGGCAAAGCGCGTGCCCAATTGCACGCCCGCCGCGCCCATTTCGAGATAGGCCGCCATCGCCTCGCCCCGGCCAATGCCGCCGGCCACAAACACCAGATGATCGGCGGCCAAACTCGGCAGGATTTCCTGCGCCAGCACGCTGGTCGACACCGGGCCGATATGCCCACCGGCCTCGCTGCCCTCGATCACCAGCGCATCCGCGCCCGACCGCAACAGCTTCTTGCCCAATGCCAAAGTCGGCGCGAAACACAGCACCTTGGCGCCAGATTCCTTGATCGCCTCAACGCTGCCCTTGGGCGGAATACCGCCCGCCAGCACCACATGGCTGACGCGATGCTTCGAACACACCGCGATCAGGTCGAACAAGGCCGGATGCATGGTGATCAAATTCACGCCAAACGGCCGGGTGGTCATCGCCTTGGTCGCGGCAATCTCCGCATCGAGCAGCGCCGGCGTCATCGCCCCACAGGCAATCACCCCAAACCCGCCCGCATTGCTGATCGCGCTGACCAGATTACGCTCTGACACCCAGCTCATCGCGCCGCACATAATGGCGTGCTCGCTGCCGAGAAATTCCGTGCCCCGCGCCATCAAGGCCTTCGTCTTGTCACTCAACGCCCGCATCCTTTGCTCGACTATCGCGCGCCTATAGGGGTTGGGCGCGCCAGGGGCAAGTTTGGGGGAACGGCCGGGGGGATCCCCATGGCGCCGCCGCCATAAAAATCCGGCGCCACGCCAAAGCGCAACGCCGGATTCCCAAACCCATCACCGCGATGGCAAGGAGCGCAACGCCCGTTGCGCGCCAGAGGGGACCGCCAGCGGCCCCGAAAGCCCCCTAGCGCAAAATCAGCCGTCCAACCCATAAGCCGTGTGCAACAACCGCACCGCAAGCTCGGTCTCATCGGAGTCAATCAACACCGAAACCTTGATTTCCGACGTCGAGATCGCCTGAATATTGATGCCCCGGTCGGCCAATGCCTTGAACATCGTCGCCGCGATCCCGGCATGGCTGCGCATCCCCACGCCGACGACGGAGATCTTGGCGACCTTGGGGTCGGTCGAGATCTTTTGATAGCCGATCGTTGCGCGATGTTCATCCAGCACCGCCTTGGTGCGGTCGAGATCGGCGGCGGGCACCGTAAAGGTCACGTCGGTGTCGGTATCTTCGCGGCCGACATTCTGGATAATCATGTCGACGTTGATATTGGCGGCGGCCAGCGGGCCAAAGATCGTGGCCACGGCGCCCGGACGATCGGGCACGGCGGTCAGGATGACCTTGGCGTCATTCTTGTCGGCGGCGATGCCGGTGATCAGCTGGCGTTCCATATCGAGGCCTTCTAGTTCAAGCTTGGCAAGTTCTTCATCGGACACAATCATCGTGCCGGGCAAAGTATCGGCGGCGGGCGCGTTCTCGTCGATAAACGAGGACAGCACCTGCACCCGCACCTTTTCCTTCATGGCGAGGCTGACCGAGCGGGTCTGCAACACCTTGGACCCGACGCTGGCCAATTCCAGCATCTCTTCATAGGTGACGTTTTTCAGCTTGCGGGCCTTGGCCACGATGCGCGGGTCGGTGGTATAGACGCCATCGACATCGGTATAGATGTCGCAACGGTCCGCCTTGATCCCGGCCGCCACGGCCACCGCCGACGTATCCGAACCGCCCCGCCCCAGCGTGGTAATCCGGTTGTCGTCGGTCAGCCCCTGAAAACCCGGGATGACCGCGATTTCGCCCGCCGCCATGCTGGCCAGCAAAGCATCGGTGTCGATCGATTCGATCCGCGCGCGCGAATGGGCGTTGTCGGTATGGATCGGCATTTGCCAACCCAGCCACGACCGCGCCTTGCACCCCATCGCCTGCAACGTCATCGCCAGCAACCCGGCGGTCACCTGCTCACCGCTGGCAACCACCACGTCATATTCGGCGGGGTCATACAAAGCATTGGCTTCGCGGCAGAAATTGACCATCCGGTCGGTTTCCCCCGCCATTGCGGATACCACAACCGCCACTTCGTGCCCGGCTTCTTGCTGGCGGCGCACAATGCCCGCCACGCGCCGGATGCGCTCGGTGCCGGCCATGGAAGTGCCGCCGAATTTCATCACGATCCGGGCCACGTCACAAGGCTCCCACTATTTGAAACAAAATTACGTGCCGGAGGACTTGCCCGACACGGACGGCGCGCTTTAGAAAGGACGCATGAGCAATGCAACAACGAACCACATCACCATCCGCCCCGATGAAGCCGCCCATTTCGGCAAATTGGCGGCGGAATGGTGGGATCCCAAGGGGTCCTCGGCCATGTTGCACCGGTTGAACCCGGTCCGGCTGCGCTTTATCCGCGATGCCATCGACGCGCATTGGGGGGGCGATTCGCGCGGGCCCCGCCCGTTGCTGGGCAAACGCGCGGTGGATGTCGGCTGCGGCGCGGGGTTGCTGTGCGAACCGCTGGCGCGCCTCGGCGCATCGGTCACCGGCGTTGACGCCGCGCCCGAAAACATCGCGGCGGCATCCGCCCATGCGGCGGCAGGCGGCCTTGCCATCGACTACCGCTGCGGCGATGTTGGCACCCTGGGCCTGTCGGGCTACGACCTTGTCACCAGCATGGAGGTCATCGAACACGTCGCCGACAAACCCGCCTTCATCGCTGCCCTGGTCGCGGCGCTGGCCGACGGCGGCCTGCTGATCCTGTCCACCCCCAACCGCACGCCGCAATCCAGACTGGTCCTGGTCGAGGGCGCCGAACGGCTCGGCATGGGGCCGCGCGGCACGCACCACTGGGCCGATTTCATCACGCC
>CAIOKP010000163.1 GCA_903858875.1 uncultured Sphingomonadales bacterium
CCGCCTCCTGAGCCGTCACGAACTAGTACATATACTTATTGTAGTCCGGCAATATGCGCAACAGCATTTGCATTTGGGTTGGATAAATTGAAACATTCTGTCCAAAAAATCGCCCCGATCCGGATTTTCCGGAAATTCCTCGACGGAATACCGCAAGACGCGTTCGCCGGCATGCTGTTGAGCGCGGTGGCCGCAGCTGCGATTTTTCTCGCCAATTCAAAATATTCCACCGAATGGAATCGGTTGCTCGATACGCCAATCGGGCAACACCCCATCTGCGACCTCGCCAGTTTGCGCGAAATGATTGGCAACGGGCTGATGGTGATCTTCTTTTTCACCGTCGGGTTGGAAGTCAAACGCGAGATGCTAATCGGCAACCTTGCCGACCCGCTGACGCGGCGCTTGCCGGTGCTGGCGGCGGTCGCGGGAATGGTTGGGCCGTCGCTGATCTATCTGGCGGTCACCGGCGCGACGGCGGGGCTGGTGCGGGGCTGGGCGATCCCGACGGCGACGGATATAGCCTTTGCGATGGGCGTGGTCGGCCTGCTTGGGCGGCGCGTCCCGCCTGCTTTGCGGCTGTTCCTGCTGACCGTGGCGGTGGTGGATGACATCGGGGCAGTGATCGTCATCGCGCTGGCCTATACCGCGCATGTTGATGCGCTATGGCTGGCGGCGGCAGTGGGTGTGCTGGCGGCGATGGTTGCGCTCAATCGGTTGGGGTATCGCGGAATCTGGCCGTTTGTCGGGCTAGCGGTGGGGCTGTGGTGGTGTGTGCTGCATTCCGGTGTTCATGCAACAGTGGCGGGCGTGCTGGCGGCGCTGACCGTGCCGCTCGCGGTCGATGGGCGGCGCAATAGCCCACTGTTGCGGCTGGAACACGCGCTGACACCGTGGAGCGGCTATGTCATTGTGCCGCTGTTTGGTTTGGCCCAGGCCGGGGTGGCGTTGGGCGGCGGCGCGCCCGCTGTGGGCTGGGCGCTGCCGCTGGCGATTGCCACGGGGCTGGTAGTGGGCAAACCACTCGGCATTTTCGGCGCGATCTGGACGGCGGAGCGGCTTGGCTTTGCGGCGCGGCCGGTGGGGGTCAGTTGGCTTCAGGCGCTGGGTGCGGGTCAATTGGCCGGGATAGGTTTTACCATGAGCATGTTCATCGGCACGCTGGCCTTTGCGCTCGATGCCGACCGCCAGAACGCCATTCGCATGGGCATTCTGGCGGGATCGTTGGTGGCCGGGATGATCGGCGCGGTGCTGTTGTGGATCGGGGCGGCGCGCGCGGACGTCGCCCCGGATCGCTAGATCACCACTCGCCGGTATTGGCCATGCTGACCCATGGCTCGGCGGGTTCGAGATGGCCGTCTTGCAGCAATTCGATGCTGATGCCGTCGGGCGTGCGGACAAAGGCCATATGCCCATCGCGCGGCGGGCGATTGATCGTAACGCCAGCGGCCATCAGCTTGGCACAAGTGTCGTAGATATTCGCGACGCGATAGGCGAGGTGGCCAAAATTGCGACCACCAGTATAGGCCTCGCCAGTCTCGCCGTCCTTGGGCCAATTATGGGTCAATTCGACCTCGGCCACACCTTCTTCGCCGGGCGCCGCCAAAAAGATCAGCGTAAACCGCCCCTTCTCGCTCTCCATCCGCCGCACTTCGTGCACGCCGATCAATTCAAAAAAGCGGATCGTCGCAACCGGATCGGTCACACGGATCATGGTGTGCAGGAATTTCGTCACGCAAATACTCCATTCATCGCCCCGCCCGGTTCACCGCCGAGCCAGCCGCCGCACCATACCACCTGTCCCACGCGTGGCCAGCCATTCCCCGCATCCGGTCCGTCGCCGCCTTGACCCGGCGCTGACCGGACCCTAAGCGCAATGGCATCATGTCCAGACACAAGCACGGCGTATGATCAGCTCCTTTCGCAAGCTGCTGCGTGGCAAGCCGGAGGCCCCCCTGCCCGCTATTCCCGATGGCGAACGGGTGTTTGCCATCGGCGATATCCATGGCCGGCTCGACCTGTTCACGGCGCTGATCGCGGCGGTGGAGGCGCAGGACGAACGACGTGGCCCGGCCCACACCACGATCATCCTGTTGGGCGACCTGATTGACCGCGGCCCCGATAGCGCAGGTGTGCTGACCCGCGCCCGCGATTGGCAGGCCAGCCGCACCGCGCGGGGCCATACGTTGCGCATCCTGATGGGCAACCACGAGGAAATGCTGCTCGAAGCGCTCGACCGCGTCGCGGTATTGCGCAGTTTTGTGACCCACGGTGGCAAAGAAACGATACTGAGCTTTGGCGTCGATCCGCAGGCCTTTATCGAGGCGACGTGGGACGAAGTGCAAGCGATGTTCCGCGCCGCGATGCCCGCCGACATCCAGCGTTTCATTCTGGGTTTCGAACATATGGTGCGGATCGGCGATTATGCCTTTGTCCACGCCGGCGTCCGCCCGGGTCAACCGCTGGAAACACAGACGCCCGCCGACCTGCGCTGGATCCGCGAACCGTTCCTGTCGAGCGACAAGAGTCACGGGGCCGTCATCGTTCACGGCCACACGATTACCGACCAAGCCGTGCTGCGTCCCAACCGGATCGGCATCGATACCGGCGCCTACGACTCGGGCCAACTGACCGCGCTGATGCTGGAAGGGACGGAGCGCTGGCTGCTTTCCACCGCCGAGGTAGACGGACAGATTACCACCAACCTGCGCCCAGCAGTTTAAAGACAACCGTCCAAGGAGTAGCAGAATGAAAATAGCGATGGTTGGCTCTGGCTATGTTGGGCTGGTATCGGGTGCGTGTTTTGCCGATTTTGGGCATGATGTTGTGTGCATCGACAAGGATCCGTCGAAG
>CAIOKP010000164.1 GCA_903858875.1 uncultured Sphingomonadales bacterium
CACCATGTCGCCCGCCGCTACCTGTTTGTCGCGCAACACCATGGGCTTGGTCACCATTCGCGGCAAAAACGCGACGGGGGGATAGAGACGCAGCGATTCCTTGAAGAGATTGCGCAACTGTTCCAAATGTTTGAGATGCTCGAACGCTACTGGCGCGCCGCCCGTAACGGTCTCAATCTCCGCCAGCACCCGGTCCTGCCATTCCGGACATTCGGACAACAGGTACAATGTCCAGGCCAGCGATGTGGCTGTCGTCTCATGCCCGGCGAGAAAAATCACCGCGATCTGATCGACCAATTCGTGGAACGCAAACGGCGCCCCTGTCACCGGATGGCGCGCATCAAGCAAGGTTTCGAGGATGTCCTTACGCTCGCCGTGCCGCCCGGCCGCGCGTTCGGCCACGCGCGCTGCGACGATAGGCGCAAACGCCGCCCGCACCTGCTTGCCGATCGCCCGCACCCTGCGCCCGATACCAAAACGCGGCAGGCCATAAATGCCCAAAGTCGTGCTGCGCTGGGCGTATTTCTGATACGCGCTAAACGCGTCATAAACCTTTGTGGCCTCCGCCTCGCTCAAGGTCATGGAGAACATAGTGCGGAAAATGATGTCCGCCGTCACATGGGTCATCAACGGGTCGATATCGACCGGCGCCCCCGCCGCCGCCCGCGCGCGCATCCGCATCCGTTCGACCAATTCGCCCGCCGCGCCGATCATCACCGGAAAGGCGCGCTTGAGGTTGGTATGGATAAAGGCCGGGTTGACCATCTGGCGCTGGTGTTCCCACTCGGCGCCATTGGCGACGAAAATCGCGTTGCCGATCAACGGCTCCAACAGGTCGTTCAACAGCCAATGTTTGGGGAATTCGCGGTTGAGATCGTCCAGCACCCGCGTCACCAGCGACTTTTCATTGACGATGAAAATCGACAGGCGGGGCAGCTTCGTCGCCCCCATTTTCATCGTATAGGCGCGCTCATACAGCGTGTGGACCCAGCTGCTCCACCCGATGCGGAACCGCTGGATCAGGCCGGGCTTGTGCTTCAGCGGGACCGGATAGGGCGGCGTAAAGGGGCATTCAGTCATGCTGTTCGGCCTCAAATGCGGCGATCGAGGCAGCCAATGGGCGGGCCGCAGCCGTCAGGCCAAGGTAGTCGAGCGCCGAGGCCCGATCGAGCCGGCGCAAATAATCAAAATGGGTGAGGTATTTGTCACGACGGCGGGCCGCGTACTTTGCGGCATCGCAATACCGGAACCAGCGCGGCGACATTTGCACCAGCCCAGCCGGACGCTCAACCGCCCGCCCAATACAGGGGCTGACCAGCGGTACACAGGCTCCATCGGTCAGCGACCCGATGTCCAGCCAACAAAAGCCCCCCTGCCCCAACACATCGAGATCCGCCGCAAACCATGCCGCATCCCGCCGCGCCGCCAACAGTTGGATGCATCCGCCGAGCGTGACCAGCGCGAAATGCGGCGGGATATTGCCCGCCAGGCGTTGCAGCACACGCGCCATGACGGGCACCGATAGAATGGAACCATTGGAATGGGTTATAAACAATACCTCATCCCAATCCTCAGAGAATACCGCCTCGATCCGCGCCGCGAAAGCGTCAATCCGGTCCCACACCGCCGGATCGACCCGCCGCCGCGCCAGCAGGTCGTTGAAGATCACAAAGCGCAACAACCACAGGCTGTGCAGCTTTTTCACCAGCCACACCGCCAGCCCCACCCCGGCGATCAGCGCCAGCGCCAAGGCCAGCCCATCGGACAACCAATGCCGCCCCAAACCCCAGCCCAACACCACCAGCAACAGCGGCAAGCCCAGCACCGCCGCGCCGGGAAAATAAAGCGTAATCAGACTGCCCCGCGGCACGCGCCGTTGCAGCGCCGGATCGAGATGCATAAAAACCTGCGCATAGGCGATGATCGCGTGCCACAACAAAGCGGGCGGACGATTGATCCAGTGCCGCCGCACCAAATCGTCCCACACTAGAAATTCATGTTCGGCGACCATCGCGCCGGTGGCAGCGGTGACAGTCCACCCTGCATTGGCGCCCACTTTGCGCCGATTTCCCAGTGAAAGCTGCGCTGCTGGATCGGCAGTGGCATTATGCGCCACGACCTGTTCAGCCAGCAGGCCGTGGTAAAAACGCGCGCCCCGGGGATCAAATCCACCCAGATAAATCACTTTGCGCTTGAAAGGTTGCATCTGGCGCGGTTTAGACCCCCAATGAGCCAAAGGGAACGGCAATATTGCCTCTTTATGAACGGCCGCAAATGCAACCGGAACATCGGCTGCAAGCGGCACGACAACGCCTATGGCATCAACGGCGGCGGGCGTGAGGCGGATCGGTTGCGCGCCGACATTGCGCTGTACCGCCATATGCGAGAAAATCACGATCCGCTGGCGCCGCTGGTGCTGATCTTTACGCGGACATTCGGCTGGTTCTTTTTTAATTACCATGGACGACCGTGGCGCGGTCAATTGGTGCGCAAGATCTTTCACCGGTATTGATCCGGTGGCGCTATCATTTCGGAAAGGTCACCGACTTTATAGCATTTTTAGGTGCGCTACCGGGGCTTTGATCCTAGTTACCAAGGCTCAAAATATAACTGATGACCAGAGCTTATGCCTGGTTTCGATCCGCAACTTGGCGGCCGCCTCCAGTTTCAACCTATCCCTAAGCGATTCGAGAGGTGGCCGGTTTTTTGGCGGGCAACCCGCTAGCTGAACTGCGGCGTAAATACTCTATGTCGCCAGAAGCGACGGGCGCACAGAAAAACGGGCGGCAACCACCGTCGCCGCCCGTTTTTCCATTTCCCCCAGCCAAGTAGGATCAAGCCGCCGCGTTACCGGCGCTCATCGAGCTAGAGGTCGTGTTGAACGTGGTCTTCAACACATTGCCCATACCATTCATCGAAGAAACCAATGCAACGCCCAACAATGCGGCGAGCAAGCCGTATTCAATGGCCGTTGCGCCCTGTGAATTGTCGTAAAGCGCCTGCAGTTTAAGCAACAAAAATCTCATAGTGACTTCCCAGCCCCGAAATTGTTTCCCCAAACGATTTCAAAGCAGAAGATACGTGGTAAAACCTAAAAATTTCTCAACCGATAGAAATTTCCGATCAAGCCCCAACGGGCATTGTCAAGCGATAGCCAACGCCAGATTCGGTCAGGATCAGTTCGGGTTCGGATGGCTTGGCCTCTAATTTTTGACGCAACATGCCGATATAGACCCGCAGATATTGCGGATCGGCCTCTGACCGCCCCCATCCTGCTGCCAGCAATCGTCTTTGCGTAACCACCTGCCCCGCGCTGTCGGCCAACATCCGCAACAGGTTGAACTCCTTGGGCGACAGTTTGATGAGTTCGCCGCGCAACCGTACCTCACGCGTGCCATAGTCGATCGACAGGGGGCCTGCCTCGAAGCTCTGCGGCGCATCGACCAACCGTTTGCGCCGCCGCAGCGCCGCGCGCACCCGTGCCAACAATTCCCCCAGCACAAAGGGTTTATCGACATAATCGTCGGCCCCTTCATCCAGCGCGGCAATCTTTTCGCTTTCTTGATGGCGGGCGGAAATGACGATGATCGGGGTCGCAGAGGTCGCGCGGATTTTGCGGATCACCTCCTTGCCATCCATGTCGGGCAATCCAAGGTCGAGCAGCACCACATCGGGGTCGGCCACCGTCATGCTTGCAATCGCGGTATTGCCATCGGTGGCAACCGTCACCTCGTGCCCAACCGCACGCAGCGCCGGGCGCAACGCGGTCACAATACCGGGTTCATCATCAACGAGCAGGATATGGCCGGTCATCATGTCAGGGGGTTTTGTCCGTCAAGGGCAGTCGAATGGTGATCATGGTGCCCGCATCATTGCGTACCGGCGACGTGACGACAATCGACCCGCCCGACGCCTCGACAAAACCGCGCGCGATGGCTAGCCCCAATCCGGTGCCCCGGGGGCCGCGATCCTCGCGCTGAACGCGATAGAACCGCTCGAACACACGGGCCTGTTCCGTCTCGGGAATACCGATGCCATCGTCGGTCACGGTGATGACGCAGGCCGCCTGCTCAGCCCGGCAGGCCACAATGATTTCTGTCTCCGGCGCGCTATACCGCACCGCGTTTTGCAATACGTTGGTCAGCGCAAGGTCGAACAGGGTCGCATCCGCCTCCACCAACAATTCCTCGTGCGCGGCGGACAGCGTTATCTGACGTTCGATCCCGCCATGCTGCTTGCGCCCAATGATCGCCCGCAGCGCCTCGGCCACCGGTAGAACAGACCAGTGCAATCCTTCGTCACCGGCCTGCAGCCGGGTCAGTTGCAGAAGATTGTTGGTCAGATGATTGAGACGCGAGGATTCCTCGACAATACCCGCCAATAATTCCCGCGAGGTTTCCCGATCATATTGATCGCCAAACGCCAACAAACCCGCGGCCGACGCGCTTATCGCGGTCAAGGGCGAGCGCAGGTCATGGCTGACCGAGGCGAGCAGCGCGGTCTTGAGTTCCTCGGTGCGCGCAGCGGCGTGCGCCTCGGTCAGCAAAAGGGCCAAATCAATCCGTTCGAGCGCCAGCGCTGCCATCCGGCCCTGCGCCATCAGGAATCCGATATCCGGCCCTGCCTTGCCAGCCCTTTCTACGATCAACACGCCGACAATCTTTTGCCCTGCCATCAGGCGACAGCTCAGCAAGCCTTCGGCGGCCAGCCACTCGTACTCACCAAGGCAAGCTTTTGCCGCCAGCGCCAGCCAGCCAGGGTCGAGCGGGCTGCCCGCTACGGGGACCGGCGCACCATGACTGGCGCGGTAAAGGCCCAGCCGCCTGCCGCCTTGGCCCGGATCGCGCTTGGCCAATACCGCGCGCACTTCGCCGGCATTGCTTACCCGTTGCAATTGACGGCTGATATCGAGCAAGCCTTCGAGCTGGGCGTTTGACCGGCTCGCCCGCAATGCCTCGTCCTTTAGCCGGCCCGATAGCCAGCCAGAAATAACCGCACACAGCATAAAGACGATCGGCGGCGCCAGGTCGGTGGCGCGGGTCATGGTGATCTCGAACACCGGATCGGACACGAAATAATTGAACAACAACGCGCCCAGTACCGCGCTGATCAGCGCCGCGGTCATACCATGCAGCGCACCGATAATCGAAATGCCGACCACAAAGATCAGCGAGGCATACCCTTCGCCCAACCATGGGTTCAACGCTATGCCAAGGCCGGAAAATAACACGGTGAGCACCAGCGCCACGGCCATCGAACGACCGTTCGCGCTGGCGCTCCACCATGTGTTTGCGGCGTCACCATATCGCTTATGGCGCGCCACGGAATTGGGAAGGGATCTGTCCACGCCCCCTTCCATTCCAGAACATTGGCCCAAGGACAATCCCGTAGGCTGCGTCCGCCGGAAAAACCGGTAGACGCAGCCCCATTTCTTACCTTTACGCCGCCATAGACAGCGGCGACATGGCGTTTTTATTACCGGCCAATTCGCGATTGAACCACAGCGCCACCAAAGTGATCGCCGCGCCCGAAAGCAAATAGGCCCCCGAAGCAATCAGCCCATAGGTCATCGCCAGTTTCAGCGCGATCAGCGGGGCAAACGCCGCGCCAACCAGCCAGGCAATATCGCTGGTCAAGGCCGAGCCTGTGTAGCGATGCTGACTGGAGAAGCTCGACGCCACCGCGCCCGACGATTGGCCAAACGAAATGCCAAGGATCGCAAAGCCGATGGTCATAAAGGCGACCTCGCCCCCGGTGCCCATCCCCAGCATCTGCGGCGCAAAGCCGCTGAATGCCGCAATCGCCGCCGCCGAGCCAGCGAGCACCGCGCGCCGCCCCACCCGGTCGGCCAAATAGCCCGAGACGATGATCGCGAACACGCCGATCATTGCTGCGCCACATTCGATAATGAGGAAGGATTCGGGCGCGGTTTTCGTGTTGAGATACACCCACGACAGCGGGAACACCGTCACCATGTGGAACAGAGCAAAGCTGGCCAGCGGTGCCAGCGCACCGATCAGGATCGTACGCCATTCGCTGCGGATCGTGGTCATCGCCGGTTCGGGCTGCAAATCGCGGCTTTCGAACAGGCGCACGAATTCCGGCGATTCGACCAACCGCAGGCGGGCAAACAGCGCGACCACGTTGATGGCAAAAGCCACGAAGAACGGAAAGCGCCAACCCCAGCTGAGGAAATCTTCGGTCGGCAGCGCAGCGACGAAAAACGCGAACATCGAACTGGCCACAATCAGCCCAAGCGGCGCGCCCAATTGCGGGATCATTGCGTACCAACCCCGCCGATCCCGCGGCGCATTCAACGCCAACAGCGAAGACAGGCCATCCCAGCTACCACCCAGCGCGAAACCCTGCCCCAGACGGAACAGCGCCAACAGCGCAATCGCGCTTTTGCCCAAGCCATCATAGCCCGGCAAAAATGCAATCGCCGCAGTTGAGCCGCCCAGCAGGAACAGCGCAATCGCCAGCTTGGCCGAACGTCCATAACGCCGGTCGATCGTCATGAACACAAACGAGCCAACAGGCCGCGCGACAAAGGCCAAAGGAAAGATCGCGAAGGACCACAAAGTGCCCGACAACGCATCCGTAAACGGAAAGAAAAAGCGCGGGAATACCAGCACAGAGGCAATGGCATAGACGAAAAAGTCAAAAAATTCAGACGTACGTCCGATAATCACACCGATGGCGATTTCGCCCGGCGAAACGGTCTCAGAATGGCCTGCATGGCCGGTAACAAGCCCTGCAGCCCCCCCTTGTGGCAAGGTGGTGGTCATTTTTGGCATCCCCATTTTTATTTGTTTATAGCCCGCCAAACACGCCGCACATCCGGAGTTTCCCCAGGGCGTTACCTTGCATCTGACACGCAAGATGAAAGCTGCATCAAAACCACAATGATGACAATCAAATTGATGAGACAAAATGTCCTATCGCACCTGCAGCATCAGCCGCTTACGCGCGATTGTATGAGCATCCGCCACCTTCCCCCCCTTCGCCGTGCGCGCCAGCTTGGCATGATTGCCTTGGCTGCCTCGCTCTCCGCCTGTCATCCGGTCGTTCTCGACCCGGCGGGCCACATCGCCCAACAAGAAGCGCATCTCGTGGTCATTTCGACCGTGCTGATGTTGCTGATCATCGTGCCGGTGATGGCTTTGACGGTGTTGTTCGCGTGGAAATACCGCGACGGCGCCGAAGCCCGTTATGAACCGGAATGGCATCACTCGACCCAGTTGGAACTGGTGATTTGGTCGGCGCCGCTGGCCATCGTGCTGGCGCTGGGCAGCGTGACCTGGGTCTATACCCATATGCTCGATCCGTTCCGTCCACTTGACAAAGTGGCCGAGGGCAAGGCGATCCCGGCGGGCGTTAAGCCGTTGGAAGTCGATGTTGTCGCGCTCGACTGGAAATGGCTGTTTATCTATCCGGAGCAGAAAATCGCCACCGTCAATGAACTGGCGCTGCCGGTTGATCGCCCGGTGACGTTCCGCATCACCTCGGCTTCGGTGATGAATTCGTTCTACATCCCGGCGATGGCTGGCCAGATCTATGCCATGCCCGGCATGACGAGCCAGTTGCACGCGGTGCTCAATCAGACCGGCACATTCGTGGGCTTCTCGGCCAATTATTCGGGTGCTGGTTTCTCGCAAATGCGGTTCAAGACGCTGGGTCTGGCCGCTGGCGATTTCGACAAATGGGCTGCCGACATCCGCA
>CAIOKP010000165.1 GCA_903858875.1 uncultured Sphingomonadales bacterium
CCCGAACGGCTGGCGCGGGAAGTCGCACAGGCGGCGGAGCACGCGGCGGGCATCGTCAGCTTTGGCATGGGCGGCGGCATCGATCGGCGGCTGCGGCTGGGCCAATGGGTGATCGGCAAGCGGTTGTCGGGCACGTTCCACGCCAAATGCGACGAACGCTGGGTCGCGGCGTTGCAGGCGCGGCTGCCCCATGCGGCGGTCGGGTCGATCCACGCCGATGGGCATTTGTTGTCCGAACAACATGACAAGGTCGAACGGTCATGGGCGAGCGCCGCGCTGGCCGCCGATATGGAAAGCCATATCGCGGGCGAGGCGGCGGCACATGCCAATGTGCCTTTTGTGATTTTGCGCTGTATTTCCGACATTGCCGAAGCCGAATTGCCATCGGCGGTGAGCGTGATGATGCGCCCCGATGGCGGGGTGGATGTCGGCGCGGTGCTACGGTCGGTGATGGGGCAGCCGGGGCAATTGCCGCATCTGACGCGGACGTTGATTGGCTTTGCCAAGGCCTATCGCGAGTTGATCGCCGGGGCCAAGCTGGCGGGGGATCGGCTGGCGTTCGACGCAAGGTAGCGAAAAAAGGTGCAGGGGCGATGGCCCCTGCGTCTTACCCGTTTACCGCGTCGCCCTCGCATAGCCCTCGGGGTCGGCAACCTTGATTTTCTCCAACGCCTGATCAACGTGGGTGGCGTGGACGTCGACGGCGGCGCGTTGGTGCGACAGGTCGATGTCGGGCGCCATCGGGCCATCGGTCACGATGCCGGTGATACCGATCTTGAGGAATTCCAGCGGGCGGGTCAGGCCTTCGCGGGCGGCGGTGCCTTCAAAGCCGCAATGGACCATGCAATTGGCGCATTTTTCGTATTTGCCAACGCCATACTGGTCCCAATCGGTGCCGGACATCAGCTCGGCAAAGGTGTCGACATAGCCTTCGCCGACGAGGTAGCAGGGCTTTTGCCAGCCGAATACGGTGCGCAACGGCATTGACCATGGCGTGCATTCATAGCTGCGATTGCCGGCGAGGAAGTCGAGGAACAGCGGCGAGTTGGTGAATTTCCACGCCTTGCCGCCGCCCCCAGATTTACCGGTGCCCGGTTTGCCCTTGGCGCCGCGCTTGAACAGGTCGCGGAACAACAGCTTGGTCTTTTCGCGGTTGAGGAAATGGTCCTGATCGGCGGCGCGTTCGTAGGCGTAGCCGGGGCTGATCGTCACCTCGACATCGAGGCTGGTCATCAGGTCTAGGAAGCCAGCGAGGCGTTCGGTGTTGGCATCGTTGAACACGGTGCAATTGACCTGTACACGAAAGCCCTGCGCCTTGGCCAGATGGATCGCCTCAAGCGCGACATCATAGGTGCCGGCCTGATCGACCGCCTTGTCGTGCATCGGCTGATCGCCATCGAGGTGGATCGACCAGGTGAAATAGGGCGACGGCGTGTAATCCGCGATCTTCTTTTTCAGCAGCAGCGCGTTGGTGCACAGGATCACGAATTTCTTCCGCGCGATATAGCCTGCGACGATCTGGGGCATATCGCGGTGGAGCAATGGCTCGCCCCCGGCGATCGACACGGCGGGGGCACCCGATTCCTCAATCGCCTCCATACATTCGTCATACGACAGCCGGCGGTTGAGAATGGCGTCGGGATAGTCGATCTTGCCACAGCCCGGGCACGCCAGATTGCAGCGCAACAGCGGCTCCAGCATCAGCACCAGCGGGTATTTGCCGCCCTTGATCTGGCTGGTGATGGCGTGGGCCGCGATCCGCACGATGGGGCCAAGGGGAAGGGACATCGGTTACTCCATTGCGCTGTGCTCAGCCGCCGGTTGCCAGGTGGCGGTCGCCCGCGCGGCGCAAGGCGGCGGGCAGGCTGAAGGAGACGTTTTCGCGGATGCCGTCAAGTTCCGACACCGATATTTTGCGCCACCGGGCCAATTGGGCAATGACATCCTCGACCAGCGCCTCGGGCGCGCTGGCCCCGGCGGTGATGCCCAGCGTGGTGATGCCGGTCAGCCATGCAGCGTCGATCTCGCTCGCCTCGCCCACCAGCCACGCCGGTTTGCCCAGCGCGAGCGCGACATCGCGCAGCCGGTTGGAATTGGAACTGTTGGCCGCGCCGACCACGATCAGCGCGTCACATTGCTGCGCCAGATCGCGCACCGCATTTTGGCGGTTTTGCGTGGCATAGCAAATATCCGCGACATCCGGCCCGGCGACATCGGAAAACCGTGCGTGGATGGCCGCGATGACGGCCCGCGTGTCATCCACCGACAGCGTCGTTTGGGTGACATAGGCGACGGGCGCGTCGTCGGGTAACGGCAAGGTCGCCACATCGGCAGGCGTAGCGGCGAGATGCACCGGGCCGGGAATCTGGCCCAAGGTGCCCTCGACCTCTGGATGGCCAGCGTGACCGATCAACACGACGGCACGGCCTTCGCGGGCAAATCGCGCGCCGTGCAGGTGGACTTTGGTGACCAGCGGGCAGGTGGCATCGAACACGGGCAGGCCGCGCGCCTTGGCCGCCGCCTCCACGCTGCGGGGGACGCCATGGGCGGAAAAGACGGTGGTGGCGCCATCGGGCACTTCGTCCAATTCCTCGACAAACACGGCGCCCATCGCGCGCAGCCGGTTCACCACATGGGCGTTGTGGACGATTTCATGGCGGACATAGACCGGCGCGCCGTGCTGTTCCAACGCCCGTTCGACGATGGCGATGGCGCGCACGACCCCGGCGCAAAATCCGCGGGGGGCAGCCAGAATAATGCGCAACGGCGCGGTGGAATGATCGGCGTGCGGCAAGCGGGCGTCACCCTTTTTGATCGACCTTGCGGGAAAATCTCTATGCGGCGGCTGTTCGGGAACAATCTAGCGGCCTCTTGTGGCGATGAAAAGGTGGATGGAAGATGAACCGTTGCTTCATTGCTTCGCAAGGCGGCATCGCTTAATCGATTGGCACGGCCCGCAGCGGGGTCGGCGAAGGTGTGCGAGAAAAATGATGAGCAAGCGGCGCGTGCAAAATAGGGTCGGTGCCATGGTTATGGCCGCAGCCATGATGGCAGCCTGCGTGCCGGCGGCGCTGGCACAGGCCGGCGACCCGGCGGCGCAGACAATTGACGGGCTGGATGCCGGCTTGATCGCCACGATGAAGGCGGCGGGCGGCGTTGCGACCCGCGCGCGAATCATTACGCCGGCGGTCGATCGCGCGTTTGATTTGCCGTTGATGACCCGCCTGTCGGTTGGCCCGGCATGGACCAGCTTTTCGGCGGCCGAACAAAACGGCGTGGTGACAGCGTTTCGCGCGATGACGATCTCGCAATATGCGCATAATTTCGACGGCTATTCCGGCGAGAAATTCACGCTGGCAGGGGCGGTCGAAACGCGGGGCGGTGACAAATTGGTGCGCACCACGCTGACCGGGCCGGGCACCAATGAGGCGCTCAACTATCGGCTGCGCGAGGTGGGCGCGCCGGGCAGCGGGCAGTGGAAAATCATCGACGTCTATTATCGCAATGCGATCAGCCAACTGGCGACGCGGCGGTCGGATTTCGCGGGCGTGGTGGCCAAGGGCGGCGCGGCGGCGTTGATCGGCCATCTCAACCAATTGGCGGCCAATCCGAAATAGCGTTTCAGCGTGGGCGCTCTGACCGCGCCCATGCATCAGGGCCGCCCGGCCCCATGAAATAGCGTAAGGTGAGGTGGATCGTTTGGCGGCTATCGCCATGGGTGATCACCGCATCGGCCCATTTGGGCGGGCCAAATGCGATGCGGGCGTCGCGGGAAAAGCCGACGCCCTCTTTGGGAATGCCAAAGATCCCCTGATCAACTTTGTGATTGTCGTTTTCGTCATGAAATGCTTGCGCGGCATAGTCGCCGGGGGGCACCCCTTCCAACGTGATGGTGGTCACTCCGGGATGCGCCGGCGCGCTGCCCTCGATAGCGCAGGTGTGGCTGAGGAATTTCTCATGCGGACACAGGGCGACATGCACCCGGCCCCTGCTGTTGCGCACATTGGCGACCTGTACCACCACAGCCGATGCTGCGGGCATCGCCGCATCGGCCATGAAGCCTGACATCAGGCGCGCACCTCTTCGGCGCCGATACCGGTTTCGTTCCAGCGCAGCGCCTTCAACACCGTATCGACGATATGCGGCGCGGTCAGGCGGGCGGTGTCATATTGCTGGTCGGGCGAATCGTGGTCCTGGAACACATCGGGCAACCGCATCGTGCGGATTTTCAGCCCGCCATCGGTCAGCCCTTCATCGCTGGCCATGGTCAATACATGCGCACCCAGCCCGCCGATGCTGCCTTCCTCGATGGTGACAACAACGTCATGCGTCGCGCACAGTCGTCGAATCAGATCCTCGTCCAGCGGTTTGGCAAAGCGCATGTCGGCCACTGTCGTCGGCAGCCCCTTGGCCTCCAGCGCGTCGGCGGCCTTTGTCGCTTCGGCCATGCGGGTGCCGAGCGACAGGATCGCGATCTTGCCACCCTTTTCCGACCCGCGCACGATCCGCCCTTTGCCGATGGTCAGCCGTTCGGGCGTGGCGGGCATAGCGACGCCGGTGCCATTCCCGCGCGGATAGCGAAAGGCAATCGGGCCATCGTCATAACACGCGGCGGTGTGGACCATATGGACCAGTTCCGCCTCATCAGCGGCGGCCATCACCACCATGTTGGGCAGGCTGGCCAGATAGGTCACGTCGAAGGATCCGGCATGGGTCGCGCCATCGGCGCCAACCAAACCGGCCCGGTCGATCGCAAAGCGCACCGGCAGGTTCTGGATCGCGACGTCATGCACGACCTGATCATAGGCGCGTTGCAGGAATGTTGAATAGATCGCGCAGAATGGCCGCATCCCTTGCGCGGCGAGGCCGGCGGCAAAGGTCACCGCATGCTGTTCCGCGATGCCGACGTCAAAGCTGCGGTCGGGGAACAATTCGGCGAATTTATCGAGGCCGGTGCCGGTCGGCATCGCCGCCGTGATCGCGCAGATTGTGGGATCGCGCGTCGCCTCGGCGGTCAGCGCCTTGGCAAACACATTGGTGTAGCTGGGCGGGCCGGCGGGGCTTTTGGCCTGTTCGCCGGTGACGACGTTGAATTTCTGGACGCCGTGATATTTGTCGGACGCGGCCTCGGCCGGGGCATAGCCTTTGCCCTTTTGCGTGACGACATGGATCAGGCACGGCCCGGACGCCGCATCGCGCACATTTTCCAGCACGGGTATCAATTGTTCGAGATTATGACCGTCGATCGGGCCAACATAGTAAAAACCCAATTCCTCGAACAGCGTGCCGCCCATCGCCATGCCGCGCGCATATTCATCGGTCAGCCGTGCGGCGCGCTGCAAAGGTTCGGGCAGCCGGCGCGACAGCCGCTTGGCCAATTCGCGCAGCGACAGGAACGGGCGCGACGACACCAGCCGCGCGAGATAGGCCGACAGCCCCCCCACAGGCGGCGCGATCGACATGTCATTGTCGTTCAGGATGACGACCAGCCGGTTGCCCGCGGCCTGCGCATTGTTCATCGCCTCATAGGCCATGCCCGCGCTCATCGATCCATCGCCGATCACGGCAATCGCCTTGCCCGGTTCGCCCGCGATCTTGTTGGCCATCGCAAAGCCCAGCGCCGCCGAAATCGAGGTCGAGGAATGCGCGGCGCCGAACGGATCGTACTCGCTCTCGCTGCGCTTGGTGAAGCCGCTCAGCCCGCCACCCTGGCGCAGCGTGCGCATCGCGGCGCG